>NZ_QUHK01000001.1:0-4901 GCF_003479665.1 Blautia sp. AF14-40
GCAGAGTTTTACACCTAATTGGGGATAAAACAGCTCATGGCGGGCGGCGGTGTCGTTCTGATCGGTCTTCAGCTTATCCCTCTGCTGTCCGGGCTGTTCAGCTAAATGTCACCCGTTGTCCCTTTTTCCAGAAAAGGAGCTGATGTATGGACTTTATCATCGACGCAATCGTTGAATGGCTGAAAGGTCTGCTCGTCGATGGTATCATGGGGAATCTGGACGGCCTTTTCGATAACGTCAATCAGAGCGTTGGCGAGATCGCCACACAGGTAGGCACGACCCCGGCGGACTGGAACGCCGGGGTCTTTTCCATGATACGACAGATCTCCGAAACTGCCATTCTGCCAATCGCCGGGGTCATCCTCACTTTTGTTATGACCTATGAACTGATACAGATGCTCATAGAACGCAACAACCTCCATGAAGTTGACACATGGATGTTTTTTAAGTGGGTGTTCAAAACCTTTGTGGCTGTGATGATCCTGACGAATACCTTCAATATCGTGCTGGCGGTCTTTGATGTGAGCCAGCATGTGATCCAGCAGTCAGCGGGCATTATCCAGAACGGGACAGAGATCACGCCAGATGTGCTGGACAGTCTGCGGACAGAGCTTGAGGCGATGGAGTTAGGCCCTCTGTTCGGACTCTGGCTCCAGTCCTTCCTGATCCAGCTTACCATGATTGCCTTAAACATCGTGATCTTCGTCATCGTATATGGCCGTATGATTGAAATTTATTTACTCACAAGTTTAGCGCCTATCCCGTTTGCCACCGTCCCCAACAGGGAAACCGGACACATGGGGCAGAACTATTTCCGCTCCCTCTTTGCGGTGGGTTTTCAAGGTCTATTGATCTTAGTCTGTGTCGCCATCTATGCGGTGCTGATCCAGAGTATCGCCACCGACGGCGACCCCATCGGGGCGATCTGGGGCTGTGTGGGATATACGGTGCTGCTGTGTTTTACCTTATTCAAAACAGGCAGTCTTGCAAAATCCATCTTCGGCTGCCATTAAGAGACTTCGGGCCATGCTGACCCGAAGCGGAAAGGAGGCGGTATGCCTCGGCGTTACAAACAGGGTGCGGACGGACAGCCGCACCCAGCTTTCTACGGAAAGCTCCCCGAAGAATTTTCTAAAGCAGACACCATGCGCTTTATGGTGGAAACCGATCTGAAACTGTCCGGGTGCGTATCGGCGGACACGCTGGCGGCACTCCGGGCGGAAGGCTATGACTACAAGGACGGGAACCTTGTTCCCGCCGGAAAGGAGGAAACCATGCAGGAAAAGGTTGCAAACACCACCCCGACCGCACCGTTGAAGCTGGATGTAAGCGTGCGGGTCATCGAACCTGTGAAAAATCTGATGGGCTTTGCCAGCGTGAAATTCAATGACTGCTTTGTGGTGGAAAATCTGAAAATCGTACAGGGCAGCAAGGGCCTCTTTCTTGGGATGCCCAGCCAGCCGGACGGCAAAGGCGGCTACCGGGATATGGCCTACCCTGTCACAAAGGAGTTCCGAGAACAGCTCAATACCGCTGTTCTGCAAGCCTATGAGGCAAAGCTGGAACAGATGGCGGAGCGCGGCTCTGTGGGGCGTGCGTCTATCAGCGACCAGCTCAAAGCCGGGAAAGCGGCTGCCGAACAGGCAAAGGCAGAACGGCCTCCGAAGGAAAAATCCAGCCGCAGCGCAGAGCGTTGATCTCGGGCCATGCTGGCCCGAAGCAGAAAGGAGGCGGGAACCATGCCACGCAAACGGACGGGCTATGACGCGGCCTGCTACTATGACGGAAAACTGCTGGGCCGCTGTACCAAAGCGGACAGCGACGCCTATACCCTGTTGATGAACGCCTGCGGCGGGGACGCCGCCCGTGTCCTTCGGGAATATGCCTATTTTTCCCCGGAACTGAAAGTCATCTTAGAAAAGGCAGCACTCATGCAGGCGGACCGGAGCCGGACGGGCGGAATGTTCCATGCGCCGAAAAGCTCCCCATGGGGCGAGGTGCAAAGCTGTGAAACCCTCTGTCCGGGGGTGTTTCTGGTATCTACCGCCAGCCACGGCGGAACGATGGTGGCAAACGAGGTAGCCGCCGTCCTCTCCCCGGCGGCGAAAAAGTGCGGCTTCAAGGATAAGGGCTATATCTGCTATGAGGAGGACGCACAGGAAAGTGTGGTGCTCCGGGAACTGCTGGACAAAAAACTGTGGAACATCCCTGACCGCATTAAGGACAAAGGACAGTTTGAAGAAAAACTCAATCAGTCCATCCGGCAGTATCACCCCGAATACTGGCGGGCAAGGCAGAGCGGACGAGAGGCCGCCGAAGCTGCCCGCAGCACAGCCCCGGCCAAAGAGGCCGCAAGATAACCTCGGGCCATGCTGGCCCGAAGCAATAAAGGAGGTGTACCAAAATGGCCTATGTGCCAGTACCAAAAGACCTTTCCAAAATCAAGACAAAGCTGGCCTTCAACCTAACGAAGCGCCAGCTTGTTTGTTTTTCCAGCGCAGCGGCGGTGGGCCTCCCGGCTTACCTGTTTTCCCGTGGCAGTATCGGGAACAGTGCCGCCATGTTCCTGATGATCGGCCTCATGCTCCCGTTCTTCTTTCTGGCTATGTATGAACGAGACGGTCTGCCGCTGGAAAAAGTGCTGAAAAACATCATCCGCACCCGGTTCCTCTATCCCCGTGTGCGGCCTTACAAAACCGAAAACTTCTATGCGCTGCTTAGCGCCAGAAAGGAGGCGCAGCCGATTGCGAAACAGCAGAAGGGCCGGAAAGCCCGCAGGCAGAAAGCCTGAAAAGCAGGGCCTTACCGGCCTGTTCACGAAAGGAAAGAACATTCCCACCACCGCCCAGCAGACCCTCCCTTACCGGGAAATGTACCGGGACGGGGTGTGCCGGGTAGCGGACCGCTATTACACCAAAACCATTGAATACGAGGACATCAACTACCAGCTCGCACAGTCCGAAGATCAGGCAGCCATCTTTGACGGGTGGAGCGCCTGCCTCAACTACTTTGACAGCAGCCTTCCGTTCCAGCTTTCCTTCCTCAACCACCGGAGCCGCCCGGGCAGCCGGTACAGCGTGAACATCCCCATGCAGGACGATGATTACAACAGCGTCCGGTGTGAGTATGTGGAAATGCTGGAAAACCAGATCGCCAAAAGCAACAACGGCATTGTCCGCACAAAGCTCCTGACCTTCGGCGTGAACGTGGACGACCTTCCCACCGCCAGGGCAAGGCTGGAACGTGTAGAGGCGGACATTTGCGGGAACTTCAAAAAGCTGGGCGTCAAGTGCCGTTCCCTTTCGGGGCTGGAACGGCTGGAGCTTCTTCACGGGCAACTCCACCCCGGCAGCGGCTCCCCCTTCCGGTTTTCATGGGATATGATCCCCAAAACCGGGCTTTCCACCAAAGACTTTATCGCCCCGGACAGCTTCGATTTCCGTTTCAGCCGACTGTTCCGGGTGGGGACGACCTGGGGCGCTGCCTCTTACTTGCAGATTTTGGCCTCGGAGCTCTCGGACAAGCTGCTGGCGGAGCTTTTGGAAATGGATGCGGAAATGACCATTACCCTCCATATCCAGACCGTCGATCAGGCCGCCGCCGTAAAATCCATCAAGGCCAAAGTCTCCGACATTGACAAGATGAAAGTGGAGGAACAAAAAAAGGCAGCCCGGTCAGGGTACGACATGGACATACTCCCGCCTGACCTTGTAACGTACAGCAACGACGCAAAGACCCTCTTGGAAGATTTGCAGAGCCGGAACGAGCGAATGTTCCTGTTGACCTTCCTTGTGGTGAACATGGCCCCGACCCGCCGGGAGCTGGACAATGACCTGTTCACGGTGTCGGGTATCGTCCAGAAATACAACTGCACCTTGAAGCGGCTGGACTTCCAGCAGGAGGACGGTTTTCTTTCCAGCCTTCCGCTGGGTCATAACGGCATTGAGATCAAGCGTGGCATGACGACCAGCTCCACGGCCATTTTCGTTCCCTTTATGACGCAGGAGCTCCGCATGGATGGCGAAGCCGTCTATTACGGGCTCAACGCACTTTCCCATAACGTCATCATGGCAAACCGGAAAAAGCTCAAAAACCCCAACGGCCTGTTCCTCGGCGTGCCGGGCTCCGGCAAATCCTTTGCCGCAAAGCGAGAGCTTGTGAACGTGTTCCTTGCCACCCGTGACCGGATCATTGTGGTGGACCCGATGGGCGAATACTCGCCCCTTATCAAGCGGCTGGGCGGACAGGTCATCGAAATCGCCCCAGACAGCCCCCACCACATCAACCCGATGGACATTGACCTGAGCTTTGACGAGGAAAACCCGATGGCGCTGAAAGCCGACTTTATCCTGTCGCTGATGGAGCTGATCGTCGGCGGCAAGGATGGCTTGCAGCCGGTGGAGCGGACCGTCATTGACCGCTGTGTACGCCAGATGTACCGGGAACACTTGCAGGACCCGGAAACAAGCAAAATGCCGACCCTCCAAACCCTGTATGACCTGCTCTGTTCCCAGCCGGAGGGCGAGGCGGTACGGCTGGCAACTGCCCTTGAAATCTATGTGTCGGGTTCCCTTAACGTGTTCAACCATGAAACCAATGTGGACCTGAACCGCCGTCTGGTATGCCTTGACTTAAAAAAGCTGGGTGCCGGGCTTCGGACGATTGCCATGCTCATTATGCAGGACTTGGTAAACTCGCAGGTGTCCATGAATTTCCTGCGCGGTATCGCTACATGGTGCTACTTCGACGAATTTCATGTGCTGCTCCGTGACCGTCTGACGGCAAGCTATTGTGTGGCGATCTGGAAAATGTTGCGAAAAAAAGGGTGCGTTCCCAGTGCTTTAACGCAGAACGTGAAGGTGCGCCCAGATAGGGCGCTGTGCAAAGCAGTCTAAGGTACT
>NZ_QUHK01000001.1:4911-7611 GCF_003479665.1 Blautia sp. AF14-40
AGTAACGATAAACCGGGCAGAAAAGAAATCCACCCGCTACTATATGGACGAGTTTCACTTGCTCTTAAAAGAGGAACAGACCGCCGCTTACAGCGTGGAGATTTGGAAGCGTTTCCGTAAATGGGGCGGTATCCCCACAGCCATTACGCAGAACGTCAAAGTGCGCCCAGATAGGGCGCTGTGCAAAGCAGTCTAAGGTACTGCCGCACACGGCAGTGTGCGAAACAATCTGCCTTACCGACTAAGGAGAAATCCTTTACGGGAACAGCGCATGGCAGAAAAAGGAATAGTCACCAAAGGACTTAGGTGCGACTGTTTTCTAATGTTAAGAAGATATGAGGATAAGATTGGGTTTATCGAATGTAAGGTTCCAGTTCCTGTTTTTTGCAGGTGTGGGAAAAGTCCTGAAACCCATGTCATAACGCTGTCACGTCATCTTTCACGGCGGGACAACTGCCAACACGTTATGAAACAGGCGTGAGAACACGTCACAACGAACCGAAAGCATATCCGACAATCTTCACTAACCTATGCACAGTGCTAACTGGGGATTGCCTAAGTCTGGCTCATTTGCCGGATATGGTAACGGAGGCTCCATAGTAGTCCGAGAGGGATAACGACCCTTACATGGCGAAGGGAGCCAGTTAGTAACATCTAAAATGTAAGAATGAAAGGGAGGAGAAACCTCAATGAAACCAACATCTGAAATTTTAGAGCGTATTGAAAAGTGTTCCAGCGAACACAAAGACGGCGTATTCACAAGACTTTACAGATACTTACTTCGTGAAGATATTTACTACGCCGCCTATCAGAAACTTTATGCAAACAAAGGAGCAACAACACAGGGTATCGACAACGATACCGCAGACGGTTTCAGTGACTTCTATGTAAAAGAGTTAATCCAGTCACTAAAGGACGGAACCTACAAAGCCAATCCTGTAAGGCGTGAGTATATTCCAAAGAAAAACGGAAAGCTCCGTCCGCTGGGTATCCCGTCTTTCCGTGACAAGCTCCTGCAAGAAGTTGTCAGAATGATTTTAGAAGCTATCTATGAACCTGTCTTTGACAGCCACTCCCACGGTTTCAGACCGGGTAAAAGCTGTCATACCGCACTCCGTCAGATTTCTTCTGACTTCACAGGCGTGGTCTGGTTTATCGAGGGCGATATACAAGGTTGTTTTGATAACATCAATCACGAAAAATTGATTGAGATTTTGAGCAGGAAAATCAAGGACAGTCGTTTTCTGAACATCATTCGCCAGTTTTTGAAAGCTGGGTATATCGAGAATTGGAAATACAACGCCACTTACAGCGGTTCCCCGCAGGGTGGTATCTGTTCTCCAATACTTGCAAATATCTATCTGAATGAGCTGGACAAGAAGTTTCGGGAAATCGCAGAACGCTTTGATAAGCCGAGGTCTGCATATCAGACACCGGAATATCATGCGGCAAGCAAAGAATTAAAAAGACTGTCTTATTGGATTGACCATACCGCTGATGAAGCGGCAAGACAAGAACTGATTGACCAGCATAGGGCACAGAAGGAAGCTATGAGAAATCTGCCCTGCAAACCTGCCGACAACAAGAAGTTCACTTTTGTCCGTTATGCGGACGATTGGCTGGCAGGTGTGTGCGGCACAAAAGCGGAATGTGAGGACTTGAAAGCCGAAATCGCTGAATTTCTAAGCACAGAGCTGAAATTAACTCTAAGCGAGGAAAAGACGCTGATAACGCACAGCTCCGAAAAAGTCCGTTTCATTGGATATGATATTTGCGTCCGCAGAAATCAGGAAGTCAAAGGTCACAGAATGAAAAACGGAACGTGGAGAAAATCCCGTACCCTGCACATGAAAGTTGCCCTGTCTGTTCCCCATACGGAAAAGATTGAGAAATTCATGTTTGCAAAGAAAGTCATTCGCCAAAAGGAAAACGGGGAGTTTCAGCCGATACACCGAGCCGGACTTCTCAACCTTGCGGATTATGAGATTGTGGAACAGTACAATGCCGAAGCAAGAGGATTATGCAACTATTACAATCTGGCTTGTGATTATCACACGCTGGACTACTTCTGCTATCTTATGGAGTACAGTTGCTTAAAGACGATTGCTAATAAGCACAAAACCAGTATCCGCAAAATCATTCGCCAGTATAAAGACGGGAAAACATGGTCTGTCCCTTATGAAACTAAAGCAGGAACAAAACGTGTTCGCCCTGTTAAAATCGCAGATTGTAAGCGTGGCGAAGCGAGTGACATCATTTATCAGAGAAAGAAATTCAGCTGGAAAACCACTATTAGACAACGGCTCAATGCCAGAGTTTGTGAACTATGTGGGTGTAAAGAAGCCGATTTGTATGAGGTTCACGTTATACGGAACTTAAACGAATTGGGTAATTCTGATTGGGAAACCGTGATGAAAAAGAAGCGGCGGAAAACGCTTGTTGTCTGTAGCAAGTGCCATGAAAGAATACACAGACACTAATCAATACGTTAATTACTAATGGGGAGCCGGATACTTCGAGAGGAGTAAGTCCGGTTCCGAGGGAGGGTGTAGGAAACCTACCGCCAACGGCGACAAGGCGCCTTTACCCTACCCTACGACCTTTTGGCAAGCCGCGAGGTGGAAAATATCTTTGAAAACAGCGATTTTGTCCTCATGCTCAATCAAGCGCAGGGCGACCGTACTATCCTTGCAAAGCAGT
>NZ_QUHK01000001.1:7621-430041 GCF_003479665.1 Blautia sp. AF14-40
TTTTCTGGCAAGCCCGGAGATCGAGAACATCTTTGAAAACTCGGACTTCCTTGTGCTGCTCTCGCAGGCGCAGGGCGACAGGCAGATTTTAGCCAAACAGCTCGGTATCAGCCCCCACCAGCTTTCTTATGTGACCCACACCAATTCCGGCGAAGGGTTGTTGTTCTTCGGGAACACCACCATCCCGTTTGTTGACCGCTTCCCGCAGAATACCGAGCTGTACGCCATTATGACCACCCGCCCGGAGGACAAAAAACAGGAAATGAACCGGGCATAACACACTTCGGGCCATGCTGGCCCGAGGTTTGGAAAGGAGGGATACATCATCGAAAAGAAACCGGACAAACGGAATTTTCAAAGGCCGGGGCCGACGGAGGATACCGGGGGCAATCGCCCCGGACCGGCTGAACGGGAAGGACCTTCCCCCGCACCATCCCGGCGTCTGCGGTTTGAGGACGAGGATACCGGACAGGACAGCCCTTCGGGCCATGATGGCCCGAAGTCCAAAAGCGGTAAGTTTCAAGAGGACAGCCGGAAAAGCCGTCCCTCTGACCGCATGAGGCAGGAAGATGAAGCGGGCGGGCCGCAGGATACCGGCAAGGCACAGGAGCCGGAGGGCTCCGCCGAGAAGGCCGGGAGCAAAAAGGACAAGTACCAGAAAGCACAGGCAAAAGCGGAACACGCCGGGGATAAGCTGGGAAAGGCCCGGGAGAAACTGGACAAGACCGAGGCAAAACGGGCAGCGAAGAAGCCGCCGGGGCTTGCAAAAAAGGCAGTCCGGGGAGCCCGTACAGAAGCGTGGTTCTATGTCCACAACAAGATACACGAGGTTGAGCATGAAAATGTGGGTGTGGAAGGAGCCCATAAATCCGAGCTGGCCGCAGAGGCCGGAGCCCGGAAACTGACCCGCTATGCCAAACGCCGCTGGCGGGAACACCCAGCCCGGAAGGTAGCAAAGTGGGAACGGAAGGACATAAAAGCCCGGGCCAATGTGGATTTTCAAAAGATGGCCTCCGAGCACCCGGAACTTGCCAGCAATCCGCTTTCCCGTGTGCAGCAGAAATGGAAACTGAAACGCCGGTATTCCAAAGAAGCAAAGGCGGCTGCAAAACAGGGCGCAAAGGCCGCAAAGAAAACCGCTGCCGCTTCGGGAACTGCGACCCGTCGGGCGGCGCAGTTTGTGACCCGTCATCCCGTGGCGGTGCTGGTCCTGCTCCTGCTGTTGCTGCTCTGTTTTCTTGTGTCGGCGGTAAGCTCTATCTTTCCCACGCTTGGCAGCGGCCTTGCCAATGCGTTATCCGGCACCTCCTACGCCTCGGAGGATACGGACCTGCTGGGCGTGGACGAGGACTACACGGCACTGGAAAACGAGCTGGCGCAGACGGTAGCGAACATCGAAAGCACCCATCCCGGCTATGACGAGTACCGCTATTCCGTGGACGAGATCGGCCATAACCCCTATGAGCTGGCGTCCTATCTCTCGGCAAAGTACCATGTGTATTTCCGGGAACAGGTGCAGGACGAACTGCGGGAGATCTTCGAGGCACAGTATGAGCTGACCTTGACGGAGGAAGTCGAGATACGCTACCGCACCGAAACCAGCACCGACCCGGAGACCGGGGAAACCACCACCGAGGAAGTCCCCTATGAGTATTACATTCTCAATGTGACCCTCACAAACAAGACGCTGCCCGCCGTGATCCTGCCGAGGCTTAACGAACAGCAGCGGGAAATCTACACCGTTATGCAGCAGCTCAAAGGCAACAAACCCTATCTGTGGGAAGGGATTTACAACGGCGGCGAAGATACCGGCCCCAGCTATGAGATACCCGGCGAGGCGCTGGATGACCCGGCTTTTGCGGCGCTCATGGAAGAAGCCACAAAGTACATCGGCTGGCCCTATGTGTGGGGCGGCTCCAGCCCGTCCACCTCCTTTGACTGTTCGGGCTTTGTCTGCTGGGTGTACACGGCCAGCGGCGTCCACAACCTGCCCCGTACCACGGCGCAGGGCATTTATAACCAGTGCGCTATCATTTCCCCCTCCGAGGCAAAGCCCGGCGACATTATCTTTTTCACGGGAACCTATGACAGCCCCGGCCCTGTGTCCCATGTGGGGATTTATGTGGGCGACGGGATGATGCTCCATTGTGGTTCGCCCATCCAATACGCAAACATCAATTCAAGCTACTGGCAGACACATTTCTATGCCTTCGGGCGTTTGTGAGCCAGAGGAAAGGAGTCCTTGCATGAACAAGATCGACAAGCTCGATAAGGAACTGGAAAAAGCCCGGGAGAAGGCTGCCGAGTGGCAGGCCAAAATCCGGGAGCTGGAAAAGCAGAAACAGGAGGAAGAAAACAGCCAGATCGTGCAGGCGGTGCGCTCCCTCAAACTGACGCCCGCCCAGCTTATGGCTTTTTTGAATGACCCCAAAAACAGCCTTACCGCTTCGGGTCATACTGACCCGAAGCCGGAGGCACCCGAAAAGGAGGACACAGCCCATGAAGAAAATTAAATACCGCAGGCTGGCGGCGATGGCTGCCAGCCTTTTGTGTTGCCTGATCTTTACAGTCCCGGCTTATGCACAGAGCAGCGAGCCGCAGCCGGAGACAGCTCCCTCCCCGGCAGAAACCGAAGCGGAGCCGGAAACCCAGAACCCCTTTACCCCGGACGGGACGGGAACCGTGGTGGACAACGCCACCGACGAGGATGGAAAGGAGTTCTACACCATCACCACAGCAGACGAGAGCGTGTTTTATCTGGTGATCGACAAACAGAAAACCAGCGAGAACGTCTATTTCCTCAATACCGTTACCACAGACGACCTTCTGCCTCTTGCTGAACAGGGTAAGGAACCGCCCAAAGAAGTGACCCCTGAGCCAGAGCCAAAGCCGACCGAACCGGTGGAGGAAGTACCGGAACCCGAGCCGGAGAAAAAGGACAGCCCCCTTCTCTCTCTGCTCCTGATCGGTGCGGTGGTGCTGGCCGGCGGTGGGATTGGTTACTATTTCAAGATTTACAAGCCAAAGCATGAGGCCCCGGATTTGGAAGATGATTACTGCGAATATGAGGACGGGGAGCTGGAGGAGATCGCAGAGGAACCCGAGGACGAAGATACCCCGCCGTGGGAGGAAGATACGGAGGAATGAGAATGAATTTTACAAGCAGCCCTTTTGAACGAATGATGAAGGAAGTACCGCACCCCGGCTGGGACAATGACGATCCTTGTAAGGGATGCCGTTACTACAAGGAGTGCAAAGGAAAGAAAAAACAGTGCCGGAAGAAGTTCCGGGCGCTGATCGTGGAGCCCCGCCCTTCGGGCCATCGTGGCCCGAAGTCTTAAATGGACGCCCGGGAGCTGACCCGTGACGAGAAGAAAAAAATCCGTTCTCTGGTCACGGGGATGTGCGCCAACTATGACCGGGAAAGCGGCCTGTGCCTTCCTCTTGACTGTGCCTGCTATATGCTGCACAAGTGCTGGACAGGGGCATACTGCCGTTATTTCCGTGAGGCTGTCCTGCCCCTTAACCCGGAGCTTCAAGCGGCGCTGACAACGGAAGGCATCTCCCCGGAGCTGCGGGCCTGTGCGGTCTGCGGAAAGGCGTTTTTGCCCGAGGGGCGTCAAGCCTACTGTTCCGACGCCTGCAAGGCCGAAGGGAACCGCCGAAAAAGCCGGGAACGCATGAGGAAAATGCGGGAGAAAAGGCCGGGCGGCTGTTACGATTTGCCGCCTCCAAAGGCTTGACATTCCGGGCTTTTTTGAGGGTGTTTCCGGGGTGGGAATATCTTATTACATTCCTCCCCGGTCTGCCCTCTTATTTCGTAACATCCAGCACTTCGGGTCATGTTGACCCGAGGCACAGAAAGGAGGAATCTCTTGGAGACAGTACAAGGATATGTGATTTTGAAAGCTGCCACCTTTGAAACCGGACACGGCTTTGCGCTGGGGCATAATCCGGGAGCGCCGAGCCCCTTTGTGACCTGGCAGTTTACCGAGGGGGAAAACGGCCATCGGGATTACTACTGGGGCCGCTATGGAACCAGTCAGGCGTGGGCGCAGCGGGACTTTGACCGCCGGGTGGACGACTATCAGCAGTTTTACCATGCGGCGGTCAAGCATACCGAGCTGGGACCGGAGGGCGTTTACCGCTATTATTCCACCCAGCGGCCCGTGGACATAGGAACTTACCCGAAGCCGCCGGATAACCAGCCTCTTTCCATCGTCAACTACGATGACGACAGGCGGCGTCCTGTGGCAGACGGCAGGCTGATGGCATGGGGCGAACTGACCTACGCAAAGCCGCTGACCGAAAAGCAGATAGAGGATTATGAACTGAAACCAGCACCGGGCAATCCTGACCGGGTGCGCCCATCCATTACCGCCCGGCTCAAAGAAGGAACCAGAGGGCAGGAACCCCAAAAGGAGCCCGGCCAGAAGCGGAGCCATAAAAACCATGAGGAACGATAAAGGAGGATCGCCATGCACGAAAAAGACAACTATCTGAAAACCGCCGAGCTCTCCACGGAGCAGAACTGCAACATGATCGACGGCGTACCCAACAACACGCCTATCCCACCCACGCCCCCGGAGTTGGACGCAAAACCGCTTGATAAGGTAAAGGAGCCCAAAGAGCGCCGGAAAGGCCGGGAGTTGGAACGCTGATGGAGAACCGCAAGCGGAATGTCCATCTGCACGTTATGGTAACGCCGGACGAGCTGGCAGCCATCCATGAACGGATGGCTGAGGCGGGCATTTCCAACGCCGGGGCTTATGTGCGGAAAATGGCTCTGAATGGATATATCCTGCACATCGACCTTGCACCTGTAAAAGAGTTGATCTCTCTGCAACGGCGCTGTTCTAACAATCTCAATCAGGTTGCCATACACGCACATACCTATGGCGTGTACCCGGAGGAAATCGACGGATTGAAGCGGGACTATGAAAAACTGTGGGGCGAGGTGTCAAAGGTACTGCGGGAGCTCTCCGAGCTGGTGGCAAAGTAAGACGAGGGCGGCAAGCTTCCGTTGCGGGGCTTGCCGCCCTGCTCTTTTTTTACCACTTCGGGCCAGTATGACCCGAAAGTTTGGGACAGGATTTACTAATCTTTCGCAACATTTATGTCCCCGGGCAGGCATGATAAAATAGAGGTAGGAAGGATAGATAAAGGAGGTTTTGAAGATGAAGATACTGCTGAAAATATTGGTTGCTCCCTTTGCTTTAGCGTTGTCCCTTCTGGCGGCTCTGCTGGTGTTCCTATTTGATATTTGTGCCGTCCTGCTGACGATTGCCTCTGTGATCCTGACGGTGCTGGGTGTCGCTCTCTTTTTCACGCCGACGCCCATAGGCGGGATTGTATTTCTGTTTCTTGCCTTCCTTCTTTCGCCGTATGGACTGCAAGCGGCGGCGGGCTCCCTTCTTTGGGCGCTGGACGGAGGCAAATCCGCTCTGTACCGGTTTCTGGCAAGTTAAGCAGCCTCGGGCCATACTGGCCCGAAGTCGGGGCGGTCTGAATGGGCCGCCCCTTTCTCATGGAAAGGAGGAATGATTTTTGGCTACCACAACTTTGTTACAGCGCCATGCGGGCGAAGGCGAAACGATTGCTGAGGCTATCCGGGATTGTCTGGACTATGGCAAGGACCCGGAGAAAACAGAAAGCGGAAAGTATATCTCCGCTTATGAATGTGATCCGGCCACCGTGGCGGACGAGTTCCTTTTGGCAAAGGCCAGCTATGCCGCTATGACGGGCCGGGAACAGAAGAAAGAAAATAATGTGCTGTGCTATCAGATACGACAATCCTTCTATCCGGGCGAGATCACCCCGAAGGAGGCGAACCGTATCGGCTATGAGCTGGCTATGCGCTGGACAAAGGGGCGGCACGCTTTTATCGTTACCACGCACACCGATAAGCAGCACATCCATTGTCACATTTATTACAACTCCACCACCCTTGACTGCACCCGGAAATTCCGAAATTTTTGGGGCTCCAGCTTTGCCCTCCGTCGGCTCTCTGACAGGCTGTGTCTTGAAAACGGGCTGTCCATTGTGGAGAACCCGAAGCCCCGGAGCAAGGGTAAGTATCGGAATTATGGAGAATGGCAGAAAGAACGAAAAGGGCCGCTTTCTTATCAAGACAGGCTGCGCCTTACCATTGATACTGTACTGGCGGAACGCCCCGCCGATCTGGATGAATTTCTTGCCCTGATGAAACGGGCCGGGTATGAGGTCAAGACGGTTCGGGGCGGCGGTATCAGCTTCCGGCTGACCGGGCAGGGACAGGAACGCTTCACCCGTCTGCGCGCCTCCACGCTGGGGGACGGCTACGACTTGCAAGATGTTCTGGCCGCCATTGAGGGCAAAGAAAAACGCCCCGGGCACTCGGAGCGGAAAATCAGTCTGGCGGTGGATATTCAAGCAAAGCTGGCTGCCGGTAAGGGGCCGGGATATGAACGCTGGGCGAAGGTATTTAACATTAAGCAGATGGCCGCCGCTCTTGCCTATATACAGGACAATAACCTGACCGATTATGAGCAGTTGGCGAAGAAAGCCACCGAGGCGGCAGACCGTTTCCATGTTATTTCCGAACAGGTCAAGCAGACGGAGCAGGCCATGAAAACCAATGCCGGGCTAAAGGCCGCAACGGTTCAGTATGCCAAAACCCGCCCAGTCTTTGAGCAGTATAAGGCGACGAAGTACAGCCGGAAATTCCTTGCGGAGCATGAGGCCGACCTTGAACTGTACCGGGCTGCACAAGCGGAAATGCGCTCTCTGCTGGGCGGGGCGAAGCTCCCTAAAATGGATGTGCTGAAGGAGGAAGGCCGCAAGCTCACAGCAAAGAAAAAACAGCTCTATGGAGAATACCAGAAGGCACGACGGGATATGCAGGAGATCGTCACGATCAAGGCGAACATTGACACTCTGATGGGCTACACCGAGCCGGGAAGAAAGCAGGAAAAGGAGCGTTAAGGTTATGAAAATAAGGAGCAAAGCGACGCTGACACTTCGGGCCATGTTGGCCCGAAGATACGGGTTTGGGGCGAGCCCCAACAAGCCGCCTTTGTGCCACTTGTGGCCACAGAGGCATTGCTTGCCACTTAGCGACAGCCCCTAAAATGACGCAAAAAAACAGAGGCCCTTATTCTGGAACCTCCGTTTCCCTGGCTTTCTTAATGCCTTCGGCTGTGGCTTCTATCACGACAAGCTCTTTTTCATTCATGGAGTTTAGAAGTACATCAATGTGCTTTCTACAAGAGCTTGACCTTGCCCCTCCGTCCGCATGAATAAACTGGTCAACTGAAACGTCAAACATAGTAATGAGTTTAACAAAAAGGTCGAAGCTGGGATATTGACCTTTGTTCTCAATATTCATAATGGTACGGGAGTCACGGTCTACTAATTCCGCAACATAGGCTTGTGTCCATCCCTTTTCTTCTCTGGCTCGTTTGAGAGCCGCCCCGAGGCCGTGAAAGTCAAACCTTCTTTCATCTTGGTTCATTCTCATATCACCCTATATCATTGTACATTTCTGGTTGGATTATGAGAATGTAATGAAACTTTATGTAAGGTAGTATTTCATTTCACTATTCACTTGTAAAATCTTGATGTAAAAGCCAACAGGCTATATAATTTATGAAGAAATAATTTTTTCAAAAATTCGTCCGCTGTAACATTTCACGGACATTTGCCTGTTATACTATCTGCAAAAAGCAAAGGAAGTGAGGATATGAAGCAGATTTTAATTGTCGAGGACGACAGTTTTTTGAATAAGATGGTGGCCTATAACCTGACCGCAGACGGCTACGGCGTGACTTCTGCCCTAAATGCCAGAACCGCAGCCGAAGCCATCCGCCAGCGGGAATTTAATTTAGTTCTGCTGGACATCAACCTGCCGGACGGGAACGGTTTTGAACTGTGCAAGCTGATAAAGCCCCAGCACCCGGATACCATCGTGATTTTCCTGACCGCCAACGATCAGGAGAGCGACCAGATACGGGGCTATGAGGTGGGCGCGGTGGACTACATCACAAAGCCCTTTGTGATCGGGGCCTTGCAGCGAAAAATCAAAGCCATGTTCGCCATGCTGGAACACCACAAACCGGCCAAGGACATTTACGACGACGGGCGGCTGTTTCTGGACTTCTCGGAGCAGACGGCTTCCTTAAACGGCAAGCCCCTGACCCTATCCCCGATGGAGTACAAAATGCTGAACCTGTTCCGCAAAAATCCCCGGCAAGTGCTGACCCGTGGGCAGCTTTTGGAAAAGCTGTGGGATATAGACGAAAGGTTTGTAGACGAACACACCCTGACAACTTCTATCAGCCGGATTCGCAGCAAGATTGAATCCGACGGCGGCGCGCCCTACATCAAGACCGTTTACGGCATGGGCTATCAATGGACGGGAGGCGAGGCAAAATGAAGTTTCAAAACCTCTCGGTAAAGCGGCTGTTTGGCCGGGTGGCAATAGGGTTTGCCCTCTCCATGTCCGGGATCACCATAGCCCTTTTTCTTGTGACAAAACAGACGGCGGTGCTGCTGACGGGCGGGGCGCTGCTGTTGTGCGCCCTTGTAGGGATTTTTGTACTGACGCAGGCGTTTGGAAAACGGTTATCACAGTTTACCGCTGACCTGTGCCAGACCTTAGACCACATGATTGCCGGAAATGAAGCGCCCCAGCGGCCAGAGGACAGCGAAACCCAGCTTGCCAGAATCGGACACCGGCTGGCAAGGCTTTACCAGATCATGCAGGAGAACCGCCGCCGGGTGGACGAGGAACGGCAGGAGTTACAGACCCTTGTATCGGATATTTCCCATCAGGTGAAAACGCCGGTAAGCAATCTGAAAATGGCGACGGACACCCTGCTGGAAAAGCCTATGACCGAGGCGGAGCGCACCGACTTTATCCGGGGAATCCGCAGCCAGACGGATAAGCTGGACTTTCTCTTTCAGGCCCTTGTGAAAACCTCCCGTCTGGAAACAGGCGTAATCCAGTTGGACAAGAAACCGGGCCGCCTCTTTGATACCGTGGCACAGGCCATGAGTGGGATCGTGTATGCAGCGGAGAAAAAGGAAATCGCCGTGTCCGTGGACTGCCCGGAGGATTTGACCGTTTCCCATGACAGCCAGGGGACATCGGAAGCCCTCTTTAACCTGCTGGACAATGCGGTGAAGTACCCCCCGGCAGGCGGGAAAATCGCTGTGTCTGTGGTGCTGTGGGAAATGTATGTGGAAATCAAAGTGACCGACACTGGCAAGGGCATTTCCGAAAGCAATCAGGCCGCTATCTTCCAGCGCTTCTATCGTGAGGAAGAAGTACACGAACAGCAGGGTGTGGGCATTGGCCTGTATCTGGCCCGCGAGATCGTAACGCGGCAGGGCGGCTATATCAAAGTGGTTTCGGAGCCGGGCAAGGGTTCGGAATTTTCCATTATGCTTCCCTTGCGTTGAGAGAAACTTTCTGCTTCGGGTCAAGTTGGCCTGAAGTGCAGAGATAAAATGAAATGTCCGAGCGTTGTAACATTTCACCTCAATTTTCAATGAATTTTTTTAGCCGCTGTAACATTTCGCGGACATTTGGGTTTTACAATACACTTATCAACAGGTAGGAAGCCTTGAAAGGAGTTTTGAATATGAGCGTTTTACAGACGATTGACCTGAAAAAGTATTACGGTACAGAACCGAACATTACCCGCGCCCTTGACGGCGTAAATTTCTCCGTGGAGGACGGCGAGTTTGTGGCTGTTGTGGGAACCTCTGGTAGCGGCAAGTCCACCCTGCTTCACATGATGGGCGGGTTGGACACTCCCACCAGCGGAACCGTGATTGTCCGAGGCGAAGAACTGGCAAAGAAGAACGACGAGCAGCTTACCATCTTTCGCCGCCGCAACATCGGCTTTATCTTCCAGAACTATAACCTTGTTCCCATCCTGAATGTGTATGAGAACATCGTCCTGCCGGTGGAGCTGGACGGGGACACGGTGGATCAGAAGTTTTTGGACGAAATTGTTCACCTACTGGGGCTGGAAGATAAACTGAAAAATATGCCGAACAATCTATCCGGCGGACAGCAGCAGCGTGTGGCTATCGCCCGCGCCTTGATTACCAAACCGGCTATCGTGCTGGCGGACGAACCGACCGGCAATCTTGACAGCAAGACCAGCACTGAGGTGCTGGGGCTTATCAAGCGCACCAGTGCGGAGTTCCGGCAAACCGTTGTGATGATTACCCACAACAACGATATTGCCCGTCTTGCAGATCGGATTGTCCGCATTGAGGATGGCAGGATTGTGGAATAAGGAGGTGGCAAGCTATGACATGGCCTTTTGAAAATGATACCAGTGACATTGAAAAGAAGCTGGCAAAGCGCAGTTTGCATCGTGAACGGCAGCGTAATTTATTTGCAATCATTGCTCTTGTGCTAACTGCATTTATGATAACTGCGACATTCAGTATTGGTTTTAGTTATTTTGAAACCTACCAAATGCAACAAATTCGGTTAATGGGAACTACCGCTGATGTCGGAATCACAAATGTAACAGAAAATCAGTTGGTTGAAATTTCAAAATCAAACCTTGTCCTTGACGTAGGTATACAGCAGCGTTTAGGTAGTGTTGATACAGAACAACTGAGAAACGCAAGATTAGGTGTAGTATGGATAAATGATACAGAGTGGGAACACCACCGTCTTCCTACTATATCAGGTGTTGTAGGAAATTACCCATCAAGTAAAAACGAAATTATGCTACCTACATGGGTGCTTGAACAGATGGGCATTTCTGATCCGCAAATAGGGATGGAGATTGTGTTGTCATACCAAATTGGCGATAGCTATGATTATGTCACGGACACCTTTTTGCTGTCGGGCTACTATACGGACTACATTCCAATGCGCACAAATAATCGTGGTTATGTTTATGTTTCATCCGCTTTTAAGGATAGCTTAAATGTATCACTGGATAATAGTGTTACGGCAATGATCCGTTTTCAAGGCAATGATAATGCTGACAAAAACTGTGAAAGATTGCGGCGTGAGATTGACTTTACAGAAGGGCAAACATTTGAAATTGTACCATTAGAACAGGCAAATGGTGGAACTATTATTTTAGCTGTAATAATTTTAGCAGTTTTTATATCCTTTAGCGGCTATCTGCTGATTTATAATATTCTTTATGTCTCTGTCGTAAAAGATGTGCAATTCTATGGCCGTCTTAAAACGATTGGAACGACCCAAAGGCAGATAAAGAGAATTATCTATAAGCAGGCAATCAGAATCTCTTGTATTGGTATTCCGATTGGTCTGTTACTTGGTGCGGTTGTTTCCTTTGGCATTGTTCCTTACTTCCTGAATATGATGTATTCAACAAATTCTGATGTGGGAACAAAAGTATCTTTTTCGCCGTTTATTTTCATAGGAGCGGCCATATTTACGTTCATTACCGTTATGATTGCAAGCATGAAGCCCGCCAAAATTGCCGGAAGTGTTTCACCAATAGCAGCACTCCAATATACAGCAGCCAGCACACAGAGCAGCGCCAGAAATTGTAGCAAAATGAAGTTGTCCAGAATGGCATGGAACAATGTCTTTCGTAATGCTAAGAGTACAACCCTTGTTTTTGCATCGCTTTTTTTCGGCCTTTCCTTGTTCCTTGTCGTCACAGGGCTATTACATGGTTTAAGCCCGGAGAATTATGTGAGCCAATGGGGAGTAAGCGATTTTGCACTCACATATAGTATCCACGAAAGAGAAGATTTAATTTCCAGCGAAATGGTTTCAGAGATTGGTCAGCTTGACGGCATTGAGAATTTGAGGTTGACCTATGCACCTTATCCTCAAGTAGCAGCAGATGTTGTATATGACGATGCTGTATTTCACGAGTTTCTTGCGTCATTAGACGGAGTAAACGGCATTGATTTTTCTGATCCGGCAAAATTAGAAAATTATCAGCAAAACTTTTTTAGCGGGGTTTTTGGAATTGACAGTGCATATTTGGAAGAAATCAATAAAACCTTAAACTTGCCTATTGACACGTCTGCCTTTGAACAAGGAAAGGTTGTGCTGCTGTCCAAAACAGTAGAAGGCCTTATTCAGCCAGGGCAGGAAATAACAATCCAGACGCAGAACGGACAGCATTCCTTTATTGTAGCGAACGGTTATTTGAATGAAGGGTTTCGAGCAGGAGGAGGCAATGAGAGAGGGACGGCTCCTGATTTGTATATTAGTCAAACAGCTTTGAAAGAACTCTTTCCGCAATATAGAGTGTTCCGCGTGGCCTTTGATACGGATGGTCAACATGACGAAAGTATACTGCAAGAATTAAAGCAAATCACCGCATCACAAGCTAACATTGATATTATATCCCGATATGAACGGCGAGAAGAAATGCAGGAATATCTCATTACAGCAAAGGTTTTAGGAACAGGGTTGTCCGTGATCCTGCTGCTTGTTGGTGTCATGAACTTTGTCAATACAATGGTTGTCAATGTAAATACTCGGCGCTATGAATTAGCTGTTCTTGAAAGCATTGGAATGACAAAGCGACAAATCAAACGAATGCTATTTATGGAAGGTTTCTATTATTGGGGCGTTTCCCTTTCCCTTGCAGTCACCATTGGAACAGCAATCTTCATCTTGCTATATATGATTTTTAGTAAAGTGGCCTATTATGCTGTTTTCTCCTATCCATTTATCCCACTGGTGCTGGTGTCTGGACTGGTGTTGCTAATCTGCCTTATTGTGCCTATATGGGTCTACAAAACTGACGTTAACCTTCCAGTTGTGGAGCGATTGCGGTTGACAGAGTGAGTTTAATCAAATAGCAAAACATCCTTAGATCAATCATATCGAAGCGGAGCAGATTTTAGCGGCTCCGCTTCTTTAGTATTTTTCAAAAAATTCTTTTGAAATGTCCGAGCTTTGTAACAATTCAGCCTGTTTTTCTGTCGAAATCAAAGACGCCTCGGACATTTGTGTAACATTTGTAGTTTATGCTTGTGGTAAATCAATTAAGAAACATCTGCCCCCACAGCGGGGAAAAGAAAAAAACCGCTGACGGGCAGAGGATTTCGTGTGCTTTCCTATATCACTGACGATATGGCGGTTTTGAGAAATCAGAGCCGCCGTTTCTTTTCGCCCCCTAAACCAACGACGACCTAACACCGTGTAAATCCACGGCGGCATATAGGAGGATTGCCGCCGTGTCTATCTTTGCCTTTTTTCACAGTGCCCATGACCTACATCAGTTAAAAAAAGCATAGCCCCGCCTCCGGGTTATTCCGGCTATGTATGCGAAATTTGTTGGAACCTTAACTATTATGTCATTTCATGCGTCCGTGTGGCTTCATGCCGCCCGGGCGCTTTTGCGTTCTTATGGGGCTGCTTCGGGTCATGTTGGCCCGAAGTCATTCCCCGGTGCCGCTCCCCGCCGCCTTCGTTTCGGTCACTCGTCAACCAACAACCGAAACGGAGGTCAATATGGCTATTATCAATTTGCGGGACTATTACCCATTCTATACATCGGATTGCTTCATGGAAGTATCGGAAGAAGTTGCAGAAATGTTCAAAGAGTTTGATCGTAAAGAGGCTGCTTATCGGCTGCGTACATACCGCCACAAAGCCTACTATTCCCTTGATCGGGATGACGGGCTGGAGCATGAGGCTGTCTTTGTCGCTTTATCTCCCCATGAACTGTATGAGCGGAAAGTGACCATGCAGGAACTTCACGCAGCGATTACCAGTCTGCCAGACAAACAGGCAAAACGGATTTACGCCCATTTCATTCTCGGCATGACCAAACAGGACATTGCCCGGGCAGAGGGCGTCCATGAAAAAGTGATTCGTGTCGCAATCGAGCGAGGTCTGCGTCGCTTAGAAAAAATTTTGAAAAATTCTTTGTAAGGCGTACCGATTTAGGCCGGAAAATGAAATGGCTTATGAGAGGTAAAACACTTCGGGTCACAATGGCCCGAGGTTCAGACAAGCCTCATGCAGATTGAAAATTGAATAAAAAGACACCCGGATACGAAGGGGAACGCGCTGTGTGACAGACCCGCCATGACCTCAGATTTCAGAGAATACAGTCTTTGTAAAACTGAGCGAGCGAACAGGTCCATGCCATAGGTGGGGCAAGGCTGGCTCCACCGGAACAGGCGCAGAACCCGGATACTTGCGTTTAGTCACAGTCCGAGCGTTGAAGCGGTCTTGCAAGCCGTGAGCCGTCGCAGGCAATGAGAACGCCTTGCCATCAGAATGGGGAGAGTTGAAATACTATGGGGCATGAAGCCTATGTCCGTCCGGTGTGTCTGAAATGAAATGAAAACCTATGGGGAGCCCCCGGCAATGCTGTCTGATGATAGGCCAACCGATCCGGCGTGGCTCCCCATCTTTTCAAAAGAGGAGCACTTTATGGGAAATGCGTTTGGAATAATCCCCGGCTTGGAACCGGACGAATGGAGCAATGACGCCTGCCGTGGTTATGTCATTATGGCAATGGAGAACTGCGGATTTTCAAAGAAGGATATACGGCGAGTTGTGGGGCAACTTTATGAAATATTTGACCTCAACAGCGTGGAGGACGCCAAAGAAAAGTACCTTTCCAGTCCTTGCTGACCTCGGGCCACATTGACCCGAAGTGGAGAAAGCTCAAAGGGCGGCACCTGCTGGGTGCCGTCTTTTGACATTTCCCCACGGGACAAGTGGGAAAGGCAGGCATATACACGCACTTTCGCAAAGGAGGTTTTCAATGACGCAAGCTGTCACTTATGAACGAGAAACAAAGTCTGTCGCATTTCAAGGGAAGATCATTGTGCTGGAAAGCCTCACGCCGGTACTTCCCCCGAAGGAGAAAGCACAGCGCAAAAAAGAAATTGAGCGTTGTCTTTATGAGGTGTTCCGCAAATATGGAGACAGATTTCCCTAATCATTCGCAACATTGTTGTCCGGGGCTGCTGATGGTATAATATAGTTGTAAGGTTGGTAGCTCCATTCCAACAAGGAAAGGAGCCCAATATGGAATTTATCAGAGAAGATTGTATTTACGCAAGACAGTCAGTAGACCGCAAGGACAGTATCAGCATTGAAAGTCAGATCGACTTTTGCAAGTATGAATTGAAAGGTGGGAGCTGCCGGGTATTCAAGGACAAAGGCTATTCCGGTAAGAATACGGACAGGCCGGAGTTTCAAAAGCTGCTGGGCGAGATCCGCAAGGGAAAGGTCAGGCGGGTCATCGTGTATAAACTGGACCGTATAAGCCGCTCTATTCTGGACTTTGCAACGATGATGGAGCTGTTTCAAGAGTATGATGTGGAGTTTGTATCATCCACAGAAAAGTTTGATACTTCGACCCCGATGGGCCGGGCCATGCTGAATATCTGCATTGTATTCGCCCAGCTTGAACGTGAGACAATTCAGAAGCGTGTCACAGACGCCTACTATTCACGGTGCCTGAAAGGCTTTCACATGAGCGGACAGGCACCATACGGTTATCAGTTAGAGCCTACTGTGGTAGAGGGTATCCGCACAAAGAAAATGGTTGCCGACCCCGTAGCCGCCGACCATGTTCGGCTGATGTTTGAAATGTACGCTGAACCGGAAACCTCCTTCGGAGATATTACCCGATACTTCGAGGAACATGACATAAAAATTTATGGCAAATCCATGTTCCGTACATTTCTTTCCCAGCTTTTAAGAAACCCCGTTTACGCACAGGCCGATTTGGAGCTGTACGAATTTTTCAAGAGCCAGGGCGCAGCGATTGTCAATGACGCTTCCGACTTTGCCGGAACAAACGGCTGCTATCTCTATCAGGGGCGGGATGTGAAGGAGGACAAGGACAGGTGCTTAAAAGACCAGATACTTGTTATCGCTCCCCACGAAGCACTCATTTCCTCTGACACATGGCTTAAATGCCGGAAAAAACTTATGGCAAATACCACCTTCCAGCAGGGACGGAAACCGAAAAATACTTGGCTGGCCGGAAAAATCAAATGCGGGTATTGTGGGTATGCTCTGAAAGCCACCCATGTACCAAACAGCACCGGATATTTCCGCTGTACCAAACGGACGGAAAACAAAGGCTGTCCGGGCTGCGGGAAAATCCGCAAAGAAGAATTTGAGCAATTCATTTTCTCGGCCATGCAGGAAAAGTTCAAAGACTTTCAGATACTCCACGGCAGAGAGGAAAAAGTCAATCCGAAGCTGACCGCCTATCAAGTGGAGCTGGCACAGGTGGAGTCAGAAATTGAAAAGCTGCTTGATACGCTGACCGGAGCCAATGCGACCTTGCTTGCCTACGCTAATAAAAAAATTGAAGAACTGGACACCCGACGCCAGACCATTTCAAAGGCAATCGCTGAATTGAGCGTTGAAATCATATCTCCCCAGCAGATAAAGAAGTTATCCTATTATCTCGACAACTGGGACAGCATAGATTTTGACGACAAAAGAAAAGCCGCCGATGGTTTGATCTCTACGATCAAGGCCACCAGCGACCGTGTTCAGATAGAGTGGAAAATCTGACATTTCCGCTCTATCGCCCCTCATTTCTATTTTATCTTGTTTGTACCCCTTGTACACCGATGTTTATGATGGCTTTGTATTTGGAACGCCGGTCCACTGGGCAGGAGCTGCCGGTGCAATCACTTCTTTTCTGGACCGTGCTTTTTATGCCGATTTAAACGGAGGCGGCAGACGATTCTATTTGAAACCTGTAGCGGCGATTATGTCGGCTAGACGAGCCGGAACGACGGCTACATGGGATCAGCTGAACAAGTATTTTGGTCTGATGCAGATGCCTATTATTACGTCTCGTTATTGGAACATGATGCATGGAACAACACCGCAGGAAGTAATGCAGGACCGTGAGGGCCTTGCGACTCTTCGAACACTGGGTCATAATATGGCTTATTATCTCAAGTGCAAAGAGGTAGGCAGCAAGCTGGTGCCTCTGCCCCCGGAAGAACCGTGGGAAATGACAAATTTCATTCGATAAGGAACCAATAAAGGATAGGAGGTCAACCCCAATGCAAAGCAAAACGATTGGAAAAATCATCGTGGATCTTGGCATGACCGTCCTTGCAAAAAAGAAGTGAGCATGATATAATATGGATAAGAAAGCAAAAGTCACCGCAATGGTGTGAAAATAGATTTTGGCTGTTTCCATAAGGAGTAGATCGAGAGGCGTTATCCTCAGTGGCTGAAAATACAGATGTGAGATGCTTGCAGCAAGCTATTTGTATAAGCCGAAAGGCCGCAGAAATGCGGCTTTTCCTAAATACGTGAGTTAGCCGAACCTAACGTATCAGCGTGCACGTGCTGATTAGATAAATCTAACTATAAAAGGAGAGACAGCAATGCGAGAACACAAGAATTTCTGGGACAGAAATGCAGGTCTGTATGACTGCTTTATGCGAAAAGACAGGGCAGTATACGAGAAAATGTATGAGCTGATCCGTCCGGTCGTGAAAGACAAAACAGTGCTGGAGGTGGCTACCGGAACGGGACTGATCGCCAAGCACATCGTAAAAGCAGCGGCACACATCGAGGCGACGGATGCCTCTCCGGAAATGATTACAGAGGCCAAACGGGGGAATTACTCTGCGAAGCTGCGTTTTTCCGTGCAGGATATGTTTTCTCTGCCATACGCGAGCAAATCATTCGATGTGGTAATCGTATCAAACGCACTGCACATTGTGCCTCAGCCAGAAAAATCATTGCGAGAGATCAAACGGGTGCTGAAGGATGACGGTGTGCTGATCGCGCCTACCTTTACGCACGCAGAAAACTCATTTCCCGGCAAGGTCAAAGCCTTTTTCATGAATCTGGCAGGCTTTCCTCTCCACAGCAAGTGGACGAGTGAAGAATACCTAAAATTTCTGCAACAGAATGATTGGACAGTGCGAAAAAGTGTTGTTCTAAAGGCCTCTTTTCCGCTGACCTATACGGAATGTGTGAAATCGGAGGTGTGATATGTCCTTCTTTGAAAACACCCGCAAGCCCGTAGGCTTTAGCGGAAAGATCATGGTTGCTATGATGAACTTTGGGCACAGCGCAATGGCAGCGTGGGGATTGCATTTTTTGCAGCCTGCCCCGGATGCCATGGTGCTGGACTGCGGCTGCGGCGGTGGAGCGAACATCAAAACGCTGCTGAAGCTGTGTCCCAAGGGCAAGGTGCAGGGCATCGACTATTCAGCAGTCAGTGTAGAAAAAGCGCGAAAGGTCAATGCAGGTGCCATTGCAGCAGGGCAGTGTACTGTGCAGCAGGCAAGTGTAGCAGAGTTGCCGTTTGAAGCGGAGCAGTTTGATGTAGTGACCGCATTTGAAACGGTCTATTTCTGGCCGGAACTTGCGCAGAATTTCAGAGAGGTCTATCGGGTGCTGAAGCCCGGCGGGACTTTTTTCATCTGTAACGAAGCAAACGGTGAAACAGCAAAAGACGACAAATGGACGCAAATCATTAACGGTATGACCATCTATACGGATGCTGATCTGAAAGTGTATCTGGAGCAAGCAGGCTTTGGCAGGGTTCAGAGTCACAAAAATAAAAAGGGCTGGCTGTGTGTCACAGCACAGAAATGAGGTGCGATCATGTCGAAAAGGCAACGGAATTTCAAAGAAAAGCAATGAGCTGGATGTACCGGGGCAAGGAAATCTTCAAGCCTTTGAACACCGGCTGGATCGACGAGAATGTTGCCTGCGTGCGCGAATGGGTGGCGAACATCTTCTTCTACCACAAAGGCGATACGACCATTATGGTCGATGCGGGATATAACTACGACCGCCTTGCCGAAAAAATGAGCTGGCTTGGGATTGATCCGAAGTCGATACACCATATCCTTATCACCCATCAGGACACCGACCATGTGGGTGCGGTGGAAGCAGACAGTCCGGGGCTGTTCCGGAATGCGAATCTGTACATCGGCGAGATCGAGAACCGGTATCTGATCGGAGAAACACGCCGCAAGGTTATTTATCATCTCTATAAGCTGCCGCAAGTGACCATCTACAACGAAAAGCAGCTGCTTCACGATGGAGAGGTCTTTGATATTGACAGCGTCAGGATCGAGTGTTTTCTGGTTCCTGGTCATACATGGGGACATATGGTCTACCTCATTGACGATAAGTACCTTTTTACCGGCGACACGCTGTGGTTTGGCGCGGACGGCGGCTACAGCTTCATTTCCTCGCTGGCGGAGGACAATAAGCTGGCTGTGCAGTCACTGGCGGAGCTGGAGCGGAAACTGCGCGCACGTGGGCTGCATCCATATTTCATCACCGGTCACACGGGATGGACGGACAATTTTGCCTTTGCGTTTGCCCACAAAGACAAGCACTGTTCACCATTCAAAAAACGAGTACATGACCCATCGGCACCCTATGATGCCTACGACGAATCGGACGACACCGAAGAAAATGCAAAGAGCGGTTTTCTGAAAGGCGTGGGAAGATGAGGGACAGCGAATTACAAATTGACCGTAGCTGCCATGTGCTATATTCCAAACCCTGCAAAAAGGAAATTCTGGCGAAAATCACTCTGCACTATCCGGAGGTGGAGCGCGAGGCGGTCTGGGAGCAGGTGCAGCTGAGATACGCAGAGCTTCTTTCCAAGTGGCGCACCGACCTCGGCGGTAAAAAGAATTTTCACAACGGCGTAGGCGGCACCTACGACTGCATCGCCATCATGAGCTATTATGTGGTCTGCAAAGCAATTACTTCGTTCCGTGAAATTGAAGAGATGGAGGAAAATCTGATCCTGCCGACCTTCCGCAAGCTGAAATTCGTGGACTGCAACAAGCCGTTCTGGAGGAAGCTGATGTACAGGGCGTTTGTTCGTGCGAAAAGCGGCTGCGACAAATGGCACGATTACGAGATGTCGGTTGCGCCTTACGAAAACGGCAAGCCTATTTATTATGAGTTTACGTCGTGTCCGGCGGCGGAGTTCGCCATCCGGCACGGTCTTACGGACATCATGCCCGCCCTGTGCAATGTGGACTATGCGTCCATGGAACTGCTCCATGCCAAGCTGGTGCGAACGACCACCTGCGTGGACGGCTGCCGATGCGACTACACCATCTGCGGCGATAAAGACCCGTACTTGAAGGGACATCCCGAATACCGGGATGAGGCGGGATTCAGGAGGAATCGGTAATGCTTTTACAGGTGATTTTGGAAGGCATCGGGCTGGGCGTTCTGCTCATTTTGGTTTGCGCCATCGGTATCTGCAAGGGCGCGGTGGGCATGGTGCATCTTTACAGCCAGGAGGTGCAGGAGCGGTGCGTAACGCTGGGACTTACAACACACGCGAAAATCAAGCGAAATGCTTTGATTTTTAAAGCTGTCTGCGTCCCCGGATACATCGCCTATGTGCTGGTCTGCGTCTATGCGCTCAACGGCGCAAAGGGCTTCGTTCAGGGCTTCTGGCAGCTGCTGGTCATACTGTCCGTTATGAATCTCATAGACCGATTTTGGGTTGACGGCTATTGGGTAGGACATACGAACGCATGGGAAATTCCGGGAACGGAAGACCTGAAACCCTACATTACAGCCAAGGATAAGGGCAAAAAGTGGCTGTTCGGCACAATTGGTATGGCGGTCATTTCGGCAGTACTGGCGGCGATTATGATGCTTTTTATGAAAATATGAGGTGATAGAAATGCTGCTTCAAACATATGGCGACAGGAGGAATCCTGCCGTGCTGTTCTTTCATGCAATGGGTGTGACAGGAGCGAGCAGCGAACCGATTGCGAGGTATTTGCAGGATCGATATTTCTGCATCTTGCCCACCTCCACCGTTTACTGCGAGGGGCAGAAATATGTCAGCAAGCAGGACGAAATACGGCAGGTGGAGGACTTTCTGCATCGACAGGGCGTGGAGCGGCTGGCGATGGTGGTCGCTTCTTCCATCGGTGCAGACCTTGCCATGGCGTTTCTGACGCAGACGAAGCTGCCTGTGGAGCACGCTTTCTTTGACGGCGGGCAGTTCGCCCAAATCGGAAAGGGCACGCGCCGTATCATGACGCCGTTTCTGTATTTTGCCATCAAGAGCCTATATTGGTCGAAGGGCGGTACGCTGAAAAAGATACTGTGGTGTGACGACGATTCCATAAAGTCGTATTTTATAGACGCTGGGAAAAATCTGACCTACACAAATTTGCGGCGACAGATTCTGGACAGCCTGGAGGATAAACCCTTTCCAGCACTTTCCGAAGAACTGCAAAAGCATCTCTATTTCGAGTTTGGCAGCATAGAAGATCATTTCAAATACCGTCAAGCGGTGATAGAAGCCTATCCCTGCGGCAATTATCCCGTATTTGAGGGATACGATCACATGCAATATCAGATTCGTGATCCGAAGGGCTTTGCTGAGATGCTGGCATTTATCGCTGAACAGGACGGTATGCCGAAGCTGCCGTTTATCAGAAAGTGAGAGGACCCGATATGAAATACAAAATCGAGAAAAACACCGTGCAGGAGACGTTGATCCTCCCGCTGTATTCACGGAAGCTGTGTACGGAGTTGTATCCGAACCTTTACCGGGACGAAACGGCGGTGCGTCTGATCGACCAGATCGACTACGACTTTTCAGAGGCAGAGAAAAATTCCCGCAGCCTGATGCAGCGTTTCGGTGCGCTGGAGGTCGCCATGCGGCAGAATGACCTTGCCTTTGAAGTGCAGGCGTACCTGAAAAATCACCCCTGCGCGGCAGTGGTCAATCTGGGCTGCGGGCTGGATAACACCGGTAGAGCCTGCGACAATGGCAGATACAAGATCTACAATCTGGATTTCCCGGATGTGATTGCCCTGCGGCAGCAGCTGCTGCCCGCCGGGGAGCGGGAGCAAAACATCCCCTGCAACCTGAAAGACCCCGCATGGTTTGACAAGATCGATGCCTCCGGCGGGGCGGTGTTCTTTGCCTCCGGGGTGTTCTATTACTTCCTGACGGAGCAGGTTCGGGAACTGGTGCAGGGGATGGCGGACGCTTTCCCAGGCGGAGTGCTGGTCTTTGATGCTGCCAACCGTACGGCGGTGAAGATGATCGCAAAAACATGGCTCAGAACGGCAAAAATCAAGGATGTAGGGGCATATTTCGCGGTTTCGGATGCTCCCAAGGAGATTGGCGAGTGGGACAGCCGGTTACGGGTATCCAGCAGGGGCTATATGATGGGCTACAACGACCTGAAAGACCCTTCCGTCAGCGGCTTTTTCCGATTTCTCGCCAAGGTCGGGGACAACGGGATGAAAATGCAGATCGTGAAGATCGGATTTGGAGGCAAGCTATGAAAATTCTGGTATATGGTGCAGGCGTTCTGGGGTGCAATCTGGCAAGAAATCTGCTGCGCGCCGGAAAGGATGTCACTCTGCTTGCGCGGGAAAACTGGGCTGCGGAGATCAAGCAGAACGGCCTGCGGATCAAGGACAAATTTTCACTCCGCACCTCGGTCAGCCGCATTCCGGTGGTGACTGAACTTGCACCGGATGCAATGTACGATGTGATCTTTGTAGTCCTGCGCTATACACAGCTGGATTCCGTTCTGGACACGCTGCGGGTGAACCGGACGAAGAACATCGTTTTTGTGGGGAACAATGTGCAGGCGAGGGCGCAGGCGGCGGCACTGCCGGAAAAGAACGTCCTGTTTGCCTTTGCGCTTTCTGCCGGGCATCGGGAGGCTGACCGGGTGGTCTCCATCGACCTGAAAAAGATTACCATCGGGCAGCTGACGGGTGCAACCTCCAATAAACAGTTGATCGGGCGCATCTTCCATGGCACAAAATATAAGGTTGTTTACGAGCCGAACATGGAGGACTATCTGCTCTGCCATGCCGCGTTTGTGATGCCTGCGGCCTTCGCCTGCTATAAGACAGACGGCGACCTGAAAAAGCTCAGGGGAGATACCGCGTACCTGAACCGTGTGCTGGATGCCAACATCGAGGGATACCGCGCCATCCGAGATGCCGGGCACACCATTCTGCCCAAGGAGGATGCAGACTTTGAAGGGGAGAAATACCGCAAGACCTGCCTGCGCTTTTTCAAGCTGATGTGTGTCACCTCGCTGGGCAAGCTCTGCGCCTCCGACCACGCAATGAACGCCATCGATGAAATGAGTGCGCTGAACCGGGATCTCAAGAAATTTTTCGATGCGAACGGCGCAGCCTACCCAGTATGGCAGGCACTGGAAGCGGAAGCCGGGAGGTATCTGCAATGAAATACGCTGGAATGCCCTTTGGAATGTGGGCGTTGTTTGCCGGTTCCTTTCAAAAGCAGCTGATCGCGGTGCTGTGCTATGATGCAGACACTGCAAAAGCCATACAAAGATTTAAAACTGCGTGTGGGATGTCCGGCGATTTATCTTGCTCACTAACGTCCTTTTCATCAGAAAGGTCAAGTGCTGTACAGCGATGGCATCAATCCGCCGGATGGGATGTGTGGCGTTGCTTGGCAGGTGATTGCTCCCATGGTGCGTCAGTTATCCTTGGGGGAACTGGTTCAGCCGTCTGGCACTTGGCTCAATGATGATACGATTGGTGTGTTTGCATGTCCAGACGGCATCCGACCTGTTATTTTTCTCTTGGAGGCGGAGTAAGAAATGCAATGGGCAGACGGAAAGATTCGATGCCATTGGGTGAGCCCAACTAATACCACTTATCTGCGATACCATGACGAGGAATGGGGCAGACCGGTCCACGATGACCATATGCTGTTTGAAATGTTGATTTTGGAGAATTTTCAGGCAGGTCTCACCTGGGAATGTGTCTTAAATAAACGGGAAGCGTTTCGCCGTGCTTTTGATGGGTTTGATTTACGGAAAGTGGCATCTTATAGCGAAGAAAAATTGACGGCTCTGCAAGCTGACTCTGGAATCATCCGTAACCGGCTGAAAATACGAGCTGCAGTGGTCAACGCACAAGTGTTTCAAAAGATACAGCAAGAGTGGGGCAGTTTTGACCGATACTTATGGCATTGGACAGAGAAAAAAATCATCCAAGAAGTAGACAAGGTTAGCTCACCATTATCTGATGCCGTCTCAAAAGATTTGAAAAAGCGGGGCATGAAGTTTGTTGGGACCATAATCATCTATGCCTATTTGCAGGCGGTGGGAGTTATCAACTCTCATGAATCAGGTTGCTTCCTGAATCCTTTGCAGCAGTAGAGAATGCATAAAAAGCCGGGAAGTTGACTCAAATTGTCAATGCCTCCCGGCTATTATCATACAGATATTAATATAGTTAGAATCATGGTATATATTTCATTCCCCATTGGGAAATGGCGTAAAAGACCGGCAGCAGGTCACGACCTTTCTCAGTAAGGAAATATTCCACCCGCAAGGGCATCTCGTTGTATTGGATTCGCTGTATCAAATCATCGGCTTCCAACTCTTTGAGGGCATTTGTCAGCGCCGTATTTGTAATTGGCTTTAGCATCTTTTTCAGTTCCCCAAACCGCATAGGACACTTGATGCACAGTTCATAGAGAATTTGGAGTTTCCATTTGCCCTGCAGCATTTGAACCACCGGCGTGACCGGGCAGTTTCCCTCGCCGGTTAGAATGACACTGCCAACCTTTTCTTTGAATTCTTCATAAGTCATAATTGGATCGTTCCTCGTCTTTTGCAGTATATTTTTTGATACCAGGTATAAATAATTTGCGTACTTGAACAAAAATTGCTATCAGATATAATAAATATATCACTGGTTGGCCATACAGTCAACGACTGAAATCTCTTAGAAAGGTCTGAATTTTATGAAAGAACTGAACATTATGGAGGCTACTGTTCTGACCTCCCCCAATCCGCTGACACTGATCTGCTCTAAAAAGGAGGATGGTTCTACGAACCTGGCTCCCATTTGCTTTGTGTCTTACCTCTCCTTCAATCCGCCTATGGTGGGCTTCGCCACTGGCAAACAGTCCCACACCGGCAAGCGTGTGCGTGAGACCGGCAAAGTCGTCGTCACTGTTCCCGGCGAGAGTCTGGCTGGCGCAGTAATGGCCTGCGGAGCATCTACCGGAGCCGAGACCGACAAGGCGGCCGCCAACAACATCGAGATGATGGCTGTGGAGGGCAGCGACATCCAGATTCCGGCGGACACCCGGCTGGCGATGGTGGCTACCTTGCAGCAGTCGGTGGAGGTGGGCGACCATATCCTGCACATCTGTCAGGTGGACAAGTTCCTGGGCGATGAGGACAAGAAGGGCCTGTATGCCTGGAACGGCTTCGGGAAAGTTGCACCTGCGGCAGAAGGCTAAATCTTAAAACGGTAAGGAGGCATCAGCGGTGGCTGTTTGTATTAAATTGAGTGGATCGTCATTGGGACTGAGACCGGACATAGGAAGGGCAAAGCCGTATCGAAACCGGAATGGGTGTGGAACCTGACACATCAGGCCCATGCGCTTGGCATCCCTGTATTTATGAAAGAAGATCTGCTACCTATCATGGGAGAGGCACAGATGGTACAAGAATTTCCCACGGCTTTTTACCGGGTATTGGAGGAACAAAAGACATGGCAGAAGTAAAAGAGAGCGGCATTCTGATTCAGGATGTAGAAACCAAAAATATTATGACAAAATCCACCCTGCCGGTGGGAGGCTATTCCGTCAATCCTTATGTGGGCTGTACCCATGGCTGCAAATACTGCTACGCCTCGTTTATGAAGAGATTTACCGGGCACACCGAACCGTGGGGTACATTCCTGGATGTGAAACATTGGCCGGCAATCAAAAATCCGCAAAAATACAAAGGGCAGCGCGTAGTCATCGGTTCAGTGACCGATGGATATCTGCCCCAGGAGGCTCAGTTTCAGAACACCCGAAAGCTTCTTGAACAGCTCCGGGGCAGTGAGGCAGAAATTCTCATCTGTACCAAGTCAGACTTGGTAATCCGTGACATCGACCTCCTGAAAGAACTGGGAAAGGTCACGGTTTCCTGGTCGATCAATACGTTGGACGAGGATTTCAAAAACGATATGGACAATGCCGTCAGCATTAAGCGACGGCTGGATGCCATGAAGCAGGTTTATGACGCAGGTATCCGCACCGTATGCTTTATCGCTCCGGTTTTTCCCGGTATCACGGATTTTGAGGCTATCTTCCATCAGGTCAGAAATCAGTGCGACCTGGTGTGGCTGGAAAATCTAAACCTGCGAGGCGGATTCAAAAAAGACATCCTTGACTATATACGTAAAAAACATCCTGACTTGGTTCCGCTGTACAACGCTATCTACAACAAGAGAGACAGAAGCTACTTCCGTGGTTTGGAGGATCAAGCGGAACGGCTGGCGAAAGAAAACAGCTGTCCCTTCGTGGACAACGAGCTGCCCTACGGCCGGGCAGAGCCTGGGCACCCGGTCATTGTGGATTACTTTTACCATGAGGAAGTGCGTGGCTCGGAAAACACTGGGAGACGCAACTCCAAAAAATAATTTGTGAAATAAATGGGTTCTGACATGGAGCTGTGCTTCAATGTCAGAACCTTTTTTAGCACTGTTTACCCATTCAGAAGTTTTCTTATCCCTCTTGGAAGGACTTGTACTCCGTCCATTGTTTTTCGATTTTCCCCGCTCTACAATGTAGACAGAACGATTAAATGATAGGGGTTTATCAAGTTTTACATAAAATTATATTACCGGTAAGCATACGATGAGCAAATGTTTTTTATTGCCTTTCGAGTATAGATACGTTAAAATATACTTATTAAGCATGATGAATTTGGGAGGTATTTTTCGTGGAAATTAGAGTTCTTCGATATTTTCTGACTGTAGTAAGGGAAGAAAGTATCACAAAAGCCTCAGAAGTTTTACATATCACGCAGCCGACACTTTCACGTCAGCTTGCACAGATGGAGGAAGATATTGGTGTAAAGCTGTTTGATAGAGGGACACGGAAAATCAAATTGACAAATGAAGGAATACTTCTTCGCCGTCGTGCGGAAGAAATTTTGCAGCTTGTAGATAAGACAGAAAAAGAATTAGTGGAGCAAGAGGAACAGGTGGAAGGTAAAATTTCCATTGGGTGTGGAGAAATTGCTGCTGTACAACTTCTTCCTAAAATAATTGAGTCCTTTCGTCGGAAATATCCCCGTGTTACTTTTGACATTTTTACAGCCACAGCAGATTTGGTAAAGGAACAAATGGAGAAGGGACTACTGGATATTGGTTTGCTTCTTGAGCCGGTTGATATGGAAAAATATGAATTTATTCGCTTGAATATAAGGGAAAAATGGGTGGTTCTGATGAAATCGGATGATCCACTCTCCAAGAAAGAAACGGTAAGCGCAAAAGATTTGTCTGTACTGCCTTTGATTCTTCCTAGGCGTATGAATGTGCAGAGTGAGTTGGCAAGTTGGTTTGGTAACTACTATGAGAAACTGGATATTGTTTTTACCAGCAATTTAAGTACGAACAGCGCAATTATGGTGAATGGAGGCTTGGCATATTCATTGGTGATTGAAGGGGCTGTACCGTTCTGGAATCAATCAAAGGTTACATTCAGACCGCTTGATCCGCCACTTACAGCAACAAGTGTATTAGCATGGAAACGTGGTCAGCCGTTTAGCTTAGCAACCACAAAATTCATCAAACATATTCAATGCTTTTTAGGCATGGACAAACCATAAAAACTAAGTATTTGATATAATTCAATTAGAAAATTATAATATAGGTGTAGAGATAAAGCAAACAGCTTTAATTTCTGCACCTATATTTTTTATTGAGGAGGGAGTGCCATTTCATGAAACCGGATTATGATTCCCGTATAAACGCCGGATTAAGCAAAGAAGAAATCGCAAAAATTTCAGGATGCGAAGATCAAGAAATGCAGATAAGGATGTTGCGAAAATATCGGTACAAATTGCTTGATGAGGTACATGAAAAGCAGCAGTCACTTGATGCAATCGATTATATGATCTGTAAAACAAAAAAATAACAATAAGAGGAGGAAAAGGCGTGAATCAGCAAACAACTCTGTTTTCAAACGAGAAGTTGATGGCTATGATTATTCCCCTGTTTTTAGAGCAGCTGCTGATAATGCTTGTAGGGATGGCGGACACACTGGTGGTCAGCTACGCAGGAGAAGCGGCAGTATCCGGTGTTTCACTGGTAAATCAGTTCAATACTATTTTTATTTATCTGTTTACAGCATTGGCATCTGGAGGGGCGGTTGTGATCAGCCAGTATATTGGTAGAAAGAAAAATGATGACGCTGGAGAATCCGCCAGTCAGCTTCTTTCATTTTCTGCGATTTTTTCCATACTGATCGCAGTGATGGTTCTAATTGGAAATGAAGGGATGCTTCGTCTGATGTTCGGTAAAGTGGAAGATTCTGTGATGCACTCTTGTATTACATACCTTAGGATTTCTGCATATTCCTATCCGGCATTGGCGGTTTACAATGCTGGCGCTGCCCTTTTTCGCAGTATTGGAAAAACCAGTGTGACCATGTATTTGTCGGTAATTTCCAATATCATCAATGTTATTGGAAATTTCATTGGTGTATTTGTTTTGCGTGCAGGTGTTGCAGGTGTTGCATACCCTTCACTGATCGCTCGGACATTTTCAGCCGTGATGATTACAGTACTTTGTTTTCAGAGAAAAAATGAAGTGTTCTATCGCTGCAAGTGGATTTTCCGGTGGAATGTGGATTTCATGAAACAAATTCTAAAAATCGCTATTCCAAATGGGATGGAAAACGGTATATTCCAGTTAGTCAAAGTAGCATTAAGCGGTATCGTTGCACTTTTTGGAACATATCAGATTGCTGCAAATGGTGTTGCACAAAGTATCTGGTCATTGGCTGCGCTGGCGGGAGTCGCTATGGGTCCCGTATTTATAACGGTCATTGGACAGTGTATGGGAAATGGGAATGCAGATGCTGCGGAGCATTATTTTAAGAGATTGACAAGAATCACATTGCTGATTTCATCGGCATGGAATCTTTTGATTTTTCTTCTGACTCCATTCTTTATGAAATTTTATGCTTTGCAGCCGGAGACCAAACGGCTTGTAATCTGGCTGGTTTTAATCCATAACGTGTTTAATGCAGCAGCATATCCCTTTTCCGGTGCGCTTAGTAATGGGCTGCGGGCAGCGGGTGATGTGAAATTTACCATGTATGTTTCGGTTATCTCCACGATAGCGGTGCGTCTGCTTTTATCATGGCTCTTGGGAATTGTTTTGAAAATGGGCGTGATCGGGATTGCTATTGCAATGGTTTGTGACTGGAGCATTCGGGCGGTCATTTTCTTCTGGAGGCAGAAGTCCGGAAAATGGAAAACATTTCAGGTGATATAGATTCATTTATAATAAGTTCAATATCGGTATATTATGCCTTATGGTCTTAGCAAGTTTTGCCGTTTTGCTGTGAATGTGTGGGAGGTCAATCCTGCTGGAAAAGCTGATGAACAGGTTGCCAGAGAAGGGCTTTCCTGTATGGAAGTTTGGATGAAAGAACTGGGACTTACAATGAATCTCCATGAGTTGGGGGCAACAGAAGAAATGTTACATGGTATTGCAAATGGAACCATCATCATGGAAGGTGGATATAAGGTGTTGAATCATGATGAGGTATTGGAGATTTTGAAGAACAGTTTGTAAGCATTCAAGTAGGAGCTTTTATAACGATAATATAATAGAAAAAGGCAAGTGCTGTGAAAGAAATTTTTCTTTGATGTTGCTTGTCTTTTTTTAATTCATCACTTGACATTGTGGCAAAGAAATCCTGAAAGGGGACGAGTAGAAAAAAGAGCAGCTGCATGAGCAGGAAGAAGAAAATAGACAGAGCAGTTGATGATGTGGAATGTCCGGTGCAGTGTGGGTGTAATGCTCATGCTACACCGGACTTTTTTCGAAAATGATTTTTAATAATGTTGATTTTCAACTACTTTTAACTCAAATATTGCATCTTAACTTAAAAAGAGTTAAGATTGCAAGTAATGACATGGAATATCTCGATAAAGTTCCTGGAGTCAAGAATCAAAGTGTTTTTAAAGAAGCTTATGTTATGGGATATTTTATTTACTAATGTTGATTTTCAACTGCTGGACGAATGGGAGGGGTGCTTCATGCCGTTGCAAATGATCAGAAACGATATTACAAAAATGAACGTTGACGCAATCGTCAATGCTGCCAACACGTCCCTTTTGGGCGGCGGCGGTGTGGACGGCTGCATTCATCGTGCGGCCGGACCGGAACTGCTTGCAGAATGCAGTACGCTGCATGGCTGCGAAACCGGCAGTGCAAAAATTACAAAGGGATACCGCCTGCCCTGCAAATATGTGATCCATGCAGTCGGTCCGCGCTGGAGGGATGGCAGGCATCGGGAGCAGGAGCTTCTGGAATCCTGTTATCGGACATCTTTGAATCTGGCGAAAGAAAATGGCTGTCAGTCTGTAGCCTTTCCACTGATTTCTTCCGGTGTTTACGGCTATCCAAAAGACCAGGCTCTGAAGGTTGCAGTCGATACCATCAGCGAATTTCTGCTGGAAAACGAGATGATGGTCTATATCGTTATTTTTGACCGAAAGACATATCAGATTAGCGGAAAGCTGTTTGATGACATCGCAGTGTACATAGATGACAGGTATGTGGAAGAACATACCGACAGGAGGGCAGAACAGAGTCGGTGTTCCGAAGCATGGCAAGAGGAATCCTGCTTTGAAGCTGCATCTGTCCCGCTGCCGCCCGAAGCAATCTGTAAATCCTGCAGCAGTCAGTCTCTGGAAGAGGCGCTGGGGCAGATGGATGAGAGCTTTTCAGAAATGCTGCTTCGAAAGATTGAGGAAAGCGGTATGACGGATGCATAGTGCTACAAGAAAGCAAATATTGACAGAAAGCTCTTCTCAAAAATCCGTTCGGATAGATTCTATAAGCCATCCAAACCTACGGTGCTGGCATTTGCCCTCGCTTTGGAGCTACCGCTTGCCCAGATGCAGGAGATGCTCGGCAAGGCAGGATTCACATTGTCCCATTCAAGTAAATTTGACATCATTGTAGAATATTTTGTCGAACGGGGAAACTATAATGTGTATGAAATTAACGAGGCACTGTTTGCCTTTGACCAGAGTCTGATCGGAGCATAAGAACAAAGAAATGTCGCTTTCCATGCGACCACTCCACAAAAGAAAATCGCTATACTATGACTGTAAGGTACAAAACCGAGCAGCCATATGCGCGTGTAATGAGCCAAAGTTCGAGCTTGCTCGAAACCTTGGCGAATACCGCGACAGCGAGCCCGCAAGGGCGAGATCTTTTTGGAGGAGGACAAGCATATGAGAAAGAATTTAACAGGGATCGTTTTTATCTTAGACCGCAGCGGTTCCATGAACGGACTGGAACGGGACACCATCGGCGGATTCAATTCTATGATTGAGCAGCAGAAAAAAGCAGAGGGCGAAGCATTGATCTCAACGGTACTGTTTGACAATGTGAGTGAAGTCCTGCACGACCGTGTAGATGTAAAGAAAATCCGACCGATGACCGACCGGGATTATACAGTTCGCGGATGCACAGCGCTCTTAGATGCCATCGGCGGTGCGATTCATCACATTGGAAATGTTCATAAGTATGCAAGACCGGAGGATGTACCGGAACACACCATGTTCGTAATCACTACGGACGGAATGGAAAATGCCAGCCGCCGGTACAACAGCGAAAAAGTGAGGCAGATGATCGAGCGGCAGAAAGCGAAATACGGTTGGGAGTTTTTGTTCCTCGGTGCTAATATTGACGCGGTAGAGACCGCAAGCCAGTTCGGAATCGGTGCAGACCGTGCAGTCAACTATCAGTGCGACAGCGAAGGAACTGCGTTGAATTATGAGGTGGTCAGCGAAGCAATCAGCTCTGTCCGGTGCAGTGCCCCGTTGAACGCAGACTGGAAAAAACGTATAGATGAGGATTATAAAAAACGTGGAGGAAAATAGAAATATGCAGGCGTATACCTACGTTTCAAAAGGAAAATTCGAATTAAGAGAGAAGCCAAAACCGACCCTGATGCAGGAGCGGGATGCTATTGTCAAAGTGACACTCGCCAGCATTTGCTCCAGCGATCTGCATATCAAACATGGCAGCGTTCCGCGGGCAGTACCCGGGATCACGGTTGGCCATGAGATGGTGGGGATTGTGGAAGAGGTTGGAAAGGCAGTTACCAAGGTAAAACCGGGAGACCGGGTGACAGTAAACGTGGAGACCTTCTGCGGTGAATGCTTTTTCTGCAAGAAAGGGTATGTGAATAACTGTACAGATGAAAATGGCGGTTGGGCGCTGGGCTGCCGGATTGATGGCGGCCAGGCGGAATATGTGCGTGTGCCCTTTGCAGATCAGGGACTGAATAAGATTCCGGATGGCGTTACAGATCGACAGGCATTGCTGGTGGGCGATGTTCTGGCTACCGGTTACTGGGCAGCGCGTATTTCAGAGATCTCAGAGCAGGACACGGTGCTGATCATCGGAGCCGGCCCCACCGGTATCTGTACCCTGCTTTCGGTAATGCTGAAAAAACCAAGACGGATTATTGTGTGTGAAAAGGATAAAAATCGTCTGCAGTTTATCCGACAGCATTATCCGGAGATTTTGTTGGTTTCTCCGGAGAAGTGTGAAGCGTTTGTACGGGCAAACAGCGATCATGGGGGAGCTGACGTTGTGCTGGAGGTTGCGGGGGCGGAAGCTACTTTCCGTCTGGCCTGGGAATGCGCGAGACCAAATGGTCTGGTGACGGTGGTTGCTCTTTATGATCAGGCACAGATCCTGCCGCTTCCGGATATGTATGGAAAAAATCTTACCTTTAAAACCGGAGGGGTGGATGGCTGTGACTGTGAAGAAACATTACGGTTGATTGCAGAGAGAAAACTGAACACAGAGCCGCTTATCACCCACACCTATCCCTTAGAAAGGATAGAGGAAGCTTATGAACTCTTTGAAGGTAAGAGAGATGGTGTAATTAAGGTAGCAGTAGAATGCTAAAAGAAGATATAGATAATTCCAATCATTAATGTACTATATATGATCAATCAGCCGAAGCGAGGAATAAACTTACGGATGAGGAAAAACGGTTAATGCAGTGCTTTTGAGGGGCAAACTTTCGTGCATTCATAGCAGAGAATACACTCTGTTCCGTTTTTCCGCTTGCGGGTTTCCTTATTAACCTCCACGTTCATGGGGCAGACCTGCAGACACTTCCTGCAATGGACACACTTATCCTCATCACAGTGGACGCGCAGAAGAGAGAAATAGCTCATAGGTTTGAGAAAAACCGTAATGGGACACAGGTACTTGCAGAATGCCCGGTTATCTTGAAACAGGAAGGCGAACACAATACCGACAAGGTAATAAAGCGCATTTCCGGCCAGGAAAAGCCAGAACATGATTTGCTCCAGATGTGCCACCTGCATCAGAAACAGCCCAGACACCAACGCCAGAGACAGAAGAAACATCACATAGCGAAGGAAGCCCAGCTTTTCTTTTCGTGGCTTCTGCGGCTGATTGTAGGGCAGAAAGTCCAGCACCATAGCTGTCCAGCAGGCGTAACCGCACCAGCCACGCCCAAAAAGCAACGGTCCGAAAATTTTTGCAACCGCGTAGTGGATAGTTGCTGCTTCGAAAACGCCGAGAAACAGGTAGTACCAGAACCCTTCGATCTGCATATTTTCACGGGAAATCACGCCAAGGTACAGCAACATATAGCTGCCCACCGCCAACTGGACGAAATGCCGGGCATACCGTTTCCCGGCGGTAAACAGTGCCGTTCCAAGCCCAAGGCAGGCTCCGATGTAGCTGAAATTCAGCAGATAGAAAAAATTGTCCTTTGTGAGCCACAGCGTAACTGCCACTGCTTCAAACAGCAGAAACAGCAGCATAGATGGCACGTATTTGTGAAGTCTGTTTGGGATTTTCGTCATCTCTTTGATCCTCTGCTTTCTTATTTTTTCTCAATGCACGGACTGCCAGGCCGGTGCAAGAGCGTGTCTGGTATCTTAGCATAAGTATAGCAGAGAAATAAAAAAATAGTAATCAGATTCTTATAAAACATCTGCAAAAAAAGTGAAACGACTACAGGCGCAGACGGTTATGACCGCCTGCGCCTGTAATCGTTTGGAGTCATGCCAGACTGTTTTTAAAAGCTGTCTGGAAATGGCCTGGACTGGAAAAGTTTGATGTATTCCTATGCATAGGGTATAATGTCTTTAGAAAAAAAGATATGATTACGAAAACAAAATATTCCGCAAACATGATAGAGAAAGTAGGTATGCTATGAAAAGAAAAATTATGATTGCTGCAGTGGCAGCTGCTGTGATTTTTGCGGTGATTGCGATCCTTTCCGTTTTGGCGCAGACACCGGCATTAATCTGAGAAATCGAAATGATCTGCTGTGAAATTTCCGGCGGATCATGGAAGGATGGGAAAACTGGCGTTTCGCAAATGATTTTGGCTACTTTCATACAAAAAAATACTTTGAATATCAAGAAATCTATGCTACACTGATACTGCATGACAAAATAAAAGAAAGTGGGGATTGGAGTATGAGTGGTCTGTTTCGTGCTCTTCATCGGACAAAAGTGTTTCGAAATCTGACGGAGCAGGAGTTTGCATGGGTTTTATATGATGTGGGAAATTCGGCATTTATTATGCTTGCCTGTTCGCTGATTCCGATCTGGTTTAAGAGTCTGGCAATCGGTACAGGGCCGGGAAAAATCAGTTCGGATCAGGCGACGGCGTATTATTCGATTGCCATTTCAATTGTTACGGTGGTGGTGGCACTGATCGGTCCTGTCTGCGGTGTGCTGGCGGATCGTAAGGATAAGAAAAAGATCTTTTTTACCACAACGGCAGGTCTTGGCATCACAGGATGTGTGCTGAATGGCGTTGCGACGAGCTGGGTGCTGTTTCTGGTCATTTATATTGTGACAAGAGTCTGCTATAATGCATCGCTGACGATTTACGATTCCATGCTGAATGACGTGACGACGGAGGAACGTATGGATGAGGTATCCTCCTATGGCTATGCGTGGGGATACCTGGGATCCTGCATTCCGTTTCTTGTAGCACTGATTGCTTACGTGTTGGGGCCGGATATGGTCGGGGTGCTGCCGGATTTTGTCTCTAAGATGATTGGCTTTTGCGTGACGGCTCTCTGGTGGCTGGTGGTGACGCTGCCGTTGCTGAAGGAGTATCGGCAGAAGAATTACGTGGAAATGAGAACGGTTACCGTCGGTCAGACATTTGGAAAAATATTCAGAACCCTGAAAAAAATCGCAGTTTCGGACCGGAAAGTATTTTTCTTTCTGATTGGATTCTTTCTCTATATTGATGGGGTTGGAACTATCATTGACAACTGCATCAACATCGGAACCGATCTGAATCTGAATACGGTCGGACAGGTTGTTTTCCTGCTTGCCACGCAGGTTGTCGCTTTTGGAGGATCTCTGTTTTTTGCAAAATTGTCGCGGAAAAAAGACACGGTATCCCTGATTCTGATCTGTATCGCAGGCTATTTTGTCATCTGCCTCTATGCGCTGACACTGCGGACGCTGGTGCACTTTGCGATTCTGGCATTTGGAGTGGGATGCTTTCAGGGATCAATTCAGTCGTTGTCGCGGTCGTATTATTCCAAAATTATTCCGGCGGAGAATTCGGGAGAATATTTTGGCATCTACGATATTTTTGCCAAGGGCGCTTCCTTCCTTGGATCTGTAGTCATTGCAGTTGTAAAGCTGGCGGGAGGAACGATCAACGTAGCGGTTGCATGTCTGGCGGTTTTCTTTGCGCTTGGATTTGTTTTTCTGAAAATTGCAGACCATCAGCCGATGGCGGGTGAAAAATAAAAGATACACAGCATAAAAAATCTCAAAACCAGGAGAACAAGAGCAACTGGTTTTGAGATTTTTTGTTTTTGACTCCGGGGTTTCACAAAGAGAGGTTACGTGTTACGATAATCAGTGAGTCGGGCTGCCGGGAATGTGGCTGCCTGAAAAAAGCACAGACAGGCCAGATCCGGAAAGCCGGAAGAGTCGATCACAAGGATGCGTTTCTGGACACCGAGGAGCTGCACATTGGTACCAGACCCCATTACACTTCTATCTGCAGACCCCGATTGCACAGATTCATGATTACAGCATGGCGCAGTTTGAGCATTGGACGAAAGAAACATTCTCTGCCAATTTTCGCAAAATGCTGACGCTGGAACAATACCGCGATTCAAAACTTGCGCAGCTTCATCATGATTATCTGGCGGGCGGACCATTGAAATATATGGCGGTGATTTTTCGTAAGCTGGCGGATTCTGATGAAACGGCCATGCAGCTGGCGTTGGAGTTTTATCTGTGACAAGAACCCGGAAGCTTTTGAAAAATTTGAAGCCGCATTCCCCAAAAAGGAAAAGCTGAAACTGCTGGGGCAGCTGTTCTGATTCGAGCGATAAAGTTTGGCAGCAGAACGATGCTGAGGGGTAAGCAGGTGTGTGATAAAAGGAGAACAGGACAATGGGGGAATCCCGTGTCCTGTTTTTTTGCCCCTGAAAAGTGGAAATTTCCTATCCCCTCTGCATACAATACAGGTAGAGTATCTTTTCAAACCCGTTCAGAAAGGATGATCATTATGACGAAAGGCATTGTAAAAATAAAGAAAAACCGTGCATTTGTAGAGCAGCAGAACGGCGAGGTGGAAGTGGCTTCCGGGCAGTATGTGTATCTGAAAGTGGAAAATTGCTGGATTCCGGTGGTGGTGCGGTATTCGGCGCGGAGGAAGAAGTGGTATTTTAAGTATCTCGAGGAAATCCCGGTCTGCGGGCAGAAGGTGTTGCTGAAGGCGTAGCCGGTAAAGGGCGTTTCACGTATGTTTAACATGTGTTTAATCTTTCTGAGTCAGAAATTCATTATGCAGCTCCTGGATTCTGCGCTGTTCGGCAGCTTCCTGTTTTTCACGCTCCGATCAATACGAAGATCCCGCAAGCAGAGCGCAGATCAGCGTCAGACCGAAAACAAGAAGAAAAGAATAAAGATATGGATGACCGGGATGATTTTCATGATTCATAGGAAGCCTGGCTTTCTGAATGTAAAATTCGTAGATAAGGATTTTCTGTGTCTAAAATTCAGTATAGCAAACGGAATTTTTCGCGTCAATGGAAAGGATTGGTTTCTCGATTTCCAAATTCATCATTTACGCCGTCCCCAAAGTCTGCTAAGATAAAGAAAACTTGTTACCAAACGAGAAAACAGGAGTGATTTACATTGAAAAAGATCTTATTTATCGCAACCGGCGGCACAATCGCTTCGAAGAAGACGGAAAATGGTCTGACTCCGCAGATTACGCCGGAGGAGTTATTGTCTTATATTCCGGAGGTGGAAGGCCTCTGTGAGATTACGGCGGTGAATCCGTTTAATCTGGACAGCTCGAATGTGGTTCCGGAGAACTGGAGCACGCTGGTGAAAGTGGCGAAGGAGCATTACGAGGATTACGACGGTTTCGTCATCGCGCACGGAACTGATACGATGGCGTACACCGCGGCGGCGCTTTCCTATATGATTCAGAATTCGGAAAAGCCGATCGTCATCACCGGAGCACAGCGGCCGATCAATTTGGATATCACGGATGCAAAGACAAACCTGTCCGACAGCTTTTATTACGCCTGTGATGATGCATCCCAGGGTGTGCAGATTGTGTTCGACGGAAAAGTCATCGCGGGAACGCGCGCGAAGAAGGTGCGGACGAAGAGCTACAATGCCTTTTCCAGCATCGATTTCCCGTACCTTGCGGTAATACAGGACCGCCGGATTCTGCGGTATCTGCCGATGCTGCCGTATGAAAAGCCGGTTCGTTTTTATGAAAACTTAAGCGATAACGTTTTTCTCTTGAAACTGATCCCGGGAATCAGCCCGGTATTGCTTCCGGCGATTTTTGAGCACTACGATGCGATCATTGTGGAGAGCTTCGGTGTCGGCGGTATTCCGGCGAGCATCAAGGAGCCGTTTTACGAGCTCTGCCAGAAGTACCCGGAAAAACTCATCATCATGTGTACCCAGGTTTCTCACGAGGGAAGCGATATGACCGTCTATGAAGTCGGCCATGAGATGAAAACCCTGTGCAACATTCTCGAGTCATACGATATGACCCCGGAGGCAGTCGCAACTAAAACCATGTGGCTTCTCGGCAACCGTCCGGATGATCATGAGAGCCGGGAAAAAGCATTCTATAAACCGATCAACTACGATACGGTCTGGAAATAAGAAAAAGAAAGACGGCAAAAAGGCTGTCACGGTCCGCAGGAAAGAAATGTTTCTGCTGGCTGTGAACGCCTCTTTTTCTTTTTGAGGAAAAAGAAATTTTCTACAAAATTTTCAGACAGTATGGACGCAAAATTGATTTTTATTGGAAGAATTGTGCAAATTTCATAGAAAAATCAGAAACAGGTTGATATCTTTTGAATATTTTAGTAGAATTGAATTCATGATGCAGTGCGGAAAACGGCGGATTTTGGATGACGAATCCAACCGCTGGTTACAGTTACAACATATGTCGATATCGAGGAGACACCGACCGGCATCCGCTTAAAGAAGTATATGGAGGAATATTTCGATCCACGGATTTATATCGCAGGAGAGCTTGGCATCGGACTGAATTCGTGCTCGAACTGCCTCGGCAACTGCTACATTGAGGATGAATCCGCGTATGGAACTTTCCACGTAGGGCTTGGACGCAATATCGCGCTCGGCGGCGTGCAGAATGCGAAAGGCCACTTCGACCTGGTCTGCCGGGAACCCGATATTTTTACCGATAACCGTCAGATTATGGACCGGGGAAAGATTATTGCACCCGAGCCTGTGTTATATTAAAGGACAGAACCAGGAGACAAAAATTAAGAGACAAAAGGAGAAAAGACGATGAAAGTTTTATTAACAGGATTTGACCCATTTGGAGGAGAGAGTGTGAACCCGGCATTCGAGGCCATCAAACTTCTGCCGGATACCATCGCCGGAGCAGAGATCGTAAAAGTTGAGATCCCGACCGAGTTTACCAGAAGTATTTCCTGCGTGGAAGCAGCCATCAAAGAGCACAATCCGGACGTTGTCATCGATGTCGGACAGGCAGGCGGACGCGCATGCGTAACCGTAGAGAAAGTCGGCATCAACCTTGCAGACGCAAGAATCCCGGACAACGCCGGAGAGCAGCCGTCCGATGAACCGCTGCAGGCAGACGGCCCGACCGCATACTTTGCAACGATTCCGGTCAAAGCAATGGTTCAGAACGTCCGCGAACACGGCCTTCCGTGCCACGTATCCTTCACCGCAGGCACCTACGTATGCAACTGCGTCATGTACAATGTGCTTCACCTGTGCGCAACGAAATATCCGAACATCCGCGCAGGCTTCATCCACGTACCGTTCGCATGCGAGCAGGTAGTCGGAAAAGCAAGCACCATGGCAAGCATGCCGCTGGAAACGATTGCAAAATCTCTGGAATACTGCATCGAGGCAGTCGTAACCAACAAAGAAGAAGTAAAAGAGGCAATGGGAACGACCCACTAAAGAAGCATTTCAGGCCGTCTTACCGGAAAAAGGTGAGGCGGCCTATATTTTTTGCTTTTTTTCCTTTTGCAAACCATATCTTTTGTGTTACAATAGATTTTGTCAGAATTTTTATGCGAAAGGAACGAAAGAAAATGGAACAGGGTAAAATTTTTAAATTTCATAATGACCTTGATACAGACCAGATCATCGCGTCCCAGTATCTGCTTCTGCCGAATCTGGATGAGATGAAAGGCCATGCGTTTGAATCGTTAGATCCGGACTTTGCAAAAAAAGTAAAACCGGGAGATTTTGTTGTAGGAGGAGAAAACTTTGGCTGTGGTTCCTCAAGAGAGCAGGCGCCGGGTGTTTTAAAAGCATTGGGTGTGCAGGCAGTTATCGCAAAATCCTTCGCCAGAATCTTTTTCCGCAACGCCATCAATATCGGTCTGCCGGCGATTGTCTGTAAAGACCTGCCGGATGCCGTAGAAGACGGGGACACCATGGTCCTCCATATGTCCGAGGGAACCGCAGAGGTGAACGGCAAAACGTACACCTGCACCAAACTGCCGGAATATATGCAGAACATACTGAATCAGGGAGGCTTGATTGCTTCTTTGAACCGCGAGGAGGAGTAAGAACCATGGGAATGACAATTGCAGAGAAAATTATCGCCGCTGCAGCCGGCGTTCCGGAAGTAAAGCCGGGAGATATCCACACCGTAACACTGGATCGTCTGATGAGCAACGACGGAACCACCCATCTGACGGTTGATATGTACCGCAACAAATTAAACCACCCGCACATTGCGGATCCGAAAAAGCTCGTTTTCATCGTCGACCACAACGTTCCGTCCGACAGCCCGAAAACAGCAGCATCCCAGAAAAAGATGCGTGATTTTGCAAGAGAGAACAACATTGACTTCTGGGAAGGAAAAGGTGTATGCCATCAGGTGATGATTGAGAACTATGTCCGCCCGGGCGAGCTGATCTTCGGCGCTGACAGCCATACCTGCTCTTACGGAGCACTCGGCGCATTCGGCACCGGTGTCGGCTGTACCGATTTCCTGTACGGCATGGTAACGGGAACTTCCTGGGTACTCGTACCGGAAAGCGTAAAATTCAATCTTGTAGGAAAACTGCCGGAGGGCGTTTATGCGAGAGATCTGATCCTCACCATCATCGGCGAGGTCGGCGCAAACGGATGCAACTACCAGGTGATGGAGTTTACCGGTGAGGGTGCAAAGACTTTAAGCATCAGCGACCGTATGGCACTTTGCAACATGGCAGTTGAGGCCGGCGCCAAGACCGGTATCTTTGAGGCAGATGAGAAAGCCATCGAGTACCTGAAAGAGCACGGAAGAGAGCCAAAAGAAATCTTTCACAGCGATCCGGACGCAAAATACGTCAGAGAGTACACCTTTGACCTTTCCAAAGTCCGCCCGGTTGTTGCAAAACCGGATTTCGTAGACCGCGTTGTTCCGGCAGAAGAGACCTGCGGAACGCCGATCAATGAAGCATTCCTTGGATCCTGCAACAACGGAAGAATCGAAGATCTCCGCGTCGGCGCAGAGATCATCCGCGGAAGGAAAGTCGCAGAGGGCGTCCGTTTCCTCGTTGTTCCGGCAAGCCAGACGATCTACCGCCAGGCATTAAAAGAAGGCATCATCGACACCTTCATGGAGGCCGGAGCCATTGTGATGAACCCGAACTGCAGCGTCTGCTGGGGAAGCTGCCAGGGTGTCATCGGCGAGAACGAAGTGCTGATCAGCACCGGAACCCGTAACTTCAAGGGCCGTGCCGGTCATCCAAGTTCCAAAGTATACTTGGGCTCTGCCGCAACCGTAACCGCATCTGCAATTGCCGGAAAGATTGCGACCGCAGACCAGATCTGACCATTTTCTTTGAGAGATACATAATATTTTTGGGAGAATAAACATATGGAAGCATTTACAGGAAAAGTATGGGTGCTTGGAGACGATATTGATACCGATATCATTATCCCGACCGAGTATCTTGCTTTAAAGACAATTGACGATATGAAACAGTACGGCTTTTCCCCGCTCCGCCCGGAACTGGCCGGACAGATTGAAAAGGGCGACATCATCGTGGCAGGAAAGAACTTCGGCTGCGGCTCCTCGAGAGAGCAGGCACCGGAGATCATCAAGGCGCTCGGCATTTCCTGCGTTATCGCGAAATCCTTTGCTCGGATCTTTTTCCGCAACTCCATCAATAACGGCCTTCTTCTGATCGAGCAGCCGGATCTGCACGACGATATCAAAGAGGGCGACGCCATCACCGTCAAGATGAATGAGCATGTTGATTACAACGGAAAAACATACCCGATCGCAGCTCTGCCGGAGAACCTGATGGATATCATTCAGGCAGGCGGCCTGGTAAAGGCAATGCGCAAGCGCAACGGATTGGATTAAGAGCGGGAGGAAGAAACGATGGGCAATACAGTAATTGAAAAAATCATCCGCCACAACACCGGAAAAGACGTAAAACCGGGCGACATTGTGACGGTCAACGTGGACAGAGTCATGATTCATGATATCTTCATCCCGTTTGTCGGCGATAAATTCGAGGAGATGGGCTTTACCAAACTGTGGGACCCGGATAAAGTCGTTCTGATCTACGACCACCTCGTTCCGGCAAGCCAGGTGGACGATACGAGACATTTCCACAAAGGCGATGAATTTGCAAAGAAATACGGCATGAAAAACGTACACAGAAGCGACGGAATCTGCCATCAGTTAATGACAGAGGCAGGTTACGTAAAACCGGGCGACGTTGTTTTCGGAACCGACAGCCACACGACGACATACGGCTGTGTCGGTGCATTCTCTTCCGGAATCGGCTACACCGAGATGGCGAGCATCCTCGGAACCGGTACGATGTGGATCAAAGTGCCGGAGACGATCAAAGTTGTCATCGAAGGCGAGCTGCCGAAAAATGTGATGTCAAAAGACATTATCCTGCGTCTGATCGGTGACCTCGGTGCAGACGGCGCAACGTACCGCGCACTGGAGTTCTCAGGAAACACCGTAGAAAATATGACCGTGGCAAGCCGTATGACGATTGCCAACATGGCGATCGAGGCAGGTGCCAAATGTGCACTTTTTACCCCGGATGAGAAGACCGCAGAATACTGCGAGATCGAACTCAATGACTATCAGAAGAGCTTAAAAGGCGATGAGGATGCGAAATATCTGCGCACTATCACTTACCGTGCTGAGGACTTCGTGCCGGTGATGGCATGCCCGTCCCAGGTAGACAAGATCCGTGATACCAGCGTTCTCGAGGGAACCCCGATCGATCAGGTCTTCATCGGTTCCTGTACGAACGGCCGTCTCGAGGATCTGCAGGCGGCAGCCGAGGTTTTAAAAGGCAAAAAAGTAGCCGACTACGTAAAACTGATCGTAACACCGGCAAGCCGCAAGATTTATCTGCAGGCAAGCAAAATGGGCATTCTCGATACACTGGCAGAGGCAGGCGCCATGATTACACATCCAGGCTGCGGCCTGTGCTGCGGAAGAGCGGGCGGAATCCTCTCTGACGGAGAGCGTGTTGTAGCAACGAACAACCGAAACTTTCTTGGAAGAATGGGTACTTCTAAAGTTGAAATTTATCTGGCATCTCCAAAGACAGCGGCAGCATGTGCAGTAGCTGGAAAAATTGTGACGCCGGAAGTGTAAACGAACTTAACAGCAGAAAGGGAAAACAGACGACATGAATGGTTCAATGTTTATCGGAACCTGGTGGGCACTCGTCCCGCCGCTGCTTGCAATTCTGCTTGCATTTGTAACAAAAGAAGTTTACAGTTCCCTGTTCATCGGATCGGCAGTCGGTGTCCTTTTGTACACCGGCTTCCATCCGTGGGATGCGTTCACAAGCTTCTTTGAAATTTTACGGAACAGCATGAACATCAACATTCTGATCTTCGATATCCTGCTTGGCATGGTTGTCGTGCTGATGGCGAAATCCGGCGGCTCGGCGGCGTATGGAAAATGGGCGGGGACGAAGATCAAAACGAAGCGGAGTGCGCTTCTGGCAACGATGGGGCTTGGTGTTCTGATTTTTGTGGATGACTATTTCAACTGTCTGACAGTCGGCTCTGTCATGCGCCCGGTCACGGACAGCCACAAGGTTTCCCGCGCGAAACTCGCATACATCATCGACTCCACCGCAGCGCCGATCTGCATTATCGCGCCGATCTCAAGCTGGGCGGCAGCCGTCAACTCGTATGTGCCGGCGGATGCGGGAATCAGCGGATTCCAGCTGTTTCTACGGACAATTCCGTATAACCTGTATGCGATCCTTACAATTGCGATGGTCTTTTACATCTGCTACACCGGCTTTGATTTTGGTCAGATGAAGCTCCACGAGGATAATGCCGCCAAAGGTGATCTTTTCACGACCGGAGGCGAGGAGTTTGAGCAGGTTTCCGAGCAGGAGGTCAATCCGAACGGAAAAGTCATCGACCTCGTGCTCCCGGTTGCCGTACTGATTGTATCAGCGATCGGAGCGATGGTTTACACTGGCTTCCTCGGCGGCGCGGACAATGTGATTTCCGCGTTCGCAGGGTGTGATGCAGAGACGAGTCTGATTTTTGCCTCCGTCGTGACGATCCTGTTTATGATGGCGCTGTATCTGCCGCGGAAGGTCATCACCTTCAAGAGCTTTATGGACAGCCTGTCCGAGGGCTTCAAGCTGATGGTTCCGGCGGTTACGATTCTCGTCTTTGCGTGGACCTTAAAAGGCGTCGGTGATGCGATGGGCCTGGCCCAGTTTGTCGGAAGTGTCGTGGGAGACCATGCATCCGCAAGTATTTTTATCCCGGTGGTGCTGTTCGCCGTGGCGGTGTTCCTTTCCTTTTCGACGGGAACCTCCTGGGGAACGTTCGCGATTCTTGTGCCGATTGCAACGGGCATGTTCGCCGCCGGAACAAATCTGGAGATGATGATTATCTCGGTATCCGCCGTCCTGGCAGGGGCGGTCTGCGGTGACCATATTTCGCCGATCTCGGATACGACGGTTATGTCAAGTGCGGGTGCGCAGAGCAACCATCTGAACCACGTATCGACGCAGATGCAGTATGCGGCCGTTACGGCGTGTGTCTGCCTGGTGGGATATCTGATTGCAGCCGTGACCAGAACGTGGTGGATCACACTTGGCGTCAGCCTTCTTCTTCTTTTGGCTGTTTTAACCGGAATGCGCAGATTTTGCGCAAAAAAAGCGGAAAACGGCAAAAAATAAAAAAGAAAACAGAAAAACGCGTGAAATGCTTGACGGGAGAGAAAAAGAACCGTATACTAAAAAATAGAACAAACATTCACAGGACAACGGTGTCCTGCAAAGAAGAAGCGGAACGCTTTTGGAGCAGGAATGTGAATTGGAACAGAAGGAATTGGATTTTTTAAAGTCCAGTTCCTTCTGTTTATCTCTGCTAAAATTGCATCGGAGCTGTGAAATGCAGGAGAAGAAAGGAGGCATTCCGGGGCGAAAACGCTTTGGAAAAGGGAAGGACTGTTATGGTCAGAAAGATCATAGCAGACAATGGCAAAAACAAAAAGAGGGAGAAAATATATGATATTTGGAAAGTACATTAACAAATACTACCTGAAGAATGCGCCCATTCTGATTCTCGGTCTTGCAGCGCTGATTCTCGTAGATTATTTCCAGCTTTTCATACCGGAGCTGTACCGCATGGTCATCAACGGCATGAACGGCGACTCTGTTCTGGTCAACGGCCAGGCGGCGGTGTTTGATATGGAATTTCTGCTGGATCAGGTCTGCCGGCCCATGATTATTACCATTATCGTCATGGTAGTCGGCCGTTTCCTGTGGCGGGTCTGCTTTTTCGGCTCCGCGATCCGCGTGGTGACCGATCTTCGTACCTGCATGTTCGCGCACAGCAAGGAGCTGTCCCAGGAGTATTATCAGGTCAACAAAGTCGGAAACCTGATGAGTCTTTACACGAACGATCTCGATACCGTGCAGGAGTGCTTCGGCGACGGTATTCTGATGTTCTGCGATGCGCTGTTTTTAGGCCTGCTTGCCGTGATCAAAATGTGGCGCATGAACCACTTCCTGACCGGCCTTTCCATGATCCCGATGGCATTTCTGATGGCCGCCGGCACAACGCTCGGCAAATACCTGATGAAAAAGTGGGAAGAGCGCCAGGCGGCCTTTTCCGAGCTGTCCGATTTCGCGCAGGAAAACTATTCCGGTCTTGCTGTCATCAAAGCATTCGTCAAAGAGACGAAAGAGCTGATGATGTTCCGTAGACTGAACCGCGAGAACGAGGACATCAACGTAGAATATACCAAAATTTCCACACTGCTGAACATTATGGTAACGCTGTTCGTTGAGTCCGTTATCTGTGTAATCTTAGGCTACGGCGGCTATCTCGTTTACTGCGGAAGCTTCGACGCCGGCCAGCTTGTCGAGTATATCGGCTATTTCTCGGCCGTTGTATGGCCGATCATGGCGGTCTCCATGCTGATCGAGAAGACATCCCGTGGAAAAGCGTCCTTAAACCGTATTACGGAACTGCTTGACGCAAAAGTCGATGTGAAGGACCGCGGCGGTGTGCAGGATCTGCCGTCCATCCATGGAAAAATCGAGTTCCGCAATCTGACCTTCCGCTATCCGGACGGGGAGTACGATGTGCTGAAAAACGTATCGTTTACCATTGAGCCGGGCGAGAGTGTCGGCATCGTCGGAAAGACCGGTTCCGGAAAAACGACCATCGTCGATCTGCTGCTCCGCACCTACAACGTGCCGGACGGAACACTGTTCATTGATGACCACGATGTCAACACCGTTTCCATCCACTCCGTGCGTGAGGGCTGTGCCTACGTGCCGCAGGACAACTTCCTGTTCTCCGACACGATTTCCGGCAATATTTCCTTCGCCTTTGATGACGAAAACCAGGAGGCCATTGAGGATGCGGCGATGATGTCCGATGTCCATGACAATATCGCAGAGTTCAAAGAGGGCTACCGCACCGTTCTTGGCGAGCGCGGTGTGACGGTTTCCGGCGGACAGAAGCAGCGAATCTCGATTGCGCGTGCGCTGATGAAACACGCACCGATTCTGATTCTCGACGATTCCGTCTCTGCGGTCGATACCAAAACAGAGCGCACGATTCTCGACAATCTCAAAAAACGTGAGGGACTGACGACAATTCTGATCGCACACCGGATTTCAACGGTGGAGCAGATGGACAAGATCGTGTTCGTCGAGGACGGAGAAGTCCATGCAGTCGGAAAACACGAGGATCTGTACCGGACCTGCACGGCGTACCGCAAGATGGTCGATCTGCAGAAACTTGAAGAGGAAGCGGGGGAGGAGTAGAAATGCACAATTATTATCCGATTCTCTGGGTCGGCGCGATCATCGGCGTGATTTCCACCCTGCTGATTGTGGCCGCGTTTGTAGTGAAAGATGGAGAAAAAGAAACCGGCTTTGAGCGGAACATGAAAGACAGTGAAATCATGCAGCGTCTGATGGATTACGCAAAGCCGTTTTACCGCCAGTTTATCGTTGTTGGTTTTCTGATGCTGTTTTCGATCGCGTACGATATCATTTCGCCGCTGATCGTCGGCAAAATTGAGGAGCTCGTCGTTGGAAAATTCGCGCTGAATACCCTGTTTCTGTGGGTAGCGGGCTATGCGGCAATCCTTCTTGTCTCGATGGCGTGCACGTATTTCCAGGCCGTGATTCTGCAGAAGACGGGTCAGAAAATCATTTCCAATATGAGGGAGGATCTGTTCGTCCACATCGAGCGCCTTTCCCACGAGCAGTTAAATGAGATTCCGGTCGGAAAGCTTGTCACGAGAACGACAAACGATACGAACGCGATTTCGCTGATGTTCACCAACCTTCTGGTCAATCTTCTGAAGAACTTCTTCGTGATCATCGGCATTCTGATTGCGATGCTGTTTCTGAACTATGAGCTGACGCTGATGGTGCTCTGCTTCGTGCCGTTTATCGTGCTGTTCTCGATTATTTTCCGCAAATTCTCGCGAAGAGCACACCGGAAAGTAAAAGACTGTACTACGGACATCAACACGTATCTGTCGGAGAACCTTTCCGGTATGAAAATCACACAGATCTTCAACCGCGAGGATGCCAAGATGCGCGAGTTTACCGATAAGAGCAACGCACTCGGCCGCGCACAGCAGGAGCAGATTTTCGTGTTTGGTATTTTCCGTCCGCTCGTCTACATGCTGTATATCAGCTCCGTGCTCTGCCTTTTGTATTTAGGCGGCAAGGGCTATCTGGATGGAACGTCGTTCCTCGGCCAGACGCTTACCAGCGGTATGATCGTCAGCTTTTACATGTATATTTCAAAATTCTTCAACCCGATCCAGAACCTGGCGGAGCAGTTCAACTGGCTGCAGTCCGCATTTGCATCCGCCGAGAAAGTATTCTCGATTCTGGATCTCGAGCCCAAAATGCAGGATGCGCCGGATGCGATCGAGCTTACCGGCATCAGGGGCGAAATTGAGTTCCGCGACGTATGGTTTTCCTATATCCCGGGCGAGTGGGTGTTAAAAGGCGTTTCGTTCCACGTCAACCCGAAAGAGACAATCGCATTTGTGGGTTCCACCGGTTCCGGAAAATCGACGATTCTTTCCCTGATCTGCCGGAACTACGAGTTCCAGAAGGGTGAGATTCTGATCGACGGCATCGACATCCGAAAGATCAAGATCGATTCCCTGCGGAAAAAATTCGGCCAGATGCTGCAGGATGTCTTCCTGTTCTCGGGAACGATCCGTAGCAACATTATTCTCCGTGAGGAGGGGATTTCCGATGAGGAGATCATGGACGTCTGCCATTACGTGAATGCTGACCAGTTTATCAACAAGCTGGATCACGGCCTCGACGAGCCGGTGCGGGAGAGAGGAAACAACTTCTCCGCCGGACAGCGCCAGCTTCTCTCGTTTGCGCGTACCATCATCCATAAGCCTTCGGTCATGATCCTTGACGAGGCGACGGCAAACATCGACACCGAAACCGAGCTTCTGATCCAGGATTCCATGGAAAAGATGAAGAACATCGGAACGATGCTGATCGTAGCGCACCGTCTTTCGACGATCCAGCATGCGGATGAGATTATCGTACTGTCCCACGGAAAAATCGTGGAGCATGGAACGCATCAGGAGCTTTTAGCAGCGCAGGGAAGATATTACCAGCTCTACACGCTGCAGTACCACCGCGAGCAGAGTGAGAAACAGAGAGGAAGAAAGTAAGAAAATTTTAGAACAATAAAGATAATTTACAAAAAGGGAGAAATTTTGTTTGTGCAAAGTGACAAAATTTCTCCTTTTTTTTACGGTGTATCATATTAAAATGATTTTAAATCAATATAGTCATATGAAAAAAATATGAGCGTAATACGATATCCGTTTTTCCATCTCAAAAAGCGGGCGGTTATAATAAGGGAAGCAAAACGGCAGGCACCAGAAAGCCGGGCCGTCTGTTGAAAGAAAGGGAAAATTTATGGAAAAGAAAGCAAGCCTTGTAGGACGCCTGCTCTCGGAAAATCAGATGTCGGAAGCATTTATCAACAGTATGTTTCTGGCGCTGTCCGGCGGTTTTCAGGATGCCTACACGTACAATTGCAGAGATGAAGTATTCTCAAATGCCCAGACGGGAAACGTTGTGCTGATGAGCCAGAACTTTCTGGAAGGAAACTTTACGGCAGGTCTTCGGTATCTCTTCCCGATCCTCTTTTTTGCGATGGGTGTATTTCTGGCAGAAAATTTCCAGGAGCATTACCGGTATGCAAAGAGGCTGCACTGGCGGCAGGTACTTCTCGCGGCGGAAATTGTGATCCTTGCGATCGTCGGATTTATTCCGTCTTCTTATAATATGCTCGCGGCGATGCTTGTATCGTTTGCGTGCGCGATTCAGGTACAGACCTTCCGCAAGGTCGGCGGTTATTCGTATGCAAGCACCATGTGCATCGGAAACCTGCGAAGCGGAACCGCAGCGCTGTCTATGTATCTGCGGGATAAGAAAAAAGAACAGCTCCGTCAGGCCGGATACTATTTCGGCGTGATTCTGGCTTTCGCCATCGGCGCCGGAATCGGAGGCGTGTTCTCCATGCTGTATGGAATCCACGTAATCTGGATTTCCTGCGGACTTCTTCTGGTGAGCTTCCTTCTGATGTCACTGGAAAAGTACCGCTGAGAAATAAGAGAGAGTGAAGAAAGAAGGCTGAAAAAATGGAAGTATTTCTGGAGTGCTGTATGACACTATTCTTTTCAGCGGCCATGCTGCTGCTGATCGTCCGCCTGGCAAAGGGTGAGGAGAAAAACATGATGTTTGCGCGTGTGTTCTCCCTGGCGTCCAACGTCGGTTTCTGGATTGGAATCGTCCGCATCGCTGTGCTGAACCGGAGCGGATTTCTGATGTTCTTCTACATCACAGGCGCAATGCTTTCCTACACGGCGATGGTCTTTGCCATGCCGCATAAAAAAGAGCAGATTTCCAGACAGCAGGCATAAATAAAAAAGAGACCCTGTATACGGGAAGGATGGAGCAGCGATGTTCCGTCCGCCGGTACGCAGGGTCTTTTTCTGTTTCAAACAAAAGTTCATAAAATCTTATACGCGTTCCAGAAGCTCCCCGATCAGCTCTTTTGCCGCAGCGTTCTGGTGCTGCCGCGGGTTGATGATAAGACAGATTTCACGTTTGGGGGCCTCCTCGATGAGCGGAATCCGACAGACGGTACGGCTCTTTAAGGCATCGCGTGCCAGCTCCTCCGGATAAAATCCGATGCCGAGGTTATACTCGACCATAGGAAGAATCTGATCCGTCGTCGCCGCCTCCATATCGGGGTGGAAGGCGAGGCTGTGATTCAGAAAGTACTCGGCGTACAGCTCCCGCGTGCCGGTGTCTTTGGCAAGCGAGATAAAAGGATATTCTGACAATTCGCCGAGATGATGCGGCTCTGCGGAAAGGGATGCATATTTCGATCCGCCGATCAGAATTTCCTGGAATGGGAAAATCGGGATCTTGTGCAGCGGTTTGCGGATTTCCACCGGGCTTGTGACGACTGCGAAGTCGACCAGACCGTTTTCGAGCGCCTGGATGGCCTGCGGCGTCGAGTGGTTGGAGATGCGCAGGCGGACGTGCGGATAGCGGGTGTGGAAGTGCTCCAGGCGGGAGAGCAGCATCAGACGAAGTGCCGTCTCACTCGCACCGATTGTGATAAGGCCGCTCTCAAGAGACCGCTCAAGAGCCAGCTCCTCCTCAACCGTGCGGAGCTGTTCGTAGGCAACGGCCACACGCTCATACACCTTTTCGCCCTCCGCTGTCAGTGTGACACCCTGGTGGGAACGGATAAAAAGTTTGCAGCCAAGCTCACTTTCCAGATTGTTCATGCACCGTGTGATGTTGGGCTGGTTGTTTTTCAGAATTTCCGCGGCTTTTGTAAAGCTGTGATATTGTGCTACGAAGTAAAAAATGCGATAATAATCATATGTAATCATAAAAACCTCCGAAGGATGAAGAAGAAAAAATCATCCATGATTGCTTCAATATAAAATACATGCGCCGGGTTGTCAAGGGATTTCTGAGGATGGTCCGGCCGGATTGTGCGGGGGATGGCAGAAGAGAAGTGGAAATTTTTTGAAAAAACACTTGCAAAATACCCGGACAGGGTATATAGTGTAGAAGAAAACAAGATACCCCATTAGGGTATATGAAATAGAAAATCCAGAACTACAGAAAGGAAGACATACGATGGAACAGTACAATGTAACCGGCATGAGCTGCGCCGCCTGCCAGACCCGTGTCGAAAAAGCCGTGTCAAAGGTACCCGGTGTCACATCCTGCGCAGTCAGCCTTCTGACAAATTCCATGGGCGTGGAGGGAACGGCCTCCCCGGCAGAGATTATTGCCGCCGTGGAAAATGCAGGCTACGGTGCATCGAAAAAAGGCGAGAAGGGAAGCACATCACAGTCGGCTTCCACAGCAGAATACGAAGAGATGCTGAAAGACAAGGAAACACCGGTCATGAAACGCCGTCTGTTGAGCTCCGTTCTTCTTTTGATTCCGCTCATGTATTTCTCCATGGGCCATATGATGTGGGGATGGCCGCTGCCGAAATTCTTTGAAGGAAATCACATCGCAATGGGACTGGTACAGCTCCTGCTTACCATTGCGGTCATGGTCATCAACCAGAAATTCTTTATCAGCGGTTTCAAGAGTCTCTGGCATAAAGCACCGAACATGGACACACTGGTAGCGCTTGGTTCTACCGCATCGTTTGTATACAGCGTCTACGCCCTGTTTGCCATGACGGGAGCGCAGGTACAGGGGGACATGGATGCAGTCATGAGCTATATGCATGAATTTTACTTCGAGTCCGCAGCCATGATTCTGACCCTGATTACCGTCGGAAAAATGCTGGAGTCGATTTCCAAAGGAAAAACGACCGATGCGTTAAAGAGTCTGATGAAGCTGGCTCCGAAGACCGCCGTTCTCTTAAGAGACGGAAAAGAAGTGGAAGTCGGCATTGATCAGGTGAAAAAGGGCGATCATTTCATCGTCCGCCCGGGCGAAAATATTCCGGTGGACGGCGTTGTCCTGGAGGGAACGAGTGCCGTCAACGAATCCGCGCTGACTGGCGAGAGTATTCCGGTGGATAAAGAGGCCGGCGACCGCGTATCGGCGGCGACCTTAAACCAGTCCGGTTTCCTGACCTGTGAGGCGACGAGAGTCGGAGAAGACACAACACTCTCCCAGATCATTCAGATGGTCAGCGATGCGGCAGCGACAAAAGCGCCGATCGCCAAAGTGGCCGATAAAGTTTCCGGTATTTTTGTGCCGGCCGTTATCTGCATTGCACTTGCTACGATTGTGATCTGGCTGTTTGCAGGAGAGAGCGTCGGCTTTGCTCTTGCAAGAGGTATTTCCGTTCTCGTTATCAGCTGCCCGTGTGCGCTCGGCCTTGCAACACCGGTTGCGATCATGGTCGGAAACGGAATGGGAGCAAAACACGGAACGATGTTCAAAACCGCAGTTTCTCTCGAGAAGACAGGAAAAACACAGATCGTTGCACTCGATAAGACTGGAACCATCACAAGCGGAGAGCCGCAGGTAACCGATCTTGTCCCGGCGGACGGTGTAAGTGAGGAGGAGCTTTTAAAAGGTGCCTTTGCACTGGAGCAGAAAAGTGAGCATCCGCTGGCCCGTGCGATTCTTGCACTTGCAGAGGAAAAAGGCCTGGCCCGCGAAGAAGTCCGTGATTTCTCTGCGCTTCCTGGAAACGGCCTTGTGGCAAAACGGAACGGAAAAGAGCTCTGCGGAGGCAACCGCGCACTGATTACGAAAAAAGCGGTTCTCTCGAAACAGATGGAAGAGCAGGCAGCAAAACTTTCCGAAGAAGGAAAGACACCGCTGTTCTTCAGTGAAGACGGAAAGATGCTCGGTATGATCGCGGTTGCGGATGTCATCAAAGAGGACAGCCCGCGTGCGGTGAAAGAGCTGCAGAATATGGGAATCCGTGTCGTGATGCTGACCGGAGACAATGAGCGCACCGCGCGTGCCATCGGCGCACAGGCAGGTGTGGACGAAGTCATCGCAGGCGTTCTGCCGGATGGAAAAGAAGCGGTCATCAGCCGCCTGAAAGAAAAAGGAAAAGTAGCGATGGTAGGAGACGGCATCAACGATGCACCGGCTCTGACCAGTGCGGATGTCGGTATTGCCATCGGAGCAGGAACCGATATCGCGATCGATGCGGCAGACGTTGTCCTGATGAAGAGCCGCCTTTCCGATGTACCGGCAGCGATCCGCTTAAGCCGTGCGACCCTCAGGAACATTCACGAGAATTTGTTCTGGGCCTTCATTTACAATATCATCGGTATTCCGCTGGCTGCGGGCGTATGGATCCCGCTGTTCGGCTGGAAGCTGAACCCGATGTTTGGTGCGGCGGCGATGAGCCTTTCGAGCTTCTGCGTTGTGACAAACGCCCTGCGTCTGAATCTGTTTCGGATGCACGACGCGTCAAAAGATAAAAGAATCAAAAACGAAATTCCAAAGGAGGATCTGAACATGACAACAGAACAGGGAATGGTAAAAACCATGACAATCGAGGGCATGATGTGCGGCCACTGCGAGGCAAGAGTGAAGAAAACACTTGAGGCAATCGAGGGTGTTGCATCCGCAGAAGTAAGCCATGAAAAAGGAACAGCCGTTGTAACACTGACAGCCCCGGTATCAGACGATGTGCTGAAAACAGCCGTAGAGGCACAGGATTACACCGTAAAAGGAATCCAGTAAAACAGGAAACATTGAGAAAAGGGAAACGCGCCTGGAATGAAAATTTCCGGGCGCGTTTCCTTTTTTTACCAGATATAGCAAAAATATTGCAATTTGTTCGGAATTTTCGTGACAAAAGGACAAAAATCCGTTAGGATAGAGAAAAAGAAGAGCAAAAACAAAAGGGTTTTTAGGATCAGGAGGTTTTTACATTATGACAGAGTACAGACTTGCAAAGCCGGAAGAGTGGGAGGACTGCATCGAACTTGCAAACTACGTGTTCAGCACGGCACACCGTCCGCACGACTTTGAGCAGTTAATTCCAAGGGTTTATCAGGCAGGACCGGAAATGGCACGGATCCACCGCGTCGCTGTTGCGGAAAACGGCAGACTCCGGGCCGAGATTGCGGTGCTTCCGCAGCAAATGGCAGCAGGGGGTAAGCTGCTCCGCGCAGGATATGTGGGAAGCGTTTCCGTGCATCCAAAGGCAAGGGGCGAAGGCCACATGAAGCGTCTTCTTGGCGACTGGATTACGGATCTGGAAGGAACGTGTGATCTTCTGGCACTGGACGGTCAGAGACAGCGGTATGCCTACTTTGGCTTTACGCCGGGAAGTGAAAAATACACGTTTTACCTGGATGTGGCAAATGTGCGCCATACCTGGAAAAACGGGGAACTCTCCGCTTATACCTTTGCGCCGCTGTTTCCGGAAAACGGCGAAGCGGACGAAGAGGCGGCAGCCTTTGCAAAGAAGCTGAATGAGGAAAAACCGCTTTACGTGGTAAGAGAGGATGTGAAAGCCTGCCTGAAAACATTCGGTGAGCAGGCAATTGCAATCTGGAAAAACGGTGAGCGGATCGGATATCTGGCACTTTGCGGCGGAAACCAGGTTGTGGAAGCAGAAGTGTTGGAGGAACAGGATTTCGTTCCTGCACTTGCCGCTTATTTAAAAGAAAATGCGCTTGACTCTCTTTTCATTTCCATTCCGGTGTATGAGACCGGAAAAGCAGCAGCGTTATCGGAAGTCTGCGAGAGTTTCACAAAAGAGCGCTGCGGTTCCGCGATGTACCGCATTTTTGAGTTTGCGGACGTTATCGAGGCAATGCTGACCATGAAAGCAGAGACGATGGGCATCAGCGATGGAACGTGGTCTGCTGTACTGGAGGGGCAGCCGGTGACCGTGACGGTAAAAGATGGAACTGTGACCGTGACAGGGGAAGCCCATCCGGGGGCAGATGTACTCAACCGGGAGCAGGCGCAGGAACTGCTTCTTTCACCGCTGGCAAGTAAGGGAAGCAAGGTTCCATCTGAAATCTGGAAGAACATTCCATCCGACTGGTTCCCGCTTCCGCTGTACTGTGCGACGGCAGACGAATTTTAGGCAATGACTGTTGGGAGGCAGAGAAATATGAACGAGACAGCGAAACGAGACAGAAGAGACGAAAAAGAAGAAATCCGGTACCATGTGATTTTCTACGGCCAGGTGCAGGGCGTGGGGTTCCGTTACCGGGCGTATTATGCTGCCTACCAGCTCGGACTGACCGGCTGGGTGAGAAACTGCTGGGATGAGACGGTGGAGATGGAGGTGCAGGGTGATGAGGAGACGATCACGGAGATGATCAAAAGGATCCGCACCTCCAGCTACATCGAAATCACGGATGCAAAATGGACGAAGATTCCGCTGGAATCGGAATTCGGTTTTCATATCCGTTGATCAGGGCTGCTTTTTCTCTTTTTCCGGAATTTCGACGAGAATGATATCGTTGCCGATCTGGCAGATGCGGTCCCATGGGATCACAAAATCCTCGCCGTGGCAGAAAAAGCCGCAGAATTTCACAGGACCCGGAAGAACGAGTCCGGTAAGATGTCCCGTTTTTGGATTGAATTCCACATCAATCGGACAGCCGAGCGTTTTGCAGGTGCAGATATTGATAACTTCTTTCTGGCGGAGATCTACAACGCGCATGCGGTGCTCCTTTTTACTGATTCCTATGGAAAAACATATGCGAAAATGTTGCTGCAGTTGACTTGAATTTCACGGAAAAATGCGTATACTGTAAAAGTAGAAAACTTTCCGAAATACTTATTTAGAAACGAGGACGAAAGATATGAGATGTCCATTTTGTAATCAGGATAATACCCGGGTTGTGGATTCACGCCCGATTGAAGACAGCAATGCGATCCGCCGCCGCCGGATGTGCGATGTCTGCGGCAGACGCTTTACGACATACGAAAAAGTGGAGACGATCCCTTTGATCGTCATCAAAAAAGATATGAACCGCGAGCAGTATGACCGCTCGAAAATCGAGACCGGTATCCTGCGCGCCTGCCACAAACGGCCGGTGTCCGCCGAGAAGATCAACGAGATGGTCAACAAGGTGGAGACGGAGCTTTTCAACGGCGAGGAACGCGAGATTCCAAGCTCTGTGATCGGAGAGAAGGTCATGCATTACTTAAAAGACCTGGATCAGGTGGCGTACGTCCGCTTTGCGTCGATTTACCGTGAGTTCAAGGACGTCAACACGTTCATGGACGAGCTGAAAAAGATGCTCGACAAATAGCGGGAGGCAAAAAAATGGAAGTGTCGAACTATATTAAAATGCGCGATCAGATGCAGGAGCGCTTTCTGACGTACGATCAGAAGGAGATCGAAGGGAAGTATGGCTTTGCCTTTGATGACGATTATTTCTATGTGCCGTACCTTTTTGAGGAGTGGAGAGTGAACCGCCATACCGGCGTTGCAGAGGGCTCAAAAGACCATTTTCTTCATGTGCACCAGGGCAGTTTCAATGAGACACTGACGATTTTCGACCTGCTCTGCTGCGGAAAGAAGGAGATTGTGCTCGCCGGCACGTATGCGCGCACCAATTCCTTAAAGGGAACGATCAAAGGCCGCACGATTGCGTCCGGCGTTCACGACAGCCGCGCCGCACGGTATGACGGGCATGTGGAACAGCTGAAAAAAGCATGCGTTTCCCTTAGCGGAAAACCATATTCCCCGGGAGACGCTGCTTTTGTTTTTCATGTCTTTCCGTTTCTGCCGCTCGTCTTCCAGTTCTGGGAGTCCGATGAGGAATTCCCGCCGGTGCTGAAGTTTATGTGGGATGAAAACGTCCTCGATTATCTGCGGTTTGAGACGCTGTATTACGTGATGGGAGACTTCCTGGACGCACTGGATCAAGCCTTCGATGCATGTAAAACAGAAGCCTGATACCTTTTGTGAGACAAAATCTTACGAAAATTTTCCGAATGTTTATAAAAATTTCAGTATACGAATCCCCTGGTTTAATGCTATAATGAGTGAAAGTAAGTAAAAAGAGAGAAGAGAAAGGGGAATGCATATGGCTTTTAGCATGAAAGTAACACCGGAAATAGAGGAACTGACAAACATCTGTCTGGATAACTCCAAAATGGATGTTTCGCTGTATGGGCAATACGATGTAAAACGCGGACTGCGCGATATCAACGGCGTTGGCGTCCTTGCGGGACTGACACAGATTTCAAACGTTGTGTCTTCGGATATCATTGACGGCGTCAAAACGCCGTGTGACGGACGTCTGTACTACCGCGGCATCAACGTGGAAAAACTGACCCAGGGCTTTTTAAGTGAAAACCGTATGGGATTCGAAGAAGTTGCGTATCTGCTCTTATTTGGAAATCTGCCGAATGAAGAGCAGCTCAATCATTTTAAGACAATCTTAAAACAGCAGCAGTCCCTGCCGAAGAACTTTGTGCGTGACGTTGTTATGAAAGCGCCGACCAAGGACATGATGAACACTCTGTCCCGAAGCGTTCTGACCCTGTACGCGTACGACAACCACGCAGATGATACCTCCCTTCCGAATGTGCTTCGCCAGTGCATTAACCTGATTTCTGTTTTCCCGATGCTGTCCGTCTATGGCTATCAGGCGTACAACCATTATATCAAGGGAAAAAGTTTATATATCCACAACCCGTCGAAGAAGCTTTCGACTGCAGAAAATATTCTTCTGATGCTCCGACCGGATCAGAAGTACACTCCGCTGGAGGCGAAGATCCTCGATCTTGCCCTCGTTCTCCACATGGAGCACGGCGGCGGTAACAACTCGACCTTTACAACACATGTTGTTTCTTCTTCCGGAACCGATACGTACTCCGCAATTGCAGCGGCGCTCGGCTCCTTAAAGGGACCGAAGCACGGCGGTGCAAACATCAAGGTTGTGCGGATGTTCGACGATATGAAGTCACACGTCAAAGACTGGACGGATGAGGAAGAAGTATCGAATTACTTAAGAAAGCTGCTGCATAAAGAGGCGTTCGACCAGAAAGGTCTGATTTACGGTATGGGCCATGCGGTTTACTCCATTTCCGACCCGCGTGCGCGCATCTTTAAGAGTTTCGTTGAGCAGCTGGCAAAAGAAAAACACAGAGAGAAAGATTACCGGCTGTACGCTATGGTCGAGGAACTGGCTCCGAAGATCATCGGCGAGGAGCGCCATATTTACAAAGGTGTATCCGCAAACGTCGACTTCTACAGCGGCTTCGTTTACAGCATGCTGGATCTTCCGCTGGAGCTCTACACCCCGATGTTCGCCTGCGCGCGTATCGTCGGCTGGAGTGCACACCGGATGGAGGAACTGATCAACACCGACAAGATCATCCGCCCGGCGTACAAGAGTGTCAAAGATGAAGTGGACTATGTTCCGCTGGAAAACAGATAAAACAGGCAGAAGGGCCGGAGCGTGTCGGGATTTTCCGATCTGCTCCGGCATTGCTCTGTGCAGGAAGTAATGTGTCATTGTGAAAAATAGGAGAGTGCAGGAGAATGAATGAGACAAAAAATTACAGCATAACAAAATCCGGAGCAGTCATACTGGAAGGAGGGGCCAATCGCGGCGTCTTTACAGCAGGAGCGCTGGACTTTCTGATGGAGCAGGAGTATTATATCCCTCATGTGATCGGCGTTTCCGCCGGAGCCTGCAATGCGCTGGACTATGTATCGCGCCAGATTGGCAGAACGAGGGACTGTATGATTGTCACGGATGAGAAAAACCGCTACGTCAATAAGAATATCAAGACAATCGTTGAGAAAAAAGCACTGCTCGACATGGATATGGTGTTCGAACGGTATCCGTATGAGGTTTTTCCATTTGATTTTGATACGTATTTTGCATCGACGCAGACGTGTGAGCTGGTTGTGACAAACTGTGAGACGGGACGCGCGGAATATCTGGATGACCGTGAAAATAAAGAACGTCTGCTTGCAATTGGCCGTGCATCATCGAGCATGCCGATCGCCTGCCCGATGGTGGAGATCGACGGAAACGAGTACGTCGACGGCGGTGTTGCCGATTCGATCCCGATTATCCGTTCCTTAAAGACGGGACACCGAAAAAATGTCATTATTCTGACACGGAATTTCGGTTACCGCAAAAAAGAGGGAACGAGAGGCTGGGAGCTGTATGTGGCGGCATTCCGCAAATACCCGAATCTCGTGCGTGCGCTTGTAAACCGCGCGAAACATTATAACCAGGTGCTCGAATGCATCGAAAAATGGGAAGAAGAAGGCTCCGTCTTTGTGATCCGCCCGGAGATACCGGCGGTATCGCGTCTCGAAAAGGACGAGGAGAAGCTGCGGGAATTTTACCAGCACGGCTATGACCAGATGAAAGCAAATTTTGAGGCTCTGCAGGAGTTTCTGAAAGAAGAATAAAGTTACTGTATAAACGAAAAGAGGATTGGAGAAAGAAGATGAGTGGAAAAAACCAGAAGAACCGGGGAACTATACTGATGCGGATGTTTTACCCGGACCGGAGAGAAAAAAGTGCCTATACGATCGATTACGCGGATCTGTACCGGAAAGGATACCGGGGCGTGATTTTTGATATCGATAATACGCTTGTTCCGCACGGTGCGCCGGCGACGAAGGAGGCGGCTGCGTTCTTTGCGTCTCTTCGGGAGACTGGTTTTTCCACCTGTCTGCTTTCCAACAATCAGAAACCGCGTGTGGCTCCGTTTGCCGATGCGGTCGGTTCTATCTATATCGAAAATGCGCACAAGCCATCGGTGAAAAACTACCAGGAGGCATGCCGGAGAATGGGGATTAAAGAGGAGCAGGCGGTCTTTGTCGGGGATCAGCTTTTCACCGATGTGTACGGTGCAAAACGGACCGGACTTTACAATATTCTGACCGAGCCGATCAATCCGAAAGAGGAAATTCAGATCGTTCTGAAACGGTATCTGGAGCACATTGTACTGTTCTTTTATGAGCGTGATCTGGCCCGCGGCAGGATTACGAAAAAAAACAGTTGAAAAATCGGGAAAAATATTATATTATAAGATAAGCCTATGGTGCGCATTTGGCGCATCGTACTATGTTAAGGAGGAAAAATCAGAATGATTTCAGCAGGAGATTTTAGAAACGGCGTTACCCTCGAGATCGATGGTCAGGTCGTTCAGATTCTTGAATTTCAGCATGTAAAACCTGGTAAAGGAGCTGCATTCGTAAGAACAAAATTAAAAAATGTCATCAACGGTGGTGTGGTAGAGCGTACCTTCCGTCCGACTGAGAAATTCCCGCAGGCTCGTATCGAGCGTGTAGACATGCAGTATCTGTACAGCGATGGTGATTTATTCTACTTCATGAACGTAGAAAACTATGAGCAGATCGCTCTGAACGAAGAGACCATCGGAGATGCTCTGAAATTTGTAAAAGAAAACGAAATGGTTAAAGTATGTTCCTACAACGGAAATGTATTCGCAATCGAACCGCCTCTGTTTGTAGAGCTTGAGATCACCGAGACTGAGCCAGGCTTCAAGGGAGATACCGCACAGGGTGCTTCCAAACCGGCTACCGTTGAGACTGGTGCTACCGTAAGCGTTCCGCTGTTCGTAAACCAGGGAGACAAAATCAAAATTGATACCAGAACAGGTGAATATCTGTCCCGTGTATAAGTAAGACTGTTCCCGCCGTTGTCCGTCACAACTTTCTTTGTGGCGGACACGGTTTTCTAAATAAATAGAATATTCGTCTGAAAAATGGCTGATAAAGGCTGTCGGAAGCAGCCCGGGCCCGTTTTTCTCATCGTTCGAAGTTCCGCGAACCAACGAATCTCTGGCATATACAGATCTGTACAGAGGTTTTTAAGTTGTGTTTTCCGGAGCTTTTTTGTTCCGTAAAGCAAAAATACAAAAGGCAATCAAACAGGAAAGGTGGGAAAAAATGGACTATCAGATGTTCAAAGAGCAGCTTGCCGCGCTGCTGAAAAGAAAAGCCGGCGATGATTTTGAGGTGAAGGTAGAATCGGTGCAGAAGCTGAACGGTATCGAAAAAGAGGCGTTTGTCATCAGCAGAAAGAAGGACTGGATTGCACCGACGATCTACGTGGAGCTTCTGTATGAATGCTGTCTGCAGGGCGTGCCGCTTTCTCAGATTGCAGAAAAGGTACTGGAGCAGTACCGGAAAGTGGAAGCGGAGGCGAGAAGACCGGAGAAAGCTGCCTTTTTTACCAACTGGAAAAATGCTGCGCCGCAGATCTACTGCGAGCTCATTCATGCGGAGAAAAACCGTACGCTGCTCTCCGAAGTTCCACACAGAAAATTTCTCGATCTCGCGGTCGTGTACTATTACCAGATGCGGGGAAACCGCGTGCCGGATGCGACAATTCTGATCCACGAGACGCACCGGGAGCTGTGGGGAATTTCGGCGGAGGAGCTGGATGCCCGTGCCTGGGAGAACACCCTGCGGGATCTGCCGGTGCGCACAGACAGCCTTATGATGTATTTGAAAGAGGAGTACGGAGTAACGTTTCCCATGTTCGAGCTTGGTCCGCTGGCGGAACAGTTTTACCTGGTCAGCAACCGCAGAGGAAAGCTGGGTGCAATCTGCATGTGCTATCCCGGCGTGCTGGAGAGTCTTTCGCAGCGCTTTGAGGCAAGTCTTTATGTGATTCCGAGCAGTATCCACGAGTGCATGGTGATTCCGGATTATGATGTGTTCCCGGAGGAGTGTCTTTCCGACATGGTACGGGACGTGAATGAAAAGACGGTCAAGCCGCAGGAGATTCTGTCGGATCACGTTTATTATTACCACCGGGAAAGCGGGGAACTGACGCTGTGTGAGGAAGAAACGTAAGCTGTGTGGCAGAATAGTCTGCGAATAATTTAAGAAAAAAATGGGCGGCTGGGTGGGAAAAATACTTTACAATTGCAGGAGTCTGTGGTAAACTATCATAGTGTGGTTGAGAAAACAGATCACATCAGCGTCTGTAGCTCAGGGGATAGAGCAACGGTTTCCGGTACCGTGTGTCGGGGGTTCGAATCCCTCCAGACGCGTTTTTGCTACATGGCATGCTGCGGCGGGCAGGACCGGCGCAGGAAAAGGAAAGCCCCTGCTTCGGTGTGAAGTAGAGGTTTTTTTGCTTACTGAGCATATCAATAACTGATCCGGCGGATCAGTTTTGATGAAGGAGGAAAAATATGGCAAAACCAATGACAACAAAAGATAAAATCCGGGAATGGATTTCCGATAATCTGCGCTACATGCTTCTGATCGGAGCAATTCTCCTGATTGTGGCAGCGGTTCTTCTCATCGTTCATCTGGTATCACCAAAAAACGATGGAAAATCGAGCGGCGGAACCGTAACAAGCAGCAGCACCGGAAACAATGTGCCGGATAAAAAGACACAGGTAAAAGCAGACAGCAAAGCAGATTCTGAGGACAGCACAGGCATTTCATCGGACGTTTCGGATTCCGCGAATGATTCCAGTGCAGATGCTTCCAGTACCGATACCGCCAGCGCGCCGGATGCAGAGGCTGAGCCGACAAGTGAGCCGGAAGCGGCAGACGATACCGGTAATACAGAGAATACCGATAATACGGCTGTCTCCTTTGCCGCGGACAATGTCCCGGAAGTAAGCACCGTGCTGGAGCAGTATTACACCGCGCTCGGTGCAAGGGATATCAACGGTCTTTTTGCAGTAACAGATAATCTGACCGCGGAGGAGCAGGCGCAGATTGAGGCAGAAAGCGACGTGGAGTCATACGGAGATGTAAAGGCTTACACGATCAGCGGTCCAAGCGACGGAACGTACATCACGTTTGTCAGCAGCAGATGCAAATATCTGGGAATCAACCAGACCCTGCCGATGCTTTCGGAGTATTATCTCTACACGAAAGAAGACGGCAGCCTGAAAATCATGGATGATACCGACAGCGATGCGGCCGTAACCGAGGCTATGAAAGCGGCGCTCGAAAACGAAGAAGTCAAAAATCTGATCGAACAGGTTCAGAACGATTATCAGAATGCACTCGATGCAGATGCTTCCCTGAGAGCATATGTAGAGAGCATTCAGTAGGAACAATAGAATAATACAAAACAAAAAAAGCAGTTTCTGGTTTTTATGAAACTGCTTTTTTGGAAGGATAAAACCATGCGCTTAAACAAATACTTAAGTGATGCGGGCGTCTGCTCGCGGCGGGAGGCGGACCGTCTGACAGAAGCGGGCGAGATTACGGTAAACGGAAAACGCGCGGAAACCGGCATGCAGGTGGAGTCTGGCGACGTTGTTGTCGTGAAAGGCAAAACCGTTGTTCCGGAGGAGAAAAAAGTCTATCTCGCCTTCAACAAACCGCGCGGCATCGTCTGTACTGCGGAAAAACGGGAGAAAAACAACGTCATCGATTATCTGTCCTACCCGGTGCGGATTTACCCGGTGGGAAGACTCGATAAAGATTCCGAAGGCCTCCTTCTGATGACGAACGACGGTGCGATCGTAAATGGTATCATGCGTGCCAGAAACCGCCATGAAAAAGAATACCAGGTCGAGGTAAACAAAGAGATTACACCGGAATTTCTGAAAAAAATGGCATCCGGCGTGCCGATTCTCGATACCGTGACGCGCCCGTGCCGGATCCGGAAAACGGGAGAGCGCAGCTTTACGATTATTCTGACGCAAGGGCTGAACCGTCAGATCCGGCGGATGTGCGAAGCATTAGGATATCGTGTCACAAAGCTGAAACGTGTGCGGATCATGAATGTTCACTTGAAAGACCTGAAAACAGGGGAGTACCGCCCTTTAACGGAAAAAGAATTAGCAGAACTGAAAAAGCAGATCGGGGAGGAAAAGCGATGAACGAGACAGAACGGATGAAGGAACTGGTCAAAAAGCTGAACGAAGCGGCAAAAGCCTATTACCAGGAAGACCGGGAGATCATGAGCAACCTGGAGTACGACACGCTGTATGACGAACTGCAGGTATTAGAGGAAAAAACAGGCGTAACACTCGCCGGAAGCCCGACCACAAAAGTCGGCTACGAGGCGATGAACGAACTGCCGAAAGAAGCGCACGAGTCGCCGATGCTTTCCCTTGATAAAACGAAAGATGTGGAAGTGCTCCGCAGCTTCATCGGGGATCACAAAACGCTGCTGTCCTGGAAGATGGACGGTCTGACCGTCGTTCTGACGTACCGCGGCGGTACCCTCGCAAAGGCCGTCACCCGTGGAAACGGCGTGATCGGAGAGGTTGTCACGAACAATGCAAAAGTGTTTGAAAATATTCCCTTAAAAATCCCGTACCAGGGAGAGCTGGTTCTGCGTGGCGAGGCGATCATCCGCTATTCCGATTTTGAGAAGATCAACGAGGAGATTGAGGATGTCGATGCGAAATACAAGAATCCGAGGAACCTCTGCAGCGGTTCTGTGCGCCAGCTGAACAATGAGATTACGGCAAAACGCCACGTTCATTTTATGGCATTTGCGCTTGTGAGCGCTCCGGAACAGGATTTCGAAAATTCCAGAATCCGTCAGATGGAGTGGCTGAAAGAGCAGGGCTTCGAGGTGGTGGAATACAAGGTTGTCACCAAAGATAACCTCGACGAGGCGATGCAATATTTCTCCACGAAAATCGAGACAAACGATTTTCCGTCCGATGGCCTTGTCGCGTTGTATGACGATATCGCCTACGGAGAATCACTTGGCACAACCGCGAAATTCCCGCGGAACGCTTTCGCCTTCAAATGGGCGGATGAACAGAAGGAGACCACTCTGCTTGAAATTGAGTGGAGCCCGTCGAGAACCGGTCTCATCAATCCGGTTGCGGTTTTTGAGCCGGTCGAGCTGGAAGGAACTTCGGTTTCCCGCGCAAGCGTCCACAACATTAGTATCATGCGTTCGCTGGATCTCGGTGTGGGTGATAAAATCCTTGTCTACAAAGCAAATATGATCATTCCACAGATCTCAGAGAATCTGACGAGAAGCGGTGTGCGCGATATTCCGGAAACGTGTCCTGCCTGCGGCGGTGCCACCCGGATTCAGATGATGAACAATGTCGAGACCCTCTACTGTACGAATCCGGAGTGCCCGGCAAAATTCATGAAGGCATTCACCCTGTTTGTAAGCCGCGACGCGATGAACATCGACGGCATGTCGGAGGCAACGCTCGAAAAATTCGTGGGCCACGGCTTCATCCGTGAGTTTGCCGATATTTTCCGTCTCGACCGCTACCGCGACGAGATTGTGGAGATGGACGGTTTCGGTGAAAAATCATACCAGAATCTGATCGACAGCATCGAGCGCGCGAAAAACACAACGCTGCCCCGTCTGATTTTCGGACTTGGCATCTTAAATATCGGTCTTGCAAACGCGAGAATGATCTGCAAAGCCTTCGATTTCGATCTCGACCGGATCCGGAATGCATCGGCGGAGGATTTCGCGCAGATCGACGGTGTCGGAGAAGTGATTGCAAAAAGCATCGTGGATTACTTTGCGGATGAGGAAAATAAAGAACGCCTTGAGCGCCTTCTGCCGTATCTGACGATTGAGAAGCCGCAGGCAAGCCAGGAAGAACAGAAATTAGCCGGTCTTACCTTCGTTATCACCGGAAGTGTGGAACATTTCCCGAACCGGAATGCATTAAAGGCAAGAATCGAGGAGCTCGGCGGAAAAGCCACCGGAAGTGTAACGGGAAAGACGAGCTATTTGATCAACAACGACACGACATCCAGTTCCTCCAAAAACCGGAAAGCGCGCGAACTCGGCGTGCCGGTGATCTCAGAAGAGGAATTTCTGAAGATGACAGAAGAATAACGAAATATCTGCAAAGGCGGTTTGCATCCCGCGCGGGAATCTGCTATAATCGGAAGCAGACGGCAGAAATTCCTGCCGGAAAAAGCAAACCGCCTGTCTGCGCAGAGAAAAGCGCGGCAGATCAAGAAGAATAGAAACGAGGAAAAAGAATATGCCGGTTAAAGTTCAGGCAGATTTACCTGTAAAAGAAATACTCGAAAGCGAAAATATATTCGTCATGGACGAGACAAGAGCGGTTCATCAGGACATCCGTCCGCTGAAGATTATGATCCTGAATCTGATGCCGCTCAAAGAAGATACCGAGCTGCAGCTTCTGCGCTCCCTTTCCAACACCTCCCTGCAGGTTGATGTCACCTTTCTGATGGTGGCAAGCCACGAGGCGAAAAATACATCGACCAGCCATCTGAACACGTTCTATGTGAAATTTGAGGATGTGCGGAAAAATTATTACGACGGTATGATCATCACCGGTGCGCCGGTCGAGCAGATGGAATTTGAAGAAGTTGACTACTGGGATGAACTGACAAAGATCATGGACTGGACGAACACACACGTTACCTCCACGATGTTCCTCTGCTGGGGAGCCCAGGCGAGTCTGTATCATTTCTACGGGCTGAAGAAACGGATGCTTCCGGAGAAGAAATTCGGGCTGTTCTGGCACAAAGTCAACAACCGCAAGATCCCGCTTGTGCGAGGCTTCGATGACGAATTTCTGGCACCGCATTCCCGCCACACAGAAGTACCGATCGACGATATCCGTGCCTGCAAAGATGTCACGATTCTCGCAGAGTCCGACGAAGCCGGATTCTATCTTGGCATGGCGGAAGAGGGAAGAAAGATTTTCGTGATGGGTCATCCGGAGTACGACCGTATGACGCTCGACGGCGAGTACCACCGCGATAAAGACAAAGGACTTCCGATTGAGATTCCGAAGAACTATTATAAAAACGACGATCCAAATACAAAACCAGTGCTTTTATGGCGGTCACATGCGAACAATCTGTACACGAACTGGCTGAACTACTATGTATACCAGGTGACCCCGTATAATCTTGACGGAACTCCGGATTTTTCGGGAAAATAAGAGAGAAAAAGCCCCCCTGCACCGGGCGCACACCGGCTGCGGGGGGTTGCTGTAAAAATCTGCTATAAAAAACGGAAAGCTTTCCGGGCTTACCGTTTGAAATCAAATAATGTTTTCAGCGGAATTTCGAGTGCTTCCGCAATATCCATCAGCTTGTTTAGAGACAGAGAGGTATGACTGTTTGGCGCTTCGATGTTGCTCATATGTGTACGGCTGATCTGGACAGCTTCGGCAAGCTCACTTTGCGTTAATCCGCGTGCTCTGCGATAAAAAGCGATGGTAAGACCGAGGAGGCGCATCTCCTCCGTATGACGTTCTCCCATTGCTGCGGCTCCTTTCTGAACAGAGTGATACAAAGACTTATATAATATTTATCTTAAACGATTAAATACCAAAAAGAAACAACTTTAAATTTTTATAATGCACATGTAAATTGTGCAAAATATAGAAATTATCCATCAGAATAATAGGAAAACAGGAAAAAGAGTTCTTTTGACAAATGAGAGGTTTTTGTGTATGCTGTAGAAAGCACCAACAAATAAAATCGGAGGTTTTTGCATATGAAAGAGTCGATCCATACCATTCCGCTGATGGATGCATTCAAGGCGGAAGATGAGTGCCCGTTCTGCTATCTGGAGCGGGAAGCAGAGCAGCATGCGATTTCGTTTGCGCTCGGTTCCGGCGCATCCTATATGGAGGATGATGTGCGTGCGGAAACAGACGCGATGGGATTCTGCCGCCACCACTATAAAATGATGTACGATTACGGAAACCGTCTCGGAAGCGGTCTGATTTTATCCACCCATCTGAAAAAACTGAACCAGGAGCTTGCCGCACAGATGAATCTGTTTGCACCGGGAAAATCCTCGGTGTTCAAGCGGATGCAGAAGACATCCCTCGACAAACAGGGCCGTGAGACTGCGATCGGCCAGTGGATTGATGAGAAGACGCATTCGTGCTACGTCTGCGATCACTTCAAGGCAAACTATAACCGCTATCTTGATACGTTCTTTGATCTCTACAAAAAAGATGAGGAGTTTGCAAGACTGTTCCGCGAGGGAAAAGGCTTCTGTCTGCCGCATTTTGCGGATCTGGTAGAAACGGCGGAGAAAAAGCTGAATGATAAACAGAAAGCGGAATTTTACCCGACTCTGTTCAAAATCATGAAAGAAAATTACCAGCGGCTGCAGGAAGAGGTAACATGGTTTACTGATAAATTCGATTACCGCAACAAGGATAAGGACTGGGGAAATTCAAAAGATTCCATCCAGCGCTGTATGCAAAAATTAGGCGGCGGCTATCCGGCGGACGAGCCGTTTATGGAAGGATTATAATTCTTGTTTATAAAAGGAGCATAAAGTTTCGATGCAGAAGTTTTATCAGAGATTAAAAGAGAATCAAAAGGAGCGCGCCCGGTGCGCGTTTCTTGTTTTGTATTTCGGCGTGCTGGCGGTGCTGCTGTTTCTGGCGCGCCCGCTGCTGGATACGACGGCGGCAGACCGGGAGTGGAGTATTCACTTTCTGTTCCCGTGCCTGCTGGCGTGTATCATACTGACGACAGTCGTCAGTTTCTGCTGGTTTGCTGCAAAGCCGGACCAGAAACCAAAACCGCGCTATGTAGGATGGAAACAGCCGATTCTGATGCTGGCAAACGCAGCCTATCTGTTTGCCACACTGGAATTTGTCACAAACAGCCAGTTCCGGGAGATGAAATGGTATTATGCGTTGTTGAATATCGGTGTCATTTTCGTACTTTCCATTCTCGTTTCCCTCTTTCTGAACTCCATCCGCCGCGCGATGATTTTCATGAACATCTTTTATTTCTGCATGAGTCTGGTATTCTACTATGTTTATCTGTTCCGCGGAGAAGCGTTCCAGCTCATCGACCTGTACAGCATTGCGACGGCGGCGGACGTAGTCGGCGGCTACAAATTCGAGATCACAGGTGAAATCGTGACTTCGTTTATCACGATGATGCTCGTTGTGCGCCTCTGGCTGCAGAGCCGGGAATACCGTTTTGCACGGAAAACGAGGAATAAAATTCTGCTCCGCGTGGCTGCTGCTGCGCTGACGCTCGGAACATACCTGGCGTACATGAATCTGAACTGGAACGCCGAGTTCGGTGTCATCAGTGACCTCTGGAATCCGGCGAAGACATACCGCCAGTACGGAACGACGGTCGGTTTTACCGCGGTCGCCAAATACATGCGCCTGACACCGCCGGACGGCTATTCGAAAGACGAAGTGACAGCGATTGCCGATACGAGCGAGAAAGAGACGAAAACAGAAGATCTTCGAAAAGATAATGCGGATAGCGTGACACCCGTCAACATCATCGCGATCATGAACGAGTCGTGGTTTGACTACCGCTCCGTCGGCGATCCGCAGACGAGCGAGAGCTACATGCCGTTCCTCGACTCGCTGACCGAAAATATCATCAAAGGGCACACGCTGACGTGTACCAAGGGCGGCGGAACAGCAAAAACGGAGTATGAGTTCCTGACCGGAAACTCCTGCAAGCGGTTCCCGGGTATGGTGCCGTACGTCAGCTACTTTACGCACAGCCAGTATTCCCTTGTCACGACGTTAAAAGACCAGGGTTATCAGGCAATCGCGATGCATCCGAACAAGGCGACAAACTGGAAGCGGAGCACGGCGTACCGTTTCCTTGATTTTGATGATTTCATCTCGATTGATCAGTTCTCCGATACGGCCAAGCGGTACCGCGGTATGATCAGCGATCAGGCGAACTATGAGAAGATCGTGGAAACCTACGAGAACAAGGAGCCGGGCAGCCCGTTCTTCCTCTTTGATGTGACGATGCAGAACCACAGCGGCTACACGAACCGTTATTTCCAGGCGGATATCAACTGCAACGGCTACGACAGTGATGAGGCCGATCAGTATTTCTCCCTGTTAAAGCTTTCCGATGAGGCAATTTCCTATCTGATCCGGTATTTCCAGCAGGTGGACGAGCCGACGATGATCATTATGTTCGGAGATCATTCCCCGAAACTGCCGGATGCGTTTGAAACATGGATTGCCGGAGACGCCTATCAGAATCTTTCGGTCGAGGATCAGGAGAAGTTCTATGGAACCCCGTTCTTCATCTGGACCAACTACAGCATGAAATCCGAGAGCAATGTCTGGATCAGCACAAACTATCTCTCAAGCTATGCGTTAAGCCTTACCGGCCTGGAACTGACGCCGTACAACGAGTATCTGCTTGACCTGCGCGAGAAGATGCCGGCGCTCAATCACCTCGGCTTTTTAGCAAGTGACGGAACCTGGTACCGCTGGAACGACAGCGATGCGCCGGAGGAGGATCTCGAGTACGAACGGCAGTATGAATGCCTGCAGTACAATGAACTGATCGACAAAAAAGACCGGGATGACAGCTTTTTTACAATTTCCGGTGAAAAAGACGAAGAATAAGGGCTTTCCCTACTTGCCAGAAAACGGAAATCTATGGTAGACTATACTCCGTATGACCGGGAAACCCCGGCGGTAACTTCACGTTTACAATTAAGAATAAGAAAATGAGGTTTTAAAAAGTATGATTGCAGCAAATAATGTGACACTTCGTGTCGGAAAAAAAGCGTTGTTTGAAGATGTCAATATCAAATTCACCGAGGGAAACTGCTACGGCATGATCGGTGCCAACGGAGCGGGAAAATCAACCTTCCTGAAAATCCTGTCCGGCCAGCTTGAACCGACAAACGGAGACGTAACCATCACACCGGGCCAGCGTCTTTCCTTCCTCGAGCAGGACCACTTCAAATACGACAGCTATCCGGTACTCGACACTGTTATCATGGGAAATGCCCGTCTCTATGAGATCATGAAAGAGAAAGAGGCGCTGTACGCAAAAGAAGACTTCACCGATGAGGACGGTATCAAAGCGAGCGAGCTCGAGGGTGAGTTTGCAGAGATGAACGGCTGGGAGGCAGAGACCGATGCAGAGCAGCTCTTAAACGGCCTTGGCATTGAGCCGGAACTGCACTACGCACAGATGGCAGACCTGACCGGCAGCCAGAAGGTCAAGGTTCTTCTTGCAAGAGCCCTGTTCGGAAACCCGGACATCCTTCTTCTCGACGAGCCGACCAACCACTTGGACCTCGATGCGATCGAGTGGCTTGAGGAGTTCCTGATCAACTTCGAGAATACCGTTATCGTTGTATCCCACGACCGTTACTTCCTGAATAAAGTCTGCACCCAGATCGCAGATATAGATTACGGAAAAATCCAGCTCTATGCCGGAAACTACGACTTCTGGTTTGAGTCCAGTCAGCTGCTGGTAAAACAGATGAAAGAGGCGAACAAGAAGAAAGAGGAGAAGATCAAAGAGTTACAGGACTTCATCTCTAGATTCAGCGCCAACGCATCGAAGAGTAAACAGGCTACTTCCCGTAAGAAAGCCCTGGAGAAAATCCAGCTCGACGATATCAAACCGTCCAGCCGGAAATATCCTTACATCGATTTCCGTCCGAACCGTGGGATCGGAAACGACGTTCTGCAGGTAGAGGGACTGACCAAAACCGTAGACGGCGTGAAAATCCTGGATAATTTAAGCTTCACCCTCGGAAGAGAAGATAAAGTTGCTTTCGTCGGAAGCAACGAGCAGGCGATCACCATGCTGTTCAAGATTCTGACCGGAGAAGAAGAGCCGGATTCCGGTTACTACAAATGGGGCGTAACGACGACACAGGCGTACTTCCCGAAAGACAATACCGCAGAGTTCGACTGCGACCTGACTATCGCAGACTGGCTGACCCAGTATTCAGAGATCAAGGACGTGACGTATGTCCGCGGATTCCTCGGAAGAATGCTTTTTGCCGGTGAGGACGGCGTGAAACGTGTCAGAGTCCTTTCCGGAGGAGAGAAAGTGCGCTGCCTGCTCTCCAAGATGATGATTTCCGGTGCAAACGTTCTTGTTCTCGACGAGCCGACCAACCATCTGGATATGGAGTCCATCACTGCACTGAACAACGGTCTGATCAAATTCCCGGGCGTGCTCTTGTTCACCTGCCACGACCATCAGTTTGTACAGACTACAGCAAACCGTATCATGGAGATCCTTCCGAACGGCGCGCTGATCGATAAGATGACCACCTACGACGAGTATCTTGCAAGCGATGAGATGGCAAGAAAACGTCATGTCTACACAATGACAGAGGAAGATAATTAAAGATGAGCAAAAAGACGACAGTTTCCGGCATTCTGCTGGTGTTGCTTGTGCTGGCAACAACGCCGCTTCTTGGAACGGACAACGTTCCGTTCCTGAAGTGGTGGCTTATGACCCTGGTGCTCGGTATTGGATTTTATCCGGCTGCCGCAGCGCTGTTTCCGCGGTTTCATGACCGGGGATGGATGTTTTCTAAAGTGCTTGGCATCGTTGTTTCCGGTTTTGCTGTATTTGCTCTTGGAAGCTTCGGACTGGTTCCGTTTACCGCACCGGTCTGCCTGATCACAGTCGGTGTACTGATCCTGGCTTCTTGGATTTTCGGATGCTTTAAGGTACGCGTCCATGCGCCGGAAATCGACTTCCTGATGATGGAAGAAGTGTTGTTTTTCGCCTTTTTCCTTCTCTGGACCTACTTTGCGGGCTTTCACCCGGAGGCACACGGAACCGAAAAATTCATGGATTATGGTTTTATGAAGGCCATGATGCGCAGCACCGCCGTTCCGGCAGAGGATCTCTGGTACAGCGGAAGCGGTATTAACTACTATTACGGCGGCCAGTTCTATGCCGTATTTCTGACGAAGATTACCTTCACGGATGTAAAGCAGACGTACCATCTGATGCGTACGATGGTGGCATCGTTCGCGTTTGTTCTGCCGTTTTCGATCACCTACCATCTGGCAGAGTCGCGTGCGTGCCACCGCATCCGGAAAGAGGGCGGCAATAAAAGCCAGATTGCACCGGTGATTGGCGGTCTTCTTTCGGGAGGCGCCGTTTCCCTTGCCGGAAATATGCACTATGTGATTTACGGCTGCATCCGCCAGTGGCTGGGACTGAACGAATCGGCTTACTGGTTCCCGAGTTCGACCCGCTATATCGGGTATGACCCGCTTGTGGAAAATGACCGCACGATTCATGAGTTTCCATCGTATTCCTTTGTGCTCGGCGACCTGCATGCCCATGTGGTGAATGTCATGTTCGTCCTGCTGGTGCTGGGCCTTTTATATTCCTACGTGAAAAATACCTGCCGTGATCCGGAAAAAGAGTGGAAATGGTCGTTAAAAGACGTTCTGCTTCAGCCGCAGATCATCGCGGCGGGCTTTCTGATCGGTGTGTTCCACTGGTCCAACTACTGGGATTTTGTTATCTATTTCGTCGTGATTGCAGGCTTCTCTCTGTACGGTGCGCTGTACCGGTATCATGCGCGGGCGAAAGAGACGATCGGAACGGTTCTCCTGCAGGCTGCAGAAGTTTTTGCAATTGGAACGATTGTCGCCCTTCCGTTTACAATGAAGTTTGAGACGATGGTTTCCGGTGTCGGCATTGCCAAGCACCATTCGATGCTGTATCAGCTGGCGATTCTCTGGGGCCTTCCGACGGTGCTCGTTGTGTTGTTTATCGCAGCCGTTCTGCTAGCATGGCGGAAAAACCGTCATCTTCCGGGCATGGAGCGGCAGGGACAGATTGTACTTGCCGATGGAAAGACGCAGGAAGAGGTGGAAGAGCAGGCCGTTGCCCTGATTCTGGGAGAGAAAAAACCGGAGCCGGGCGAAAAAGAAACGGCAGAAAAGCCAAAAAAAGTTTCTGCCTTCTGTAATTTCTGGAGAGAGATTGCGGTGAGCGATATGGTGATCGGTATTTTAGGCCTCTGTGCCATCGGCCTTATCATCATTCCGGAGCTCGTCTATGTGCGCGATATCTACGAAGAATCGTATGCGCGCTCCAACACGATGTTCAAGCTGACCTATCAGGCATTTATCCTGTTCGGTATCTGCATGAGCTACATCATCACGCGGTTCCTGCTCTGGAAAAAAGAGCGGATTCTGCAGGTGTTCGGCGGAATCGGGCTGGTACTGCTTTTATGGACGTTCGGCTATTTTGGAACGAGCGTGTACTCCTGGTTCGGAAATGTTTTCGATCTGTCCGAGTACCGCGGACTCGATGCGACAGCATATCTGGAAAATGTCTTTTCCGAGGACGCAGGTGCCATCCGCTGGCTGGATGAAACAATAGAAGGACAGCCGGTTGTGCTTGAGGCGAACGGCGACAGCTACAGCGATTACGAGCGTGTTTCCGCAATGACCGGCCTTCCGACCGTGCTTGGATGGTATGTCCATGAATGGCTCTGGAGAGGGGATCCCGCAGACTTAAATGTCCGCGCCGAGGACGTGAAACAGATGTACACCTCGACCGATACGAATGAAGTGCTGCGCCTGCTGGAGCAGTATCATGTGACCTACATTTTTGTGGGAAGCAAAGAAAAGGAGAAATACGGCGATGCACTGAACGAATCGCTGCTGCAGTCCATCGGAGATATCGTTTACCAGGATACTGCGTCCGGTACGTATATTCTTCAGGTGCAGGATACATAAAGAACAAAAACAGGAGAAAAGAACCGCCGGGTGCGGCATCTTTTCTCCTGTTTTTCATATAATACAGGGAATGCAGAAGAAAGTGCGAAGGGCAGACCATGCGGAGATTCCGAAAAGTGCGGCACGTTCCTCTGCCGCTTCTGGCTGTGATAATGGCGGCTATTCTGTTTGCAGAGCTGGCACGGTGTGAAAGAGAAGGCGCGAAAGAGACAGCGGCGGAAGCAGAAAAAAGTGTGCCCCGCCGTGCGGCGCTGACATTTGATGACGGGCCGAATGCGTGCTATACGCCGGAGGTGCTTGAAATTTTAAAAGAAAATGAAATTCCGGCAACGTTTTTTCTGCAGGGGCAGTGTCTTGCCGGAAACGAAGAAATCGTCCGCCGGATGCATGCGGAAGGCCATCTGATCGGAAATCATACGTTTCATCATGTTCAGCTTACGAAAGTATCAGAAGAGGAAGCGAGGGAGGAGGTCGTGAAAACAAGCAATGCAATCTACGAGATCACAGGGGAATATCCCGTCTATATCCGTCCGCCGTTCGGGGAATGGAGAGAGGGGCTGGACCTTGCAGTGACGATGATCCCGGTACTCTGGGATGTGGATTCCCGCGACTGGGAGAGCCAGAACACCGCGTCGATCTGCAGCGCGGTGCTTCCGAATGTGAAGGATGGCAGCATTATTCTCATGCATGACGGCTACCGCGCGACGGTGGAAGCGCTGCGGCGGATCTTAAAAGAATTAAAAGAAGAGGGATACACGTTTGTGACGGTGCGTGAGCTGATTGAAGAATAGCTTCCGCGGATTCCATCGAACATAGTTGCGGAGAATCCGAGATTAAGGGGTTGAGGATACCCGCCAAAATGTGATAAGATAAAAGGCAGGAAGAAAAATGGGGTGAAAAATACATGGATTTGTTTGATTATATGAAAGAAACCACAATGGAAAAAGAGTCCCCCCTCGCATCGCGCATGCGCCCGACAACGCTGGACGAGGTGGTTGGACAGGAGCACATCATCGGCCCTGGAAAGCTGTTGTACCGTGCGATCAAGGCGGATAAACTCGGCTCCGTCATTTTCTACGGCCCTCCGGGAACGGGAAAAACGACGCTTGCCCGCGTCATCGCCAACACGACAAGCGCAGAGTTTACCCAGCTGAATGCCACGACAGCCGGCAAAAAGGATATGGAAGAAGTCGTAAAAGAAGCGCAGCAGCGGATCGGCATGTACGGCAAAAAGACGATTCTTTTTGTCGACGAGATCCACCGCTTCAACAAGGGACAACAGGATTATCTGCTTCCGTTTGTGGAGGACGGCACACTCGTTCTGATTGGCGCGACGACGGAAAACCCGTATTTCGAGGTCAACGGGGCGCTGATTTCGCGTTCCATTATCTTTGAATTAAAGCCGCTCGAAAAAGAGGACATCGAAAAACTGCTGGAGCGCGCGGTGACGGACCCGGTAAAGGGGCTCGGGACGTACAACGTTGTGCTCGATGCGGATGCAAAAGAGTTCCTCGCCGACATCGCAGGCGGTGACGCGAGAGCGGCCTTAAATGCAATCGAGCTGGGCGTCCTCTCGACGGAACGTCAGGCGGACGGAAAAATCCATATCGATCTCGAAACGGCATCGGAGTGCATCCAGAAGCGCGTCGTGCGGTACGACAAGACGGGCGATCAGCATTACGATACGATCTCTGCATTTATCAAGAGCATGCGTGGTTCTGACCCGGATGCGGCGGTCTTTTATCTGGCCAAAATGCTGTATGCCGGGGAGGATATCAAGTTTATCGCCCGCCGCATCATGATCTGCGCGGCGGAGGATGTCGGCCTTGCCGATCCGAATGCCTTAAATGTAGCAGTTTCCGCGTCCCTTGCCGTGGAACGCGTCGGCATGCCGGAGGCGCAGATTATTCTGGCGGAGGCAGCCACGTATGTTGCCTGTGCACCGAAGAGTAATTCTTCGTGCGAGGCAGTCTTTGCGGCGATGAAGACGGTCGGAAGTGTGCGGACGTCGGTTCCGCCGCATCTGCAGGACGCCCATTACAAAGGTTCTGCCAAACTCGGCCACGGTCAAGGCTATCAGTATGCACATGATTACCCGAATCACTACGTCGAGCAGCAGTATCTGCCGGACGAGATCTTAGGAAGCCGTTTCCTTCATCTTGGAACGAACGGCTATGAGCAGAAGATCCGGGAAAACTTCAAAAAAATTGGAAAAGACATCGAATAAAAGGGGAAGAAATCATGACAGACTGGCTTGGAAAGCCGTATTATTCGCTGGACGCCTATCTGAAAAAGACGTTCGGGGAAAAAGTGTACAAGCTCTCGCTCGACGGCGGGATGACGTGTCCGAACCGGGACGGCACCTGCGGTGACCGGGGCTGCATTTTCTGCAGTGCGGGCGGCTCCGGTGATTTTGCCGGGGACAGAAACAAATCCATCCCGGAACAGATCCGGGAGCAGAAATCCCTCCTGCAGCAAAAGCGGCCGGTGCATAAGTTCATCGCCTATTTCCAGGCGTATACGAACACGTACGCGCCGGTGGAATATCTGGAAAAAATTTTCCGGGAGGCAATTTCGGACGAGGAGGTCGTGGTCCTTTCGATCGGAACGAGACCGGACTGCTTAGGGGAAGAGGTTCTTTCTCTGTTAGAAGAGCTGAACCGGATCAAACCGGTCTGGTTGGAGCTGGGACTGCAGACGATGCATGAAAAAACGGCACAGTATATCCGAAGGGGCTATCCGCTTTCCTGTTTTGAACAGGCAGTAAACGAGCTGCACAGGCGGGGGATTCCCGTGATTGTCCACACGATCCTCGGTCTGCCGGGGGAGGGACAGGAAGAAGTCTTTGCAACAATGGATTACCTGAATGGACTTTCCATTTCCGGCATCAAGCTTCAGCTGCTTCATGTGCTGAAAAACACGGATCTTGCGGCGGACTACGCGGCCGGAAAATTTGAGGTGCTGGAGCAGGAGGCGTATCTTACCCTTGTCACCGACTGTCTGCGGCGCCTCCGTCCCGATCTTGTGATCCACCGTGTGACGGGAGACGGCCCCGGGGATCTTCTGATTGCACCAACATGGAGCCAGGCAAAACGCGCCGTCTTAAATGAGCTGCATCATCGCATGAAAGAAGAACATGCGTATCAGGGACAGCTTCTGGACGAAGAAAAAGGAGGAAACACACCGTGATTGAATCATCCTTTACGTTATACAAACTGATTATTCTCTACATGCTGCAGAATGTGAATTTTCCGCTGTCAAATACACAGATTTCGGATTTTATCCTGGAAAAAGAGTACACGAACTACTTTCATCTCCAGGAGGCGTTAAGCGAGCTGCAGGATACAAAGCTGATCGAGATCGAGAAGGTGCGCAACACCTCGTACTACCACATGACTGAGGAGGGCAGCAAGACGCTTTCCTTCTTCGAAAACGAGATCTCTCCGGAAATCCGGGAGGAAATCGACCGCTATATGAAGGAGCACTCCTATGAACTGCGAAAAAAAGCGTCCGTTGTGGCCGATTACTACAAGACCGCGGGAGATGACTACGAGGTCCGCTGTCAGGCAAGAGAGCGGAAGACGACTATTTTTGAGATTGTCGTGACGGTTCCGTCCGAGGAGGCGGCCAAAAAGATCTGCAGCAACTGGGAAAACCGGAGTCAGAAGATTTATGCTTCGATTATGAATGAACTGTCAAGATAACGATTGACAGGAATGGTGGCATATAATAGAATAAATTAGTATGTCTAAAAAGCATAAACATGGAAAACATAGTAAATAAGATTTTATATTCCAAAGGAGATAAAACTGTGCCTGATTATACAAAAGAAATTGAAAGACGGCGTACCTTTGCCATCATTTCCCACCCGGATGCCGGTAAAACCACACTGACTGAGAAATTCCTGCTGTACGGAGGAGCGATCAATCTCGCCGGTTCCGTAAAAGGAAAAGCGACTGCGCGCCATGCCGTATCCGACTGGATGGAGATCGAGAAAGAGCGTGGTATTTCCGTTACCTCTTCCGTTCTGCAGTTCAATTACGACGGCTACTGCATCAACATTCTGGATACCCCGGGACACCAGGACTTCTCGGAGGATACGTACCGTACCCTGATGGCAGCCGATTCCGCCGTTATGGTGATCGATGCCTCAAAGGGTGTCGAGGCACAGACCAGAAAGCTGTTTAAAGTCTGTGTCATGCGCCACATCCCGATCTTTACCTTCATCAACAAGATGGACCGCGATGCGAACGATACCTTCGAGCTGCTCGACGAGATCGAAAAAGAGCTCGGCATTGCAACCTGCCCGATCAACTGGCCGATCGGTTCCGGAAAGAAATTCCGCGGTGTTTACGACCGTGACAAAAAGAAAGTCCTTACCTTCTCCGATACAATGAAGGGAACGAAGGAAGGTATCGAGGAAGAAATTGATATCGACGATCCGCATCTTCTCGATGTGGTCGATGAGGACCAGAAAGAACAGCTTATGGATGAGATCGAGCTGCTCGACGGCGCAAGTGCAGAGTTTGACCAGGAGCTTGTCAGCAAGGGAGAGCTCTCCCCGGTATTCTTCGGATCTGCGCTCACCAACTTTGGTGTGGAGACTTTTCTGCAGCACTTCCTCACGATGACGATGCCGCCGCTTCCGCGTACGGCAGACTGCGGCGTGATCGATCCGGTCAAAGAGGATTTCTCTGCGTTTGTCTTTAAAATCCAGGCAAACATGAACAAAGCACACCGTGACCGTATCGCATTCATGCGCATCTGCTCCGGCAAATTCGACGCCGGAATGGAAGTCTTCCATGTGCAGGGAGGAAAGAAAATGCGTCTTTCCCAGCCGCAGCAGATGATGGCGAGTGACCGTCATATTGTTGATGAAGCATACGCCGGCGATATCATCGGTGTATTTGACCCGGGCATCTTCTCTATCGGAGATACGATCTGTATGCCGGGCAAAAAATTCGCATACGAGGGAATTCCGACCTTCGCGCCGGAGCATTTTGCAAGAGTGCGCCAGCTCGATACGATGAAGAGAAAACAGTTCGTCAAGGGAATTTCCCAGATTGCACAGGAAGGTGCGATCCAGATTTTCCAGGAGTACAAAGGCGGCATGGAGGAGATCATCGTCGGCGTTGTCGGCGTCCTGCAGTTTGACGTTTTAAAATACCGTCTGGAGAACGAGTACAACGTGGATATCCGTCTGGAGAACCTGCCGTATGAGCACATCCGCTGGATCGCAAACAAAGAGGAGATCAACCTGGACCGTATTCAGGGTACATCCGATATGAAGAAGGTCATGGACCTCAAGGGAAATCCGCTGCTTCTCTTTGTCAATCCGTGGAGTGTCGGCATGGTACAGGATCGAAACAAAGACCTTGTGCTGACCGAATTCAGCAAAAACTAAGAACAAAAGAGCGGGATGCCGCTTAAAAAGGAGAAGGAATGAACTTATTCGATATTCTGGGCCCTGTGATGGTCGGTCCGTCGAGTTCGCACACAGCGGGGGCAGTGCGGATTGGATGGATGACGCAGAAACTTCTCGGGGAACAGCCGGTGGAAGCAAAAATACTGATGTACGGTTCCTTTGCCGCAACGGGAAAGGGTCATGGAACGGACCGCGGTCTCGTCGCGGGTCTTCTCGGCATGCGGCCGGATGACGAGCGGATTCCGGACAGCTTTGAAATTGCCCGGAAGATGGGTCTTTCCTATTCATTCGGCATCGCCAATCTGACGAGTGCCCATCCGAACAGCGTCGTTCTGGAAGTAAAGGGAAAGAGCGGCCGGACGCTCGAGGTGCAGGCGTGCTCCCTTGGCGGCGGCCGTATCATGATCAACCGCCTCGACGGGCTGGATGTCAACTGCAGCTGCGAGATTCCGACCCTGATCGTCCACAATCTGGACCAGCCGGGCCACGTAGCCGAGGTTACGTCGATGCTGGCACATAAGTCAGTCAACATTGCGAATATGTCCCTCTACCGCGACAAGAGAGGCGGATCGGCCGTCATGGTCGTGGAGATGGATCAGCCGCTTCCCAAAGAGTCGCTGGAATGGCTGGAGCATCGTGAGGGCATTGTAAAGGTAACATACATCAACGTAACGGAAGGAGAAGAGGACGATGTTTTATAATTCACTGGAAGAAATTGTCCGGGAGTGCCAGGAAAAAGACCTGCCGTTTGATGAAGTTATCCTTCTGGACGATATGAATGAGAGAAATGTAAGCCGCGAAGAGTCCATTGAGACGATGCGCGGCATGTGGGAAGCCATGAAAGGCGCTGAACGGAATTACGACGGTTCGCTGCAGTCGAGAAGCGGTCTTGTGGGCGGCGCCGGAAAGACGATGCGTGCGTATGTCGAGAGCGGGAACACGCTCTGCGGACCGTTTGTCGGAAAAGTTATGGCATCTGCACTTGCGATGGGTGAGTCAAACGCCTGCATGAAGCGGATCGTTGCAGCACCGACCGCAGGAGCGTGCGGTGTGCTTCCGGCTGTGCTCGTGAATTACCAGAAAGAGAAGGGGACAGCGGATGAGCAGATCGTGCGTGCGCTCTACACGGCAGCCGGTATCGGCCAGGTCGTTGCGGCGCGGGCCTACATTGCGGGCGCTTCCGGCGGCTGCCAGGCCGAAATCGGAACAGCAAGCGCGATGGCGGCAGGCGCACTGACCGCACTTGGCGGCGGCACTCCGTCCCAGATCACGCATGCGGCAGCGATGGCATTAAAGAACCTGCTCGGTCTCGTGTGTGACCCGGTCGGCGGTCTTGTCGAGGTCCCGTGCGTCAAGCGGAATGTGATCGGTTCCGTGAATGCACTTTCTGCGGCGGACATGGCACTTGCGGGAATCATAAGCCGCATTCCGCCGGATCAGGTGATCGATGCGATGCGGGAAGTCGGCGACCAGATGCATCCGAGTCTGCGCGAAACCGGCCAGGGCGGCCTTGCCAACACGCCGGCAGCACGCGAGTGGTGCGCGGCACAGGAAGAAGAATAAAAAAAACTTTTATTTTCGGAAAACTTTTGGTATAATAAAGGAAAGTCAGCCAAGGAGGAGGTTCTTTAAGATGGCAGAGGCAAAAATTCAGAAAAGAAACACTTATACGATATATGATGACGAAGGAATCGGAACCGTGCAGATTGCAGACGAGGTGGTAGCTATTATCGCAGGACTTGCGGCAACGGAAGTGGACGGGGTAGCCTCCATGGCCGGAAATATTACCAACGAATTAGTCAGCAAGCTTGGCATGAAAAATCTTTCCAAGGGTGTCAAAGTTGATGTACTCGACGGCGTTGTCTGCGTGGATCTTGCCCTCAATCTCAAATATGGATACGAGATTCCGGCAACCTGCAAAAACGTACAGGAAAAAGTAAAAACAGCGATCGAGAATATGACAGGCCTGGAAGTTTCCGATGTCAATGTAGCCATTGCAGGCGTGAATATGGAACAGACGAAATAAAAAACAACGAACCGCGAGGGAATAAGGCGACCCCTTACAACCCCGCGGTTCTTGTTAACTATTCAGAGCCAGATGAAATGGAAGAAAAATAGTTAATTAACTATACAGGAAGGAATTAAAACAGACAATGAACAGAAGCAAACTTCGCGAAAATATTTTTAAACTTCTCTATACCGCAGAGTTCCAGGAGAAAGAGGAGATGCCGCAGCAGATGTCTCTTTACTTTACGTACTCTGACGACAACGACGAGGATGAAGAAGTAACCGTAAGCGAAAAAGATCAGACCTATATGGAAGAGAAATACCATCATGTGACCGAGCACATCCCGGAAATCGACGAGATGCTGAACCGTACTTCCGAGGGCTGGAAAACGACCCGTATGGGAAAAGTAGACCTGGCGATCCTACGTCTTGCCGTTTACGAGATGAAATTCGACGAGGACGTTCCGGTCGGTGTAGCCATCAACGAGGCCGTTGAGCTGGCAAAACGCTTCGGCAGAGACCAGTCTCCGTCCTTTATCAACGGTATTCTTGGAAAACTGGCAAGAGAAGAAGATGAGAAATAAAAATCAGAATGTTTACACCGTAGGCCAGGTCAATTCATACATCAAAAACATCTTTGACCAGGACTATATGCTCCGCCGGATTTACGTCAGCGGAGAAGTAAGCAACTGTAAATACCATCCGTCCGGCCACATCTATTTTTCCTTAAAAGATGCGGAAGGAACCATTTCCTGTGTCATGTTCGCCGGTTCGCGGCGCGGCCTTGCCTTCCCGATGCGGGACGGCGATAATGTGATTGTCGGCGGCAGCATCAGCGTCTATGAGCGGGACGGAAAGTATCAGATCTATGCAAAAGAGATCACAAAAGAGGGCGCCGGCCTTTTATACGAAAAGTATCTGGCCCTAAAAGCAGAACTGGAAGAGATGGGCATGTTTGCCCCGGAGTACAAACAGCCGATTCCTGCGTATGTAAAGAAAATCGGTGTTGTCACAGCACCGACGGGAGCTGCTGTGCAGGATATCAAAAACATTGCACTCCGCCGGAATCCCTTTGTCCAGATCATCCTCTACCCGGCCCTGGTGCAGGGAGAGGGAGCGGCGGACAGCATCGTGGAGGGCATCCGCCGTCTGGACGCACTGAATCTGGATGTGCTGATCGTGGGCCGCGGAGGTGGTTCGATCGAGGATCTTTGGGCGTTCAATGAGGAAAAAGTAGCGCGTGCCGTTTTTTCCTGCCATACCCCGGTGATCTCCGCCGTCGGCCATGAGACCGACACAACGATCATCGATTTCGTGGCAGATCTGCGCGCCCCGACCCCGTCCGCAGCGGCGGAGCTGGCGGTCGCTGATGTCCGCGCGGTACTCAACACACTGGAAAATTATAAAAGCCGCATGAACCATGCGATGGCAAACCAGACGCAGAGAGCGAGAAGCCGCCTTCTGCAGTACGAGACAAAGTGGAAGTATCTCGGACCGGAAAATAAGATCCGTGACCAGAGAGCACGCCACGCCGAGCTGGAGCGTCGGTATACAGATGCGATGGAAGAAAAGCTCAAAGAAGCGCGCCACCGCCTTGCCCTTTACATTCAGGCGATGAAGGGTCTGTCCCCGCTGGACAAGCTGAACCAGGGCTATTCCTACGTGGAAAAAGAAGGAAAAGCCATCACTTCGGTGCAGGATGTCAAAGAAGGTGATCTGCTCGAAATCTGTGTATCAGACGGAAAGATCACAGCGCGCGCAGAGAAGACATCGGCCGTATCCTGGATGGAACAATCGTGAAAAAGCAGAGAATCGAGAAAACATGGGAAATATGGAAGCAGAAGAGAGAAAAGAAGAAGGAACCCCTTCCGGTGAGACACTGGAAGCAGCATTTGGAAAACTGGATCAGATGCTCGAAACGCTGGAGAGCAGCGATGTCAGCCTGGAAGACTCCTTTCGTTTATACAAGGAGGGAATGGAGCTTTTGAACGAATGCAGTCAGAAAATTGACCGCGTCGAGAAAAAAATGCTCCAGATGAATGAGGATGGAACATTCAGAGAATTTTAAAGCGGTACTCGAAGAAAAAACGCGGGAAGCGGAAAGTATCATTGCCGCTTACCTGCCGAAAGAGGAAGGCTTTGCAAAGGAACTGGCAAAAGCCATGAATTACAGTATGACAGCGGGCGGAAAGAGGCTTCGTCCGCTGCTTTTGCAGGAGAGTTTCCGTCTGTTCGGCGGAACCGGGGAGGCTGTAAAACCATTTATGGCAGCCATGGAGATGATTCACACCCATTCCCTGATCCACGATGATCTCCCTGCGATCGACAACGATGATTACCGCCGCGGCAGAAAAACGACCCATGTCGTCTTCGGGGAGGCCGTCGGCGTGCTGGCAGGAGACGCCCTTTTAAACTATGCATACGAGACAGCCTGGAAAGCCTTTCCACTGGAGGAGCACACCGACCGCGTAGTGCGGGCTTTTGGTATTCTCTGTCAGAAAACCGGAATTTCCGGCATGTTGGGCGGTCAGAGTGTTGACGTGATGAATGAAAAAGCCGGCCATTTCGCCATCGACCGTGAGATGCTGGACTACATTTACGAGAACAAGACTTCGGCGCTTTTAGAGGCTGCCATGATGGCAGGTGCGGCACTTGCAGGAGCAAACGACGATGATCTTGACGCGCTCTGCCGGATTGCCTCCAAAGTCGGAATCGCGTTCCAGATCCGGGACGACATCCTGGATGTCACATCCACGATGGAGGAGCTTGGAAAGCCGGTTTTCAGTGATGAAAAGAATGAAAAAACAACGTATGTGACGATGTTTGGCACAGACGGGGCGGAGCAGGAGGTAAAACGGCTTACGAAAGAGGCCGTAGACGAACTGAAAAATCTGTCCTGTCCGGGAGATAAAATATTTCTGGAAGAGCTGTTTGAATCTCTGACTTCCAGAAAAAAGTAAGGGATGATTTCATGTTAGAAAAAATACAGAAACCAAACGATATTAAGAAGATTCCGGCGGACCAGCTTCCGGCGCTTGCAGAGGAAATCCGGGAATTTATTATCGAGTCTTTGAGTAAAACCGGCGGCCATCTGGCGTCCAATCTTGGTGTCGTGGAACTGACGATTGCGATGCACCGCGTCTTCGATCTTCCAAAAGACAAGCTGATCTGGGATGTGGGACACCAGTCCTACACGCACAAGATTCTGACCGGGCGGAAAGACGGGTTTGAAACGCTGCGCCGGGAAGGCGGCATCAGCGGATTCCCGAAGCGGAGCGAGAGTGACTGCGATGTATTCGACACCGGCCACAGCTCGACCTCGATTTCCGCAGGCGTCGGCTATGTGCGTGCACGGGAACTGAAAAAAGAAAATTATTCCGTTGTTTCGATCATCGGAGATGGTGCGCTGACCGGCGGCATGGCGTACGAGGCGCTGAACAATGCGGCCAGCCTGAAATCGAATTTTATTATCGTTTTAAATGACAACGAAATGTCGATCACCGAGAATGTCGGCGGTATGTCATCGTACCTGTCCGGCCTTCGGACGGCATCGGCGTACACGGATTTCAAGATGGACGTCACAAAGGCATTGAACCGCATTCCGGGCATCGGACCTGGCATGGTGGATGCGATGCGGAAGACGAAAAGCAGCATCAAACAGATCATCATTCCGGGCATGCTGTTTGAGGATATGGGACTTACGTATTTAGGTCCTGTGGACGGCCACAACATTCCGCAGCTGATCAAGACCTTCCAGGAAGCAAAACGGTTTGAAGGACCGATTCTGGTGCATGTCCTGACACAGAAGGGCCGCGGCTATGAGCCGGCGATGCGCCACCCGGCAAGATTCCACGGTGCGGGTCCGTTCGATGTGAAAACAGGATTGCCGGTTGGAAAATCCAATCCGACGTACACGGATGTCTTTTCCACGGTCATGCGGAAAATGGGAGATCGAAGAAAGGATGTTGCGGCAGTCACGGCGGCGATGATGACCGGTGTCGGACTGAAACGCTTCTCCAACATGTTCCCGGACCGCTGTTTCGATGTGGGAATCGCAGAAGAGCACGCGGTGACATTTGCAGCGGCACTGTCACTCGGCGGCATTACGCCTGTCGTTGCGATTTATTCTTCATTCCTGCAGCGGGCGTACGATCAGATCATGCATGACGTCTGTATGCAGAATCTCCATGTCGTCTTTGCGATTGACCGCGCCGGTCTTGTGGGCTACGACGGGGAGACACACCACGGCATTTTCGACCTTTCCTATCTGGGTTCGATGCCGAATATGACAATTCTTGCACCGAAGAACCTCTGGGAGCTTTCGGATATGATCAAATTTGCGGTTGATTACGACGGCCCGATCGCGGTGCGCTACCCGAGAGGGGAAACGTATACGGGATTAAAAGAGTTCCGTGCGCCCATCTGCCTCGGAAAATCAGAAGTGATCCATGAGGGAAGCCGTGTTGCACTTCTTGCCGTCGGCAGTATGGTAAAAATGGCAGAAGAAGTGCAGAAACAGTTAAAAGAGCGGATGGATATGGATGCGGCGCTTGTGAATGCGCGGTTCGTCAAACCAATCGATGAAGAACTTCTTCGAAGCTTTGCCGATACGTATGAGCTTGTCGTAACACTCGAGGAAAATGTAAAAGACGGCGGCTTTGGAGAGCGCGTCCTTGCTTTTGCCGAGGAAGAAGACCTTCCGTTCGGCGTGGAGATTATTGCACTGCCGGACCGCTTTATTCCGCACGGAAGTGTATCATACCAGATGAAACAGGTCGGCTTTACGCCGGAAGATATCTGCGGCAGAATTGAGGAATACTACAGAAAACGGGGGCAGGAAGAAAGATGAAAAAACGATTAGATGTATTACTGGTAGAACGGGGCCTTGCCACATCGCGGGAAAAAGCGAAAGCCATGATTATGGCAGGAGAAGTTCTGGTGGACAATGAGCGGGAGGACAAAGCCGGTTCCATGTTCCCGGAAGAAGTGGAGATTGTCTTAAAAGGAAAACCACTGCCGTATGTGAGCCGCGGCGGCTTAAAATTAGAGAAAGCAATGAAAAACTTTAACCTTACCCTGGATGGAAAGGTCTGCATGGATGTCGGAGCATCCACCGGCGGCTTTACTGACTGTATGCTGCAGAACGGCGCCGTCAAGGTATATTCCGTGGATGTCGGCCACGGCCAGCTCGACTGGAAGCTGCGGAACGATCCGCGCGTTGTCTGTATGGAGCGCACGAACATCCGTTACGTCGTGACGGAGGATATCGAGGAGAGACCGTCCTTCGTATCGATCGACGTATCGTTTATCTCCCTGACCAAGGTGCTGCTTCCGGTCCGAAATCTGATGGAAGAGAACGGCGAAATTGCAGCTCTGATCAAGCCGCAGTTTGAGGCAGGACGCGAAAAAGTCGGCAAAAAAGGTGTTGTCCGTGATCCGGCTGTACACAAAGAAGTCATTGAGATGGTCATTTCCTATGCGAAAAGCATTTCCTTCGGCGTGCGCCATCTGGAATTTTCTCCGATCAAAGGACCGGAGGGAAATATCGAGTATCTCGTTCACCTTGTCCGGCTGCCGGACGGCGTGACAGAGGAAGAGACCAATGTCGATGTAGACGCCGTTGTAAAGAGCGCACACGATACACTGGATAAATAAAAGGGTTAAGGAGCATGATATGGAGCGATTTTACCTGATCACAAACAGAGCAAAAGACCCGGACCTTACCGTGACAGACCAGATCAGGCAATATCTGGAGGAGCGCGGAAAAACGTGTCTTCTCTGCGATAACAGCGAAAAAGGGGAAAAATACCATTATACGGATCCGGCGAAGGTTCCGTCAGATATCGACGGCATTCTGGTGCTCGGTGGTGACGGCACGCTTCTGCAGGCAGCAGGCGACGTGGTGGATTTACAGATTCCACTGCTCGGCATCAATCTGGGAACGCTCGGCTATCTTGCGGAAATCGACCGTGACACGCTTTATCCGGCGCTGGATCATCTGATGGCAGATGAGTATACGATTGAGCACCGCATGATGCTCTGCGGATCGATTTACCGGGACGGAAAGCTGATTGCGGAGGACGCGGCACTCAACGACATTACGATCACCCGTGAGGGAAACCTGCGTGTCGTCCGGTTCGACAATTACGTCAACGGGGAGTTTTTAAATTCCTACAGCGCCGATGGCATCATCATCGCAACGCCGACCGGTTCGACCGGCTACAGCCTCTCCGCGGGCGGCCCGATCATCTCACCGTCAGCCAGCCTGATGCTGATGACACCGCTTGCCCCGCACACCCTGAATACGAGAAGCATTGTCTTTCCGGCAGAGGATGTGATCGAGGTGGAGCTCGGGCCTTCGAGAGACGGCGGCATTGAACAGGGCATGGCATATTTTGACGGCGACACCCGCGTTCCGATGAAAACCGGCGACCGGATCGTGATCAAAAAGGCCAGACGGGATACTCTGATTGTGAAGATCAGCAACATCAGTTTTCTGGAGACATTAAGAAAGAAAATGGCAAACATTTAAGATATAGTTACTGGGGAAGGATGCTTGAAATGAAAATCGCGAGACATGCACAGATTATCAAATTAATTAACCAATATGACATTGAAACACAGGAGGAGCTGGCAAAGAAGCTGGAGGAGAGCGGCTTTGCCGTAACGCAGGCGACGATTTCGAGGGATATCCGCCAGCTGAAGCTCACAAAAGTACCAAAAGAGAACGGCGGAAGCCGTTATGCTGTTTTGCAGAATGCACCGTCTGAGGTGGGAAGCCGCTATGCGCGCGTTCTGAAAGATGCGTTTATTTCTGTTGATCTTGCCAAAAATATTCTGGTCATCAAAACCGTATCCGGCATGGCAATGGCGGCAGCAGCGGCTTTCGATGAGATGAACTGGAGCGAGATCGTCGGCTGCATCGGCGGAGACGATACGATTTTCTGCGTGGCAAGAGATGACGACGCGGCGCTTGTGGCAGCAGAACGCCTGAAACGGATGGTGGACGGCATGGAGGAGACGGGCGAGGAGTTCTAAAAAACGCCCGTCTCTGCAAAAAGAGAAAAAAGATGACAGCAGGTGTGACACCGGAGGAAAAGAATGCTCACAAACTTACACGTAAAAAATCTGGCCCTGATCGACGAAGCGGAAGTGGAGTTCGGTCCGGGCCTGAATATACTGACCGGAGAAACCGGAGCCGGAAAATCCATCCTGATCGGTTCGATCAACGCGGCGCTTGGAAAGAAGATATCCCGCGAGATGATCCGGACGGGAGAGACAAGCGCGCTGGTGGAACTGGTCTTTGAAACCGAAAATCCGCATGTGCTGGAGCTGTTAAAAGAGATGGATCTCGAGGCGGAGGAGGGTCAGGTGATTATTTCCAGAAAGATCACCGGATCCCGCAGCGTCTGCCGCATCAACGGCGAGGCATGCAATATCTCACAGGTAAAAGCTCTTGCGTCCCTGCTGCTCGACATCCACGGCCAGCATGAGCACCAGTCGCTGCTCTATCCGGACCGGCAGATCGCGATTCTTGACGCGTTTGCGGGAACCGAGGCGGCCACGGCAAAAGGAGAGGTCCGGGCGCTGTACCAGGAGTGGAAGAATGTCCGAAAGGAGCTCTCGGCGTACGAACTCGACGAGGAGGCAAGAAAGCGGGAGGCAGCATTTCTTACGTTTGAAATCAACGAGATTGATCAGGCAGAGCTAAAAGAGGGCGAGGACGAAGCGTTGGAAACTGCGTACCGGAAAATGGGCCATGCGAAAAAGATCGCGGAATCTCTGCAGACGGTATATGCGATCACCGGCTACGGTGCAGAGAACAGCGCCGGGGAGCAGGTCGGCCGCGCAATCCGGGAGCTGCAGCAGGCCGCAGTGTACGACGATGCACTTTCCGGTCCGTCGCAGACCCTTTCCGATATTGACGGACTGCTGAATGATTTCAACCGCGAAATTTCCGCATATCTTTCCGAACTGACCTTTTCCGAAGAAGAGTATTACGAGACGGAAAAACGGCTCGATGAGATCAACCGCCTGAAAGCAAAGTATGGAAAGACGATGGAAGAGATCGCCGCATACCGCGAAGAACAGCAGAAAAAACTGGAAAAACTGGAAAATTTTGAGAGCTGCCGCGCCGCACTGCAGGAGCAGTTACAGAAAACGGAGCAGAAACTGGATGCGGCCGCACATAATCTGTCCAAAATCCGCAGAAACTATGCAAAACGGCTCGAAACACAGATTATCGAAGGTCTGCGCGACCTGAATTTCCTGCATGTCGCATTTGAAATTTCATTTGAAAAGACAAAAAGCTACACCGAAAACGGAACCGATGCTGTGGAGTTCTTAATCTCCACAAACCCGGGCGAAGCGATCCGTCCGCTGGCGAAAGTTGTTTCCGGCGGTGAACTGTCGCGAATCATGCTTGCAATCAAGACGATTCTTGCCGACCGCGACGAGACAGAAACCCTGATTTTCGATGAAATCGACACCGGAATCAGCGGAAGGACGGCGCAGAAGGTTTCCGAAAAAATGGCACAGATCGGGCAGCGCCATCAGGTCATCTGCATCACCCATCTGCCGCAGATCGCGGCGATGGCAGATTCTCATTTTGAAATCGAAAAAAACGTCGAAGAAAACGAGACCGTCACATCGATCCATCCATTATCCGAGGAAGATTCTGTCAGAGAACTGGCAAGAATGCTCGGCGGCGCGAAAATTACGGATTCTGTTCTGGCAAATGCCAGCGAGATGAAGGAATTGGCACAGGTACAAAAATCTGCAAGACTCAAATAAAGAGAAGTCCGCATACTAAGAGGGAAATCACGAAACAAAGCGTGGTTTCCCTCTTTTTCGCGGGCGGCGAGTCAAAGTCCGTGCCTGCACGAGAACTTGACGACCGCCGCGAAAACAAAAGAAATGCCGCAGTTCTGCCCTGCGGCGGAAAGGATGGGAATGCAAATGACGAGAAAACAAAAATACCGAAGAGTCCTGCTTGCGCTGGCGGCGCTGTTTCTGATCCTCGCCGTTCTTCTTGGCTACGATGCCATGCGCGAATCCCTGCCGGATACGATGTATGTGGATGAGAACAGCGAAAGCCCGTTTCAGCCGCTCACGAAACATCCACTTCTGACGATTTCGGAAGATACGAAGGAAGCAGAAAAAACCGAATTCGGAGAAACGGGTGAAACGGTTGTAGAATGTTCCGCCGCCGGGATCCCGCTGAAAAAGATCCGTGTGATCCAGGAAGAACGGCCGAAAGTTGCCGTCTGCGGAGCGCCGGTCGGTATCTATATGGAGACCGACGGTGTGATGGTGATCCGTACAGCCGAAATCCGTTCGTCCGACGGAACCGTCAGCCGTCCGTCAGAAAATATTCTTCGGGAAGGCGACTATATCACAAAAGTAAACGGACAGAGCATCCGCAGCAAGCAGGATCTGATTGATGCAGTAAAAGTATCAAACGGTTCCCCGGTGTATCTTTCCCTGCTTCGGGACGGGGAAACGATCGAAGTGCAGGTGACACCGCAGAAAAGCCAGGACGGCACCTGCCGCCTCGGGGCCTGGGTCCGCGACAATATGCAGGGAATCGGAACACTGACTTTCGTGGAACCGGACGGAACCTTTGCAGCGCTCGGCCATGGAATCAGTGATATCGATACCGGAAAAATGCTCCAATTGAACGGCGGAGAACTGTATCTGACACAGATTCTGTCTGTGATCCCGGGAAAAGCGGGTGTACCGGGTGAACTGCAGGGCGTGATCCATTACGAAGAAAAGAACCGTATCGGGTCAGTGGCGGAGAATACCATCTACGGTATCCACGGCGTTCTGGACAGGGAAAAAAGCAGTGCACTGCCGCTTACCGTGACGGAAATTGCCTATCGGCAGGAGATCGAGACGGGCCCGGCCACCGTGCGGATGTGCGTGGACAATACGGTAGAAGAGTATGAGGCGGAGATTACAGAAATCGATCTTGGAAGCGAGAATACGAACAAAAATTTTGTGCTCGAAATTACCGATCAACGGCTGCTACAGAAAACCGGCGGCATCGTACAGGGAAATTCCGGCTCGCCGGTGCTCCAGAACGGAAGGCTGATCGGCGCCATTACCCATGTTTTCGTAAACCATCCAGAAAAAGGCTACGGTGTCTTTGCGGAAAACATGCTTGAACGGAACTGAAAAAATATGCGTTAATTTGGTTGAAATTGTTACAAACTTCCGAATTTTTACGGAAAATGTCGATCGAATTTTCAAAAAATTACGGGAAATATATTGAAAATGCGAAAAAATAAAATTATAATGTCTGTGTGATTGGAAAAAGTTCAGAAGAAAACGGATGCAGTGAAATTCCGGAAAGACTATGAGTTTTTGCAAAGGAGAGCTTTATGGAAAAGATCAACATTGCCATCGCGGATGATAACGAACGCATGCAGGAAATGCTTGGGAACGTCATAAAACAGGATGACACGCTTGAACTGATCGGGCAGACCGGAAACGGAAATGATATCTACAGTATCATCCGCGACAAAGAACCGGACGTCGTACTGCTTGACATTTTCATGCCGAAGATGGATGGTCTGACTGTAATGGAGAAAGTCAATGAGGATAAAAATCTGAAAAAAAGACCTGCCTTTATCGTTGTCTCCGCCGTAGGAGAGGAGAGGATCACCGAAGATGCGTTCCGGCTCGGCGCTTACTATTACGTCTTAAAACCGTTCGACAACGAAACTCTTCTGAACCGGATCAAAGCAACAAAAGGAATGACAGCAGTAAGAAGATACCATCCAAGAAATTTTACAAACCCCGGAAAAGAGCCGATCTGTCCGCCGGAAAACAGTCTGGAAATCGATGTGACAAATATGATCCACGAGATCGGCGTTCCTGCCCATATCAAAGGATACCAGTACCTGCGCGATGCGATTCTGCTTTCCGTAGAGGACACGGAAATGCTCAATTCCATTACCAAGATTCTCTATCCGACCATCGCGAAACGCCACCAGACAACGTCAAGTCGTGTCGAGCGTGCCATCCGCCATGCGATTGAAGTGGCCTGGAGCCGCGGCAAAATGGATACAATCGACGAGCTGTTCGGCTATACCGTGAACAACCGCAAGGGTAAACCGACAAATTCTGAATTTATTGCATTAATTGCAGATAAAATACGTCTCGAACTGAAAAATCAGTAAAAAGTAACAAAAAAATCCGAACAAACGGAGAAATTACAGAAGTTTAGACTTTTTTTTCTGGATAAAGTACGGTATAATACAGACAGGACGTTGATTATCCTTTCGCGTTTCATAGGATCGTGACAAAAAGGAAGGAATTACAGAAAAACAAAGATGCGATAATCAGCATGAAATTACAGGAGGATTCTTTTCATGAAAAATATTTTGTTCGTGGCTTCAGAGTGTGTACCGTTCATCAAAACAGGCGGTCTGGCGGATGTAGTAGGTTCTCTGCCGAAATACTTCCCGAAAGAGTATTTTGATGTGCGCGTGGTGATTCCAAAATACGCAGGAATCAAAGAACAGTTTAGAAATCAGATGCAGTATGTGACAAACTTCTACATGGATCTGAACTGGAGACAGCAGTATGTCGGCATTTTCGAGATGGAATATGAAGGCATCAAATTCTACTTTATCGACAACGAGGAGCATTTCGGAGGAAGCACTCCATATGCGGGCATGCCGTGGGATCTGGAAAAATTTGCTTACTTCAGTAAAGCAGCGCTTTCCATTTTACCGACCATCGGCTTCCGCCCGGATCTCATCCACTGCCACGACTGGCAGACCGGTCTCGTTCCGGTTTACCTGCACGAGCGTTTCCAGGCAGATGAATTCTATCGGGGAATCAAAACCGTCATGACGATCCACAACCTGAAATTCCAGGGCATCTGGGACCGCAAGACGATTCAGAGCATTACCGGCCTTTCCGACTACTACTTCACACCGGATAAGCTGGAGTTCAAACACGATGCCAGCTACTTGAAGGGCGGTCTGGTTTACGCAGATGCGATCACCACCGTCAGCAATACATACGCGCAGGAGATTCAGACCCCGTTCTATGGCGAAGGACTCGACGGTCTGATGTGTGCAAGAGCAAACGATCTGCGCGGTATTGTAAACGGACTCGACTACAATGAGTGGAACCCGGAGACAGACGCTCAGATTGCAAAGAATTTCAATGTAAAGAACTTCCGTAAAGAGAAAGTGAAAAATAAACTGGCACTGCAGGAGGAGTTAGGACTCGAGGTCAATCCGAAGACGATGATGATCGGTATCGTATCCCGGCTGACCGATCAGAAGGGCTTCGACCTCATCAGCTATATGATGGATGAGATGTGCCAGGATGCCGTACAGTTTGTGATCCTTGGAACCGGCGAGGAGCGCTACGAGAACATGTTCCGCCACTTCGCATGGAAATACGACAAGAAGGTTTCGGCAAACATCTACTATTCCGATGCAATGTCACACAAGATCTATGCATCCTGCGATGCCTTCTTGATGCCGTCCCTGTTTGAGCCATGCGGACTCTCCCAGCTCATGAGCCTCCGCTACGGAACCCTTCCGATCGTCCGCGAGACCGGCGGCCTCAAAGACACCGTAGAGCCGTACAATGAGTACGAGGGAACAGGAACTGGATTCAGCTTCACAAACTACAATGCGCATGAGATGATGGGTACCGTGCGGTACGCAGAGCGCATCTATTACGACAAAAAACGCGAGTGGAACAAGATGATCGACCGCGCAATGGCACAGGATTTCTCCTGGGCGAATTCCGCAAAACAGTACGAGGAAATGTACAACTGGCTGATCGGATAAGCTGATCTGCATTCTGAAAAATAAGAAAAAAATCCCGAAATGGCAGAAGAGGAAAGAAAAGCCGTTTCGGGATTTTTTTGCAGTATTTTTGGGTTGCGGCAGGAGAGTGGAATATGCTACACTTGTGCATAAGGATATATTCGAAGCAGCTCCGGTGCAGAGGATTTGGGGGCTGAAAAAAGACACAGGAAAAAAAGAAAAACAGTTGACAACAAAGCAGATTTGTAATAGTATGGATACAGAAGCGAACGGACGTTCGCATGGTAAGGAGAATATTCAGTATGGGAAATAATAACGAAGATAAACTGCGTGCACTCGATGCCGCACTTGGACAGATTGAAAAACAGTACGGAAAAGGAGCTGTCATGAAGCTCGGAGATTCCGCAGCAAACATGAACGTGGAAACCATCCCGACCGGCTCTTTAAGCCTGGATATCGCACTCGGCCTTGGCGGTGTGCCGAAGGGAAGAATCATCGAGGTATATGGACCGGAGTCTTCCGGTAAAACAACCGTAGCGCTCCACATGGTAGCCGAAGTACAGAAACGCGGCGGAATCGCCGGCTTCATCGATGCAGAGCATGCGCTCGATCCGGCCTATGCCAAAAACATCGGTGTTGATATTGAAAATCTTTATATCTCACAGCCGGACAACGGCGAGCAGGCACTTGAGATCACCGAGACGATGGTCCGTTCCGGTGCGGTAGACATCATCATCGTGGACTCTGTTGCAGCCCTCGTTCCAAAAGCCGAGATCGACGGCGACATGGGAGATTCCCACGTCGGACTGCAGGCGCGTCTGATGTCTCAGGCACTCCGGAAACTGACTGCAGCGATCAGCAAATCCAATTGTATTGTTATCTTTATCAACCAGCTGCGTGAAAAAGTCGGTGTCATGTTCGGAAATCCGGAGACCACAACCGGCGGCCGTGCACTGAAATTCTATTCTTCCATCCGTCTCGATGTCAGAAGAATTGAAGCCTTAAAGCAGGGCGGAGAGATGGTCGGAAACCGTACCAGAATCAAAGTCGTGAAAAACAAAGTAGCTCCGCCGTTCCGCGAGGCAGAATTTGATATCATGTTCGGAAAAGGAATCTCCAAAGAAGGAGACGTTCTGGATCTGGCAGCTTCCGTCGGCATCGTACAGAAGAGCGGCGCATGGTTCGCATACGGCGGCGACAAGATCGGCCAGGGACGCGAAAATGCGAAAGCATACCTGCGCGAGCATCCGGAAATCATGGATGAGATCGAGCACAAAGTGCGCGTGGCTTACGGCCTGATCAAGGAAGAAGCGCCGGAAGGCACAGAGGAAACAGCAGCAGTTCCGGAAACCGAAGGAGACGACGAATAAATGTTTGTGACAGAGATTCGTCCTCTGAATAAAAAGAAATCACGGATCCTCTTCGATGACGGAGAGGATCTGGTTCTTTATAACGGGGAAATCCGCGCTTCCCGCATCAAAGAGCAGGAGGAGCTTCCCGATGAGGTTTACGAAAAGCTGGCAGGGGAAGTGCTGACTAAAAGGGCCAAACACCGCGCGATGTATCTGCTGCTCGGACAGATGCGGACGAAAAAAGAGCTGGAAGATAAGTTACGAAAAGACGGCTATCCCGAGAGAGCCATTGAAGAGGCTGTCTCGTACGTGGAGAGCTTTCACTATATCGACGACCGCGCATACGTGGAGCAGTATCTTGCGGGCAGCGGTGCGAAAAAAGGGAAAAAGGCAGTCCTCTATGCGCTGGCACAGAAAGGCGTGGACCGGGAACTGGTGGAATCCGTCCTGGAAGAGCAGGAGGATGCCCGCGATGAGTATGAACTTGCAAAAAGTGCCGCCTTCGCAAAGCTCGGCACGCCGCACCGGCTGGATGAAAAAGAGTACCGCCGTGCTGCCGGTTTTCTGACGCGGAAGGGATTCGGCAGTTCCGAAATCCGTCGGGCACTGGAAGAATACCAAGATTCCGCTGACGAAGAATCCTGAATATTCCCGGCGATTCCGCCACATGCCGCGAAATTATGTGCAATAAATTACATGAATATTTTTAAAACATTGACAAATTTGTGAAAACAGTATAAAATTGTAGTGTTGTAAATGTGCAATGAAAACTAAATAAGGAGGTGCTCCGGTAATGAGTACAGGTATTACAATTCTGCTGGTATTCATTGCTGTAGTAGTCACGCTGCTTATTGCGGTTCCTGTTACCAGGAAAATTGCTGTGGACAATAAAATCAAGCAGGATGCTGAAAAAATTGGCACAGCGGAAGAAAAGGCGAGAAACATCATAGATGAAGCACTGAAAACTGCCGAAACTAAGAAACGGGAAGCCCTGCTGGAGGCGAAGGAGGAGTCTCTTCGTACGAAGAATGAAGTAGAAAAAGAGACCCGAGAGCGCAGAGCGGAACTGCAGAAATATGAGAAGCGCGTTTTATCGAAAGAAGAATCTGTAGATAAAAAAGCGGACGTATTGGAGCGTCGTGAAAACGAAATTGCAGCAAAAGAGGCAAGCGTCAGAAAGAAAGAAAAGGAAGTAGACGGTCTACACGAAAAAGGAGTACAGGAACTGGAAAGAATTTCCGGTTTTACCTCCGAGGAAGCAAAAGAGTATCTGTTAAAATCTGTGGAAGACGAAGTAAAAATCGACACAGCAAAGCTCTACAAAGAGCTGGAGAGCAGAGCAAAAGAGGAAGCAGGCCGTAAGGCAAAAGAGTATGTGGTAACAGCTATTCAGAAATGTGCTGTCGATCACGTATCCGAGAGTACCATCTCCGTGGTACAGCTTCCGAGCGATGAAATGAAAGGCCGCATCATCGGTCGTGAAGGACGAAACATCCGTACACTCGAAACCATGACAGGCGTTGACCTGATCATCGACGATACACCGGAAGCAGTCGTTCTTTCCTCATTCGATCCGATTCGCCGTGAGGTGGCAAGAATTGCTCTGGAAAAACTGATCGTAGACGGAAGAATCCATCCGGCCCGCATCGAAGAGATGGTAGAAAAGGCCCGCAAAGAAGTAGAACAGAATATTCGCGAGGAAGGCGAGGCAGCCGCACTGGAAGTCGGTGTACACGGACTTCATCCGGAGCTGATCCGTCTCCTTGGAAGAATGAAATTCCGTTCCAGCTACGGACAGAATGCATTAAAGCATTCGATCGAGGTAGCACAGCTTTCCGGTCTCCTCGCAGGAGAGATAGGATGCGATGTCCGCATGGCAAAACGTGCCGGACTGCTTCATGATATCGGTAAATCCATCGACCATGAGGTAGAAGGATCTCACATTCAGATCGGTGCAGATCTCTGCAAAAAGTACAAAGAATCTCAGATTGTGATCAACACAGTAGAATCACATCACGGGGATGTAGAGCCCCAGTCTTTGATTGCATGTATCGTTCAGGCAGCGGATGCAATTTCCGCAGCAAGACCGGGTGCAAGAAGAGAAACACTCGAAACATATACCAACAGATTAAAACAGTTGGAAGACATCACGAATTCGTTCAAGGGTGTCGAAAAATCTTTTGCTATTCAGGCTGGTAGAGAAGTCCGCATCATGGTTGTTCCTGAACAGGTATCCGATTCTGAAATGGTACTGCTCGCAAGGGATATCTCGAAACAGATCGAAGCTGAACTGGAATACCCGGGACAGATCAAGGTCAATGTTATCCGCGAGAGCCGTGTAACGGATTACGCGAAATAAAAGACTTTCTACGAAACAATTTAATAACGAAATCAAAAAGAGGCTGTGGACATGAGCAATCATGTTCCACAGCCTTTTCAGTGTGTATAAGAACAGTAAGTTTCAAAAGAATTTATACGTGCCGTATCCGGTTCGAGCGCATTTTCTGAGGTGTAGAGCCATACAGCTTTTTGAAGGTCCGCATAAAAATTTTGTAATTCGACAGCCCGTTTTTCTCCATCAGTACCGTGATCGTTTCGTCGGAATTCTGTAAATCTTCGTACAGGTGCATCGTGCGCACATCGTTCAGATATTCGAGAAAGGTCTGTCCGGTATACTTTTTAAAGAGCCGGCAGAAATACTCCTTCGAGAGCGCCAGGGAATCCGCGGCTGTTTCGAGGCTTAACGGTTCCGGGTAATGCACTTTCACCCAGTTCATAACGTGTGTCACGCGCTGCAGATCGCGCTGTGAACCCGTGAGGGATGCCGAAGGGATCTGGTGGGAATACGACCGGCAGAGATGGTACAGAAATTCGTACAGTCGTGAGGTAAAGAGAAGCTGGTATGAATCGGAAGGATTCTGCCGGATCTCGTTCATCTCCGAGAGCAGTGCGCGGAGCGGAGCCGGCTGTTCCGAGTAGGGAATGATCGTGTCGAAACGCATCGTATCAAAGTCCGGCAGATATTGGCGCATCTGGCTTGCGGAAATCTGCAGCAGAAGATATGTACAGGTGTTGGAGCGCGTCATATGGAGGTCGCCGGAGTTGATGATAATCAGATCGCCCTCGTTTAACCGATACTCCGTTGCCTGGACAATCGCGGAAAACTGTCCCCTGATCAGATAGAGAATTTCCACATATTCGTGCCAGTGCGCCGGAAAAACAAAAGCGGGCGCATCCTGCAGCTCAAAACGGACGTGCAGCAGATCGGTTTCGTGTATTGTTTCGTAAAAGCAGGATTCCATAAGTACCTCCAGGATGTGATAGAAATATACGTCAATTATAATCAAAAAAGATAAGAATATTGTACCAGAAATTGGGCGAAATATCAATATCAACCAGAGAAAGGACAAGAAAGGAACTAGAAGTTACACGAAAAAGGGAAGATAATGGAGACATTAGCACGAAACAAAGTTTGGGAGGAACAAAGACATGAAAGCAAAGGTAAGAACCTTTAACGGAACTACATCTCCGGAAGTAACCCAGCGTGAAACAGATCACCGCAAACTTGCCCGCGAGGCAGCAGCAGAGGGATTCGTTCTTCTGGAAAACAAAGATCATTTCCTGCCGCTGGCAAAGGGCAGCAAGGTAGGTCTTTACGGAGCAGGTGCGATCCGCACCATCAAAGGAGGCACCGGTTCCGGCGATGTCAATGAGCGTGACAGCGTTAATATTTTCCAGGGCATGAAAAATGCAGGCTACGACGTAACAAGCAGTGAATGGCTGGAGGATTACGATAAACTCTACGTACAGGCAAGACTGGACTGGAAAAATGAGATTTTCACAAAATTGAACGGAGACGACACAAAATTCTTTGATGCGTACTCTGCAACCCCGTTCTTTATGCCATCCGGAAACCCAATCGATGAAGAGAAAGCAGCAGCCGACGGTGCAGACACCGCATTCTTCGTTCTGGCACGTATCGCAGGAGAGAACAAAGACCGTTTTGATACGGAGGGTGACTACTTCATCTCCAAAGAAGAGAAAGCTATTCTGGCACAGGTTTCCAGATGCTATAAAAACGTTGTTCTTGTTATCAACACCGGCGGCCTGATGGATCTGGCATTCGTAGAAGAATTTGACAATATCCGCTCTATTTTACAGTACGTACAGGCAGGCCAGGAAGGCGGAAATGCATTTGCTGATGTTGTAAGCGGCGATGTAACCCCATCCGGAAAAATGACAGATACCTGGGCAAAAGATTACTATGATTATCCGGGTGCAGAGGTTTACAGCTACAAGAGCGGCGACCTCATGAAAGAAAAATACGAAGAGGGTATCTTCGTTGGATACCGTTACTTCGATACCTTTGAAGTACCAGTCCGTTACTCCTTCGGTTACGGTATGTCCTACACCGATTTCGAGATCAGAACCGATGACATCAAAGTAAGCGGCCGCGGTATGATGAATCCGAAAGTAAGCGTGACTGTTACCGTCACCAACACCGGCGATACTTATGCAGGAAAAGAAGTTGTACAGATCTACGCTTCCTGCCCGCAGGGCAGACTGGTGAAAGAGTTCCGCCGTCTGGCAGGCTTTGGAAAAACAAAACTGCTGGCTCCGAAGGAATCCCAGACCATGACCATCACCTTCCCGCTGTATCAGCTGACTTCCTATGAGGAGGAAAGCGCATCCTGGATTCTGGAGCCGGGCATGTATGGTATCTGGATTGGAAATGATCTGAATACATCTGTTCTCTCCGGCGCGCTGGAGCTGGACGAGAAAGCAGTCATGACAGCGTGTGAAAATATCTGCCCGCTGAAAGAGGAATTGAATGAGATTGTTCCTGATGCAGAAAAAGTTCAGGCAAGAGAGGCTGCATGGCAGAAGGAAGTAAAAGAAAAGAGAATGAGCGTGATCGAGCTTAAAGCATCTGAGATCCCAACTGAGAAAGTAGATTACCAGCCGGTACCGGAAGAGCTTCCTGGAAAAGCAGGAAAGATTGTGGAATCCCTTTCTGTGGATCAGCTGGCACTCCTTGCAACCGGTGATCCGGGAAGAGCACAGGGCAACGCGCTTGGCTCCGCAGGAATTTCTGTTCCGGGAGCAGCAGCGGAGACATCCCCGTGTGCTTCGGAGGAGCCGTGGAATGTAACCACGATTGCTCTGGTCGACGGACCTGCAGGTCTTCGTCTGAAGAGAGAATACCAGGTAGACAACGGAGAGATCGTAGCGAGCGATTTCCTGGCGGCACTGGAAGGCGGATTCTTCAGCAAACCGCAGGAAAAACGCGGAACAACCTATTATCAGTTCTGTACCGCAATTCCGGTTGGAACACTTCTGGCACAGAGCTGGGATGTAGAACTGATCAAGAGAGTCGGCGAGATGATCGGCCATGAGATGGAGCTGTTCAACGTAACACTGTGGCTGGCACCTGGCATGAACATCCACAGAAATCCGCTCTGCGGAAGAAACTTTGAATATTATTCCGAGGATCCGCTGCTTGCCGGTATGATGGCGGCTGCCATGACACTCGGTGTACAGAAGGTACCGGGCTGCGGAACCACGATCAAACACTTCGCATGCAACAATCAGGAGGATAACCGTATGGGCTCCGATTCCATCCTGTCCGAGCGTGCACTGCGTGAGATCTATCTGAAAGGCTTTGAAATCGCAGTCAAAGATGCACAGCCGATGTCCATTATGACATCTTACAACCTGATCAATGGTGTGCACGCTGCAAACTGCTACGATACCTGCACGAAAGCAGCGAGAGATGAGTGGGGATTTGCAGGAGCTATCATGACCGACTGGACAACCACCAACGTACAGATCCAGGGCGAGTGTACGGCAGCGGGCTGCATGAGAGCCGGAAATGACATGGTAATGCCGGGTCTGCCGGAGGATCACGAGAACATCAAAAAAGAACTTGCAGATGGAACTCTGACGATGGCAGAATTGAAACGCTGCATCTATAACACGGTAAATATCGTACTGCAGTCCAATATGTACGAGGGCGCAGTCAGCTACCTTGATCAGTTCGATGATCTGGATACCTATCTTGTCGTGAAATAAAAGAAGTGAAAAATATCTTATGGGGATATACAAAAAGCAGGGTTTGAAATGAACGGACATTTCGGTGCGTGAGACATTGGGGGACCCTGAAAAGAGGAAAGAAGTGCCATTCGCAGATGGGGGTCTGCGGAGCAGGCACTTCTTTTACGTATATTGTCTATGAACCGTGAATACATTGACAGTAAGGCAGAAAATAAGGAGGCGCAAAAAGCAAATGAGAGAACGGGATGAGAATGCATATATTCGTTTTTTTGCCCTCTGGTTTGCGGCCGGTATGACCCTCGGTGTACTGCTGCTGCTTACGGCATCCCACATGGGAATGAAGGAGGGAAATAGCGTCCGCCTCTTTCAGGCGGAGGCGTTTTTGGGAAGAAAAATTTCCGCAAAGGCCTGCTTTTCCTATCTTCTAAAGGTACGGTTAGCACCGGCATTTGCGGGACTTCTCTTTGGATTGACGGCAATCGGTGCGTATTTTGCCACTGCTGCCGTTTGGGCATATGGTTTTCTGTGTGGCGTCTTTCTCTCGGCTGCCTATCTGCAGAACGGAATGGCAGGTCTTTTATTCTTTTTTCTGGCTCTTTTTCCGCAGATTTTCCTCTACCTTGCCGCGTTATTTCTGATGGCTGCTGCGTGCAGCCGGATGGCAGAGACGAATCACCTTGCCGGCGGCATACAGAAAAAGGAATATTTTTGCTTTGGCGTGCGCTACTTCTTTGCACTGATCCTGCTTCTGTGGGGTATTCTGCTTGAGAGTTATGTCAATCCGTGGTTTCTTGCGAAAATCCTGTAAAAACGGTCGGAAAAGGGAATTGCATTTTTGAAAAAACGTGTATATAATTAAAAGCATTGTTACCCTTTATCGGGCAGTGAGAGGGAGAAAAAAGCAAAAAGGAAAAAAGCTATGCAGGAAACGATACAGTCATTTACGGACTATCTACAGACGGAAAAGAAAGCGTCAAAAAATACAGAAGTCTCCTATCAGCGCGATCTTCGAAAGCTGGCAGTTTTTTTGAAGGAGCACGGAATAGAAAAACCGGAGCAGATGAATGCAACGGTTTTAAATTCTTATTTATTATATCTGGAGCGGGAACACTTCTCCCCGGCAACGATCTCGCGCAGCATCGCGGCGATTCATATGTTTTGCCAATATGCATGTCAGGAGGGAAAAATGGTATCTGACCCGTCGAAAGCGTTGCAGCCACCGAGGGTTGAGCGGAAAATGCCGGAGATCCTTTCCATCGCAGAGGTCGATCTGCTGCTTCGCCAGCCCAAAACCGACACGCCAAAGGGGATCCGCGACAAAGCAATGCTGGAAATGTTGTATGCGACCGGTATCCGTGTCAGTGAACTGATCCATTTAAAAATGCAGGATGTTAACCTTATGATGGGCTACATCACCTGCCGCGATGAAAAGGAGCGGATCGTTCCGTTTGGTGGACCGGCAAAAAAGGCGTTGGAGCAGTATCTGGGCAGTGCGCGCGCAGCCCTGATGCATGGACGGGAGGACGATGTACTGTTTGTCAACTGTTCCGGAGGTCCGATGAGCCGTCAGGGGTTCTGGAAAATTCTGAAATCCTATGCAAAATCCGCAGGCATTACGGCGGATATTACGCCGCATACCCTGCGTCATTCGTTTGCAACCCATCTGCTGCAAAACGGTGCGGACTTAAAGAGTGTCCAGGAGATGATGGGACACGCCGATATTTCGACGACGCAGATGTATCTCCACCTTGGTGTGAATAAAATCAGGGACGTGTACCGGAAGACACATCCGAGAAAGTAGCAGATTGAACAAAAAAAGAAATGGAAAAAGCGTATTTGGCAAAACTTGAATGAAAAGATTTGCCAAATACGCTTAATTTTTGGAGATTATGCAGATTAGAATGTGCCAGGAAACAGCAATTTTGATTCACAAGCTACAAAATCTGTGTTATACTGAAAAACAGGTTTTACATTTAAGTATGATATAAGCAAAGGGGTATCACAACATGAAACTGATTGTGGTAGAAGATGAAAAGATCATTCGAACTGGCCTTTTAAGGCATGTTCCATGGCAACGACTCGGCGTTTCGGAGGTTGAAGCAGCCGCAAACGGAGAGGAAGCACTGGTGAAAGCGGAAGCCTTCCGGCCGGATATTGTTCTCTCGGATATTCGTATGCCGGGCATGAGCGGTGTGGATTTGTGCCGGAAATTGAGGGAAAAATTTCCGGAGATTGAGATCATCTTTTCAACAGGCTATGCAGATAAGGAATATTTAAAAGCGGCAATCGATCTGCATGCGGTCGGATACGTGGAAAAACCGGTTAACGTGAAGCTGCTCTCGGAAAGCGTCGAGGAAGCAGTGCGACGCGTGAAGGAGCGCAGAAAAAGTGAGCGCGCGAAACTTCGAAACTATCTTTTAGAGGTGGACACCGATGTTTCACTTGAGCAGGCGGAGGGATCCAGTTTCCGCATTGTCATGATCCATTTTGACAGTGAAGGCTGTGGAGCCGGATTTTTACCAAAGTTTGAGAAAATGGCAAAAGAAGCACTGAAACCGTATCGGATTTCGATAACAATGACACTGCTTGACCCGTTCTATCTGATTCTGCTTCTTGGAAGTGAAAAAGAAAAGCGATGGAAAGAAATGGAACCGGTTTTGGTTGATGCATTGAAAAGCTGTACGCAGGATGGTTCGATTTCGGGATGCTTTTTATCCTATGGAAGAAGAGGCGGCTGCCAGAAAGACATTTTGTTGTCTTACCGTCAGGCAAAGGAAGCGGGAAAGGCTCTTTCCTGGCTTGGATGGGGGAAAAGCGTCTGCTACGACGATGTTCCGCCAGAGAAGCCGTGGATAGATGATGCCAAGAAACAGCGGGATAAATTTTATCAACTGATTATGGACAACGATGAAAAAGGTGCCTGCCTTTTTCAGAAAACGCTGTATGAAAAACTGGTCAGCCATCATCTGTGCATGAATTCTGATATACGTTACCATTATTGTGTAATGCGTGATATGCTGGAAAAAGCAGCGGAATATCGATATCCCGGTACGATGGAAAAGCCTTGGAAGCAGGGAGGAACCGATTTCTTTATGCAGGCAGAAACGTTTGCGGAGATGAAAGAGGAAATGATACGCAGAATTGGGCAGCTCTTTGAAAAGCAGAATGGGAAAACGAATACGCATAAAACGGAGAACAGTTATCATGTGAGCCGTATCACAGAATATATCCAGGAACATTATACAGATCAGGATCTTTCCATCGGAACACTCGCTGAGCTTGTTTATCTGACACCGACGTATCTTTCTACTGTATTTAAAAAACAAACGGGACTTACGATTGGACAGTATCTGCTGGAAGTGCGTGTAGAGAATGCGAAACAGAAAATGCGTGATCCGCAGCTAAAATTCTATCAGGTATCTGAAATGGTGGGTTATGAGGATGCCAATTATTTTGCGAAAATATTTAAAAAGAAAACGGGGGTTACCCCGACAGAGTATAAGGAGAGTCTGCAGATGCGATGAAACATCCATTACAGAAAATGTCAATGCATAAGAGAATGATGCTGTATTTTGCCGTTCCGCTGATTCTGATGCAGATTTTGCTCTGTTCTTTGTGCTATCCGCAGGTGGTGCGCCGTTATCGTGAAAAAACGGATTACTCGATGGAACAGTCGGTAAGCCAGGCGATTTCTTTTGCGGAGAGTTATCTGCGGAATATGACGTATCTGGCGAATATGGTGGAGGACAATGGGGTAATTCAGAATACACTGTCAGCGGATGGCTTTGGAGAAGAAAGACCATACATGGAGCAGTGGCTGGAATACTATGAGCTGAATAAAGAATTTAATTCCTACGAGATTTCGAACTCGATCTATCGTTTCTGCCTGTACGTGCCGGATGAGGTGATGTATGCGGGAAATCAATATTATTTCGATGGAGTATCAAGGCTTAAGGAACGCAGCGATTACGTTGATCTGCGGTATGCTCTGAACAGGGGAGAAGATTACGTTGCAATCAGTCGTGAGAGAGACGGTGTGAATCAGCAGGATACCTCGCAGATGGTTACCCTGTATCACCGGATTGCATCCAAAAAAGAAAAAGAAGAGGAACTTGGTATCTGCAGCATCAGTGTTTCTGCGAAATATTTCCAGGATATTATGAAAAATGCCAATATCACATCAGAAGGTCTTGTTTATCTGATGAGTGAAAACGGCAGGATGATTACCAGCTCTAACAGCAGTATTCTTCAAAAAATGCAGAAAAAAGGAATACTTTTAAACTATGGCGCGGAGCTTTTTATGGAAAAAAGGAAGGAGGGACAGAAGGAATATTACATTACCCGGCAAAATGTGGACGGTGCATCCTGGCAGATGATCTTGATAATTCCCGAAAATGAATATGAGGATCAGTACAGGTTTCTGTGGCTCTCAGCGGCTCTGATGCTTGGAAGTATGATTGCCGTTATTGTATTGATGTCATATCTTCTTTCCGGTTACTACGTTGGAAGACTGAAAAAGCTGAATGTGGAAATGACGGGTCTGGAAAGCGGAAATCTGAACGCAAATCTGCCAATCACAACCGAGGAAGATGAAATTGAGGAAATTTATCACAATTTTAACGGTATGGTGCAGGAAGTCCAGCGGCTGATGCAGGAGCATTATCAACTTGGTAAGGAAGTTAAAATGGCAGAGGTACGGGCACTGCAGGCGCAGATCAACCCACATTTTCTCTACAATACGCTGGATCTGATTAACTGGATTTCCATGGACTACGGTGCAGAGGAGATCGGAACGCTGACGTGGAATCTGGCCCGGTTCTATCGGTTGAGTCTGAATCATGGAAAGAGCCTGATTTCCATCGGGGAAGAAGTCGAGCATGTTGAGGTTTATGTCAATATCGAAAATTATCACTTTGATAACGCCATTTCTCTCGAGGTAGATGTGCCGGAAGAACTGAAGAGCTATGCATGTCTCAATATTATTCTTCAGCCATTTGTGGAAAATGCGATCGTCCATGGGATTGCGGAGAAACCGGATATTGAAAGTTGTGAAATCAGGATCCGTGCGAGAAGAGAGGAACAGGATATTATTTTTTCGGTTCAGGACGATGGTCCCGGAGTTGATGTGGAGCAGATGCAGAAAGAGACACAGCAGGACATCCGGACAGCACAGCATGGCTATGGTGTGCGGAACATCAACTTTCGCCTGAAGCTCTGCTTCGGTGAAAAGTATGGTGTTACGTATCTGGAAAGTGAAAAAGGAACGCATGTTGAGATCAAAATTCCGGTTATGACAATAGCAGAAGCGGAAGAGAAGATCTGAAAAGAAAGAGAGAGGAAAACCTCTCTTTCTTTTTGCATAAAAATTGTGAAAATGAGCAGAGAGATGTGGAAAGTACGCTGTGCAAATTGACAAGAAACGGGAAGAAAAACAAGATTTTTCCTGTGCGAGATCACAAAAAGCATAAGAAATTACTAGAAATCGAAGTTTTGTTGGGTACAAAATAGATAAATTCTTCGGTATAATAGGGTCATCAGTTGAGAACAAGCCCAAGACAAAGCGATGCGTGGAGGGTCTTGGGAGCACTCTTGTACAGGCCGGCAGTTACATACAGTGCAGGAACGATGAAAAAGAAAGGAAGTTAACAAATGGGAAAGCATGTGAAAAGTTTTGTAGCAGAAGTAAAGAAAAACAGAGCCCTTTTTGTTATGGCGATGCCTGCATTTTTGCTGGTATTGATTATGCAGTACCTTCCGATGTCCGGACTGGTGCTTGCATTTAAGAACTATCGATATGACCTTGGCGTATTCGGAAGTGAGTGGAATGGATTTGCAAACTTCGAATACCTGTTCTCATCCGGAACCGGATGGCTGATTACGAGAAACACAGTTGTGTACAACCTGTTAAACCTGGTTACTTCACAGCTTCTTGCGGTATTGATCGCAATTTTTATTTCTGAGATCAACAAAAAAATCTTTAAAAAAGTGACACAGTCAATCATTTTCTTACCGTACTTCATCTCCTGGGTTATCGTTGGAGTTTTTGTTTACAATATCTTCAACTATGAAACCGGTATCCTGAACAGTATCGTAACCTTCTTTGGAGGGGAGAAGATCAATATGTACGATGCATCCAAAGCCGGTATATGGCCATGGATCATCTGTCTGTTCAACTCATGGAAATGGTGTGGATATAACTCCGTTATTTACATCGCAGCAATTACCGGTGTCGATGCTGAGATTCACGAAGCAGCTTCCATCGACGGTGCAAATATTTTTGAGAGAATCCGTTTCATCACTCTTCCGAGCATTCTTCCGACCATTATCACCATGCTTCTTCTGCAGGTTGGCCGAATTCTCCGTGGTGATTTCGAGATGTTCTATCAGATCGTTGGAAACAACGGACAGCTCTTCAACAAGACCGATGTTATTGATACCTATGTATTCCGTTCCCTGATTCAGAACTCCAACCTCGGTATGACAGCGGCAGCATCTTTCTATCAGTCCGTCATCTGCTTTGCGACTATTCTGATCGTAAACGCAATCGTAAAACATGTAGAAGAAGATCTTGCACTGTTCTAAGACAGAAAAAAGGAGGAATTAGTTATGCAAGCTGTTGCAAAATCACAGAAAATCAAGAAAAGTACTTCTACAAAAGTATTTTATGTCATCTGTTACACCTTTGTTGCGCTGATGGCTCTGGTATGTTTACTGCCGTTTATTATGGTGGTTTCCGGTTCGTTTTCATCTGAGCAGGCGATTCGGTTTCAGGGTTATGGCATTCTCCCAAGAGAATTTACCACAGCCGCTTACGCACTGATCTTCAAGAGCCCGATGACCGTTGTCCGTGCTTACGGGGTATCTATTTTTATCACCCTCGCCGGAACTGCAGTAGGACTTCTGCTTACGACAATGACCGCTTACGTGATCAGCCGTAAAGATTTCAAGTACAGAAATGCTCTGTCCTTCTTCTTCTACTTTACGACCCTGTTTAACGGCGGTATGGTTTGCTCCTATATTTTCTACATCCAGTATCTGCACTTAAAAGACAGCTACCTTGCCCTGATCTTACCGGGTGTGTTCAATGTCTTCTACCTGTTGATCATGAGAACCTTCGTATCCGCAATTCCGACCGCACTGATCGAATCTGCGAAGATTGACGGCGCAGGCGAGTTTAAAACATTTTTCAGCATCATCCTTCCGCTTCTGAAATCCGGAATGGCAACCATCGGTCTGTTCCTTGCGCTTGGTTACTGGAATGACTGGTACAATGCAATGCTGTATATGAATACAGAAACAAAATATCCGCTGCAGTACATGCTGTATGCCCTGATGCAGAAAACGCAGGCAATGTCCCAGATGGCAAGCTCTGCAAACATTCCGCTGCAGGATATGCCATCCAACTCCCTGAAGCTGGCCATGGCAGTTGTGGCAACCGGCCCGATCATTCTGGTTTACCCGTTTATACAGAAATATTTTGTAAAAGGTGTTACAATCGGTTCCGTCAAAGGCTGATGGAACGATTAGATAAAGGCAACGAAAAAGGAGGAAAAAGAAATGCAAAACAAAAAATTAAGAAAAGCACTTGCTGTATCCATGGCAATCGCCATGACCGGAGGCCTGCTTGCAGGCTGCGGAAGCAACAATTCCAGCTCTTCCAATGGTGGAGCTGCAAAGAGCGGATCTACATCATCCGCAAGCGGTGAGCTTGACACATCCGAGTTTGTGGAGCTTTCCATGTATGTCATCAGTGACCGTCCGGCAGGACAGGATGCAATCGACGAGAATCTGAACAAACTCTTAAAAGAGAAACTGAACTGCTCTTTGAAAATCAACTGGATCGGCTGGGCGGAGTACGCAAACAAATATCCGTTGCTGTTCTCTTCGGGAGAAGAGTTTGATATGGCATACAGTGCATCCTGGCTGAACTTTGCATCTCTGGCGCAGAAGGGTGCCTTCAAGAGCCTTGATGAGCTCTGGCCAACCTACGCACCGAAGAACTTTGCAGCACAGTCTGAGGAAGCAAAACAGCAGGCAACAGTAAATGGAAGCTATTATTGTGTTCCTTCCCTGCTGTCTACCTACAATTCATATGGTCCTATCTATCGTGGTGACCTGGTAGAGGGAACCGAATGGGACGGAAAGATGGAGACCTTTGAAGATATTGAAGAGTACTGCGATATCATCAAAGAAACGCATCCGGAAATGGAGTGCATCGATCTGTACTCTACAGCACCGGAAATCTTCTTCATGTATATGGAAAATCAGGGACTGGCAGCCTTCAACGGAATCCGTTATCTGTGGTATGATCCAAATGCAGAAAATCCAACTGTTATGACTTCCTATGAGCTGGAGAAAACACCGGAATTCCTGGAAATGATGGCAAGATGGAATGAGAAAGGATTTTATTCAAAATCTGCTCTGTCAGACACGGACAGCACGAAATTTCAGAATGGTAAAGCAGCTCTGAAGATCCATAACATTGATTCCTATGTGGGACAGGCAATTCTTCATCCGGAATACGATATTCACTATTCTAACATGGTAAAAGATGTTGCACATCTTCCATATACGCAGGACTGTATGGTAATCTCCAATACTTCCAAGAATCCGGAGAGAGCAATGGCACTGTGGGATCTGATCACCAATGATCAGGAAGTATACGATGCGTTCTACTACGGCATTGAAGGAACTTCTTATGAGCTGAACGATGAAGGACAGTTCAAGGTTCTGGATACGGACAACTATGGAACGAGCGCAATGTGGTCTGCAAGAAGTGATGCTCTGAACCGTCAGGCGATCGGTACTCCGGACGATTATAAGACTAACATTGATGAGTTTGAGTCCCACATCGTTTCTGGACAGGGAAATGAGAAATTCACAGGATTTGTACTGGATACCTCTTCCTTCGAGACCCAGCTTGCTGCATGCAACAATGTACAGCAGCAGTACTGGTGGCCGCTTGAGCTCGGATACACAGATGCAGAATCTGGTTTGGCTGATTATCAGTCCCAGATGGAAGCAGCAGGAATCGAAACCATGAAAGAGGCAGCTCAGAAACAGCTTGACGCTTACGTAGCAGGCCTGAAATAAAACGAATTTCCGAAAGGGAAACGCAAAGACTATATAACTTCTGCCGCAGGCAGAACAGACGGACAAAAAGCAGGTACTGGAGCAGAACATATCGTGGGGGTATGCGTGCGGTGCCTGCTTTTTCCGAAAACAGCCATCATGTATGGGAGGGAACAAAACTATGATAAAAGAACCAATGGTAATGGAAATTGCGAAAAACACCTACGCCATCAACGAATTCGGTCTGTCCGCGTGTTATTTTCTGGTCGGAGAGGAGCGTGCGCTTTTGATTGACACCGCATGCGGCCTTTCTGATCTGAAAGGCATCGCGGCAAGCTTGACGGACAAGCCGTACGACGTTGTCCTGACGCACGGCCATCTCGATCATGTCGGCGGAATCGGTGCGTTTACGGATGTCTATCTTGGCGAGGCAGATTTTGCTATGACACGGAACCTGAACGCAGAACAGCTGCGCGGCTTTGCTGATGAAATTGGAAGAAACGGCGGCTATCAGGCATATGAGTATGATCTCAACAAAATTCAGCCGTTCGAAATGCCGACATTCCATGCCCTGCACGAGGGCGATGTTTTCGAACTGGGAAACCGCCGCGTCGAGTGCATCGAGGTGGCCGGCCACACGCCGGGCGGCATCTGTTTTCTTGATGAAGCGACGAAAATCCTGTTCTCCGGCGATGCCTGCAACCAGAATCTTCTTGTCCTCGGCTGCAGCGTGAGAAAAACGCTGGAAGGGCTGTATCACCTGAAAACATACGAAACCCGCTATGAGAGATCCTACAGCGGGCACATCGGTTTCGGCGGCATGCAGGGCTATTTCAGCCAGCCAGAGACGATTCTCGATGACTGCATCAAAACCGCCGAGCAGATTCTGTCCGGCGAAGCAGAAGGAAAAACCGCACCGCGGGAAGGCATGCTCTATGCCGAACACGGAACCGCAAGACTCAGTTATTACCCGGACTGCCTGGAAAAGGATCCGGAGCGATAAAATGATCTGCAAAAAGCAGAGAAAAGGAGAAGAAAACTTATGGCAAAAGTAACATTACACGCAACCATCTTTGGGGAAGATGGCATCAAAACAAGAGACTATGAAACTGCACTGATCCCGGACGCGAAAAATCAGGAAATGCAGGTCATCAACCTGTACCCGGACAAGACGTATCAGAAAATTGAGGGATTTGGCGCCGCACTCACCGAGTCCGCAGGCTATGCACTGTCCCGCATGAGTGAGGAAAACCGTAAGAAAGTAGTAGAAGCGTATTATGGAAAAGACGGCATTGGCTATACGATCGGCCGGATTCACATGGACAGCTGTGACTTCTCCATCGGCAATTACTGCGCAGTCGAAAACCCGGACGATCCGGAATTCAGGGATTTTAGCCTGGAAAGAGATGCAAAATACGTGCAGCCGCTCGTAAAAGCTGTTTCCAAAACTCTTGGCAAACCGGTCTCACTGCTGCTTTCCCCGTGGTCCCCGCCAGCCTTCCTGAAAGAGACCGGCGTGAGAAACGGCGGCGGCCACCTGAAAAAAGAAAGCTATCCGGATTACGCAAATTATATTGCAAAATACATCACCGAGTACGAAAAACTCGGCCTGCCGATTTCCTGGATGACGGTACAGAATGAGCCGCTGGCTGTTCAGACCTGGGATTCCTGCGAATATACGGCAGAAGAGGAAAAAGAATTCCTGCGTGACTATCTGTACCCGACCTTAAAAGAAAAAGGCCTTGATCACGTAAAACTGTACATCTGGGACCACAACAAAGAGAGAACGTACGAGAGAACCCGCGACATTGTGGATGAGACAACGAAAGATATGATTGCTGGTGTTGCATACCACTGGTATTCAGGCGATCATTTTGACACCCTCTCGATGGTAAGAGAAGATTACCCGGATCTGATGCTGATGCACAGTGAGGGCTGCGTAGAGCTGGCACGGTACGGTGCGGCTGCCGGAAACTCTCTGCGCCATGCAAAACAGTATGCGCACGACATCATCGGCGATCTGAACCATGGCATGAATTACTGGATTGACTGGAACCTCGTGCTTGATGAGATCGGCGGCCCGAACCACGTGGACAACTTCTGCGGCGCACCGATCATTTGCGACGGAACGACCGACACAATCGAAGTAAAACCGATGTTCCACGCGATCGCCCACTTCTCAAAATACATCAAACCGGGCGCCGTCCGCATCGCAAGCTCCACGTATTCGCCGGATCTTGAGGTTACAGCAGCGAAAAACCCGGATGGAACGATTGCACTCGTTGTATTAAATACGTCAGAAGAGACGAAAGTAGTCAATCTCCGCATGAACGGAACCACAACCCGCCTGACCTTCTGGGGCAATAGCATTGCAACGGTATTGATTTAACAACCTTATCATAACAAAAGAAAGAAACCTCTGTGCAGACCGGTAAAATCTGCGACAGAGGTTTCTTTCATATGTGTTTTTGCAACGAAGGAGAAAATTTAGCACTCCTCAGCAATATCGTAAATCAGTCGTTCGGTCTGATCCCATCCAAGACACGGGTCGGTAATGGATTTTCCGTAAACATGGGTTCCGCATCCGATTTTCTGATTGCCAGGCTCCAGATAGCTTTCGATCATAACACCTTTTACGAGACTTTCGATATCCTTGCTGCATCGTCTTGTGTGCAGAACGTCTTTGACGATACGGATCTGCTGCTCGTATTTCTTTCCGGAGTTGGAATGGTTGGCATCGATGATGGTAGCCGGGTTTACGAGATGTGTTTCGTTGTATTTCTCCAGCAGAAGCTGAATGTCCTCGTAGTGATAGTTCGGCACGGAGTTGCCGTGCTTGTTGGTCGCACCGCGGAGAATGGTGTGCGCCAGCGGATTTCCGCTTGTCTTTACCTCCCAGGTACGGTAAATAAAGGAGTGGGAGCCCTGTGCGGCAATGACGGAGTTGATCATAACAGAAAGATCACCGCTGGTCGGGTTTTTCATGCCGGCCGGAATGTCGATGCCGGAAACAGTCAGACGGTGCTCCTGGTTTTCTACGGAACGTGCGCCGACCGCAACATAGGAGAGAATATCGGACAGATAGCTCCAGTTGGACGGATACAGCATTTCGTCTGCAGAAGTCAGATCAGTCTCTTCTACTACACGCATATGCATTTTACGCATGGCGATCAGGCCGTGCAGCAGGTCCGGCTTTCCTTCCGGGTCCGGCTGATGAACGATACCTTTGTAGCCTTCACCTGTGGTACGCGGTTTGTTGGTATAGACACGCGGGATGATGATCAGTTTGTCGGATACTTTGTCGGCAACCTTTGCCAGACGGTGATTGTACTCCAGAACAGCGTCTTCGTTGTCTGCGGAGCAAGGTCCTACGATAACAAGAAATTTATCGGAATCCCCGGTAAAGACTTTTGCGATTTCAGCGTCACGCTGTTTTTTGATTTCGGTTGCGCGGGCGCTTAAGGGATATTGTTCCCGGATCTCTGTTGGGGTGGGAAGTTTTCTTACAAATTCAAGGCTCATTTTCGTTCTCCTTTATCTTAGATGCACTTCTTTTCTAGCTGCGGACAGAGGAGCGTTCTTGTGTGCCCCGTCGCAAACTATCTATAAATTATAATACATAACGCGAAGATTGTCGATATTTTTTCGGCGAAAATTCTGTTTCTCTTAAAAAAGATAGAAAAAAGGTATCAATGAACAGCAAATCCGTTTGCAGATTCCCGATGCAGGAACAAAAGTGCCATTGTCATAATGGTAAGTTCACTTGCAAGAATACCATAGAGATAGCCACGGATGCCGAAAACCGGGACGAGAAAAAGAATTGCAAGAATACGAATTACATCTCCGGCAAGGTTCTGGAAAAAAACGAGAGAAGTTTTTCCAAGGCCGTTTAAAATGCTTCCAAGTGTCGTTTCCAGATAGAGAAAAGGACTTAAAAATGAAAGGATACGCAGAAAAACGCCGACTTCTTCGTTTTGAAAAAGGAAACGTCCAAGCCACGGACCGAAAAAGAAAAAGGCAAAAACAGCGGAAGTGCCAAGCAGCACACAGAAAGAAATTGTATAACGGATCGTGTCTGATATTTGCTCCGGCGTACCGTCGGCCTGCTGTTTTGCTACGCCGGGCAGAAGCATGACGGACACCGCGTGGGTGATGGCAGATGGAAAAAAGATCATAGGAAGTGCCATACCGGTGAGAATGCCATACTGCGAGAGCGCTGCTTTCCGGGAAAGACCGAAGGTGACCAGACAGCCGGGGAGCAGAGCACTTTCAATGCTGTGGAGGACATTCAGAAGAATACGGTTCAGCGTAAGCGGAAGATTCAAAACGGCAAGCTCTCGGAAGGTATCGTACCAGAGGGTCTTTTCTTTGAAAAAAACAGAAATCGGGCGGTGTTTCTGAGGGGACCTGCTGTGCGAGACGGACAGGCAGGCCATCAGAAAGAGACACGAAAAGAGTTCGCCGGCGGCAGTACCGAATGCAGCGACAGCGGCAGAGGGGAGGCTTGTGGGAAGACAGAAAAGCCAGGCAAGGTAGGAAGCGCCCATGCGCACGAACTGTTCCAAAAGCTGGCAAAAAGAAGGCAGTGCCGTCTGATTCTGGCCAAGATACCATGCCGAGAGACAGTTGTGGATCCCGGAGGGGAGAATGCCGAGTGATAAAATCCGGAGGAGCAGAATCGTCCGCGGCTCAAAAAGAAGCCGTGTTCCGATAAAATCCGCGCTGAAAAAGAGAAAGATGGAGGCGGAGAAGGAAAGTATCACTACAATGCCGCATCCGGCCGCCAGACAGATCTTTGCCCGTCTGGAATCCTTTTTGGCAAGGTACGATGCGACAAAGCGCGAGAGCACCGTCTGCATGCCGCCTGCGCCAAGGGAGAGCATCAGTGCGTAGAGTGGTGTGGCGAGCTGGTAGATACCAAAGGCTTCCGCACCGATCCGGCGCGACAGGAATATTCTATAGAGAAATCCAAGAATTCTGCAGATGATCCCGGACGCGGTCAGGATCAGTGTGCCAAGAAGAAGCGTGTTCTTTCTTGTGATTTTCAGCATGGGATAGACTCCTTTCACGGCATTGCGCAGATAGTCTAAAATATGCGAAAAAACTCCTTGACAGAACCCCGTGATAGGTGCTATTCTGAGTGAGAAATAAATCCGATTAAAACTGTCGGAATTGGAAAACGACAGCACAGGAAAAAGGAGAACCAGGAATGAAATTATCGACCAAAGGAAGATATGGTCTGCGTGCCATGATCGATCTGGCGAGTCACGAAGAAGAGGGTGCAGTGTCCATTGCCAGCATTTCAGAACGCCAGAATATCTCAGAGAGCTATCTGGAGCAGCTGGTGCGTCCGCTTCGAAAAGCCGGATTCATTGAGAGTGTGCGGGGAGCAGGCGGTGGATATGTACTTGCAAAACCGGCAGATTCCATTTCGGTAGGAGATGTTCTCCGTGTGCTGGAGGGCGGACTCGAGGCAGTCACGTGCTCGGTCAATGAAGGCCTGGGCGGCTGCGATGCGGCCGATTTCTGCGTCACGCGTTTTGTGTGGCAGAGGATCAATGAGGGAATTACGAACGCTGTGGATTCCATCAGCCTCGGAGAGCTGGTTCAGCAGAGCCGGCAATTAGAGAAAAACAGAAACAGCGATAGAAATGACAAGGAGTGAACAACAATGATTTATCTGGACAATGCGGCAACAACAAAAACAGCCCCGGAAGTTGTCGAGGCTATGCTTCCTTATTTCAGCGAATACTACGGAAATCCATCCAGTATTTATGCAATTGCAGGAAAAAGCAAAGAAGCCATCACCAAAGGAAGAGAGCAGATCGCAAACGTGCTCGGCGCAAAACCGGAGGAAATTTATTTCACAGCCGGCGGCAGCGAGTCCGATAACTGGGCGTTAAAAGCTACCTTTGAAGCATATAAAAATAAAGGAAACCACATCATCACCACAAAAATCGAGCATCATGCGATTCTTCATACCTGTGAGTATCTGGAAAAAGAGCGCGGTGCGAAAATCACCTATATCGGCGTCGATGAGAACGGCGTTGTCAATCTGGATGAACTCGAAGCAGCCATCACACCTGAGACCATTCTGATTTCCGTTATGGCGGCAAACAACGAAATCGGAACGATTCAGCCGATCAAGGAAATCGGAAGAATTGCAAAAGAACACAATATTTTATTCCACACAGATGCTGTACAGGCATTTGGCCAGATCCCGATCAATGTGGATGAGTGCAATATTGATATGCTCAGTTCCAGCGGTCATAAGATTAACGGACCGAAAGGAATCGGCTTCCTTTACATCCGAAAGGGTGTGAAAATCCGCTCCTTCGTACACGGCGGTGCGCAGGAAAGAAAACGCCGTGCCGGAACAGAAAATGTACCGGGCATCGTAGGATATGGAGTTGCGGCAGAGCGTGCGGCAAGAACTATGGCGGAGCGTACCGCAAAAGAAATCGAAGTACGTGATTATCTGATCAACCGTATTTTAACCGAGATTCCGAACTGCCGTCTGAACGGCGATCCGGTAAAACGTCTGCCGAACAACTGCAACATCAGCTTTGAATTCATCGAGGGAGAGTCCCTTCTGATCATGCTGGATATGAAAGGTATCTGCGCATCCAGCGGTTCTGCATGTACTTCCGGATCCCTGGATCCGTCCCATGTACTGCTGGCCATCGGACTGCCGCACGAGAAAGCACACGGTTCCTTACGTCTGACTTTAAGTGAGGAGATCACAAAAGAGGACGTTGATTTTGTTGTAGAGCAGATTAAAGCGATCGTAGACCGTCTGCGCAGCATGTCCCCGCTGTATGAGGATTACATCAAAAAACAGCAGGGTAAATAAGTTTAAAAAAATAAGACAGTCCATCCAGAAAGCCGGTACAGAAAAATTCAGGTAAAAGCTGTGCCGGAGGAGGACTGCTTTGAAATAGTTCAGGAGGAAGAATAACAATGTACAGTGAAAAAGTAATGGATCATTTCCAGCATCCGAGAAATGTAGGAGAAATTGAGAACGCAAGCGGTGTAGGTACCGTTGGAAATGCAAAATGCGGCGATATCATGAGAATGTATCTTGACATCGACGATAACGGCATCATTCAGGACTGCAAATTCAAAACCTTCGGCTGCGGCGCCGCAGTTGCAACCAGCAGTATGGCAACCGAGCTGGTAAAAGGAAAAACCATCCAGGAAGCTCTGGAAGTAACCAACAAAGCCGTTATGGAAGCACTCGACGGACTTCCGCCGGTCAAAGTTCACTGTTCTCTGCTTGCAGAAGAAGCAATTCACGCTGCACTCTGGGATTACGCAGAGAAACACCACATCAAGATCGAAGGTCTTGCAAAACCGAAGTCTGATATCAGCGAGGGCGAGGAAGAGGAAGAATACTAAGTATGGGAAAAAAGAAAGTAGTCGTTGGAATGTCCGGCGGCGTAGATTCCTCGGTGGCAGCGTATCTCCTGAAAAAAGCAGGATACGATGTCATCGGGGTGACCATGCAGATCTGGCAGGATGAGGCCGAGACAGTCCAGGAGGAAAACGGGGGCTGTTGCGGCCTTTCTGCTGTTGATGATGCAAGGCGCGTGGCACAGGTGCTGGACATTCCGTATTATGTCATGAACTTCAAAAAAGAGTTCCGTGAGAACGTCATGGACTATTTCACGAACGAATATCTCTGCGGCAGAACACCGAACCCGTGTATCGCCTGCAACCGCTATGTGAAATGGGAAGCGTTGCTTCAGCGCAGTCTTTCCATTGGAGCGGACTACATTGCGACCGGACATTATGCAAGAATCGAACAGCTTGCCAATGGACGGTATGCGATTGCAAATTCGGTAACAGCGGCAAAAGACCAGACGTATGCACTGTATAATCTGACCCAGGAGCAGCTTTCGCATACGCTGATGCCGGTCGGAGACTACACAAAAGATCAGATTCGTGAGATTGCAGCAAAAATCGGTCTTCCGGTAGCAAAAAAGAAGGATTCCCAGGAAATCTGCTTCGTGCCGGATCAGGATTACGCTTCCTTTATCCAGAACGAGACAGGAATCGTGGCACCGAAAGGCAATTTCGTGAATACAAAGGGTGAAATCCTCGGTAGCCATGAGGGGATTACCCATTACACCGTAGGACAGCGCCGCGGACTCGGCCTTCCGATGGGACACCGCGTGTTCGTACTGGAAATCCGTCCGGAGACGAACGAGGTTGTGGTCGGCGAAAATGAAGAGGTTTTCGCAAAAGTAGTAAAAGCAAACAAAGTAAACTATATGGCAATTCCGCCGCTGGAACTTGGAGAAGAGCTCTCCTGCACCGCAAAAATCCGGTACGGGCACAAAGGCTCCCCGTGCGTGATCAAACGGACCGGGGAAGATGAGATTACCTGTACCTTCCCGGACGGCGTGCGTGCTCCGACACCGGGACAGGCTGTTGTCTTCTACGTGGACGGCTGTGTCGGCGGAGGCGGAACGATTACGGAGGCCGAAAGATGAAAATAGCGGACTGTCATATGCACAGTTTCTTTTCAAGTGACAGCGAAGCACCAACAGAAGAGATGGTAAAACGGGCAGTCGAGCTGGGACTTCCGGCAATCTGCCTGACGGATCACTACGATATGGATTACAGTACCGGCGAGTTCCAGCTCGATACACCGGCATATGCGGCAAAAATCCGGGAACTGCAGGAAAAATATCGCGGCAGAATCGATATCCGATTCGGCGTGGAACTGGGACTGCAGCTCCACTTAAAAGAACGGATGGAAGAGTATGTAAATGCGTGGCCGTTCGACTATGTGATCGGCTCCATGCATGTCATTGACGGAAAAGACCCCTATTATGAGGATGCTTTCCCGGACTGGACAGCAGAAGAGCTGTACCGGGCGTATTTTCGGGCTACAGCAGAAAATATCCGGTTCTTCCACAATTTCCAGACGCTTGGTCATCTGGATTATGTGGTACGCTACTGCAGAGAAAAGGGAAAAGATTACAGCTACCGCGCATTTGCGGACGAGATCGATACCATTTTAAAAGAGCTGATTCAGTACGATATCGCGCTGGAAATCAACACCGGCGGCTACAAGGCAGGCCTTGGCGTGCCGAATCCGACGCCGGATGTCATCAGAAGATACCGGGAACTGGGCGGCGAAAAGATCACCTTCGGTGCCGATGCCCACAAACCGGAACATATAGCGTTTCATTTCGCGGACGCGGCAGCTATCGCGCAGGAAGCCGGATTCCGGTACTACGTGCGGTTTAAAGAGAAAAAGCCGGAATATCTGCCGATCCAATAGAAAACACGCAGGAAAAGCCGGAAAAAGCCCCGGAAAGGCTGGATTCCGGCTCTTTCTGTAATAGACGGATCTTTCGAAATTTTGCAGAAATACGGATTGGCATCCGGCTTCTTCACAAATTTTAGAAATAATTTCGTATTTTCTTGAAAATAGAACTTGAATTTTCCGACGAAATTAGGTATTATACAGATAAGGTTGATGTTTCTTTAACAAAGTACAGAGACTCAAAATTAAAATTCACTTTTTAGGAGGAATTGAAAATCATGGCAGTAAAAGTAGCAATCAATGGTTTTGGCCGTATCGGACGTCTTGCATTCAGACAGATGTTTGGAGCAGAAGGTTATGAAGTAGTAGCAATCAACGACTTAACATCCCCGAAGATGTTAGCTCATCTGTTAAAATATGACTCTTCTCAGGGAAAATATGCTCTGGCTGATACCGTAACATCCGATGAAGATTCCATCACAGTAGATGGCAAAAACATCAAAATCTATGCTTTCCCGGATGCTAACAACTGCCCATGGGGAGAGCTTGGCGTAGACGTAGTTCTGGAGTGCTCCGGATTCTACACCTCCAAAGCAAAAGCTCAGGCACACATCAATGCAGGCGCTCGTAAAGTAGTTATCTCCGCTCCGGCTGGTAACGACCTTCCGACCATCGTTTACAATGTAAACCATGAGACCCTGACAGCAGACGATAACATCATCTCCGCTGCATCCTGCACCACAAACTGCCTTGCACCTATGGCAAAAGCTCTGAACGAACTGGCTCCGATCAAATCCGGTATCATGGTTACTATCCATGCTTACACTGGAGATCAGATGACTCTGGACGGACCGCAGAGAAAAGGCGATCTGAGAAGATCCCGTGCAGCTGCAGTTAACATCGTTCCAAACAGCACCGGTGCTGCAAAAGCAATCGGTCTTGTTATTCCGGAACTGAACGGCAAACTGATCGGTTCTGCACAGCGTGTTCCAACCCCAACCGGTTCTACCACAATCCTTACAGCAGTTGTAGAAGGAACTGTAACTGTTGACGAGATCAACGCAAAAATGAAAGCATCTGCAACCGAGTCCTTCGGATACAACACAGATGAAATCGTATCCAGCGACATCGTTGGTATGAGATATGGTTCTCTGTTCGATGCAACTCAGACTATGGTTCTTCCGCTGGACAACGGAACAACAGAGGTACAGGTTGTTTCTTGGTATGATAACGAGAACTCCTACACAAGCCAGATGGTTCGTACCATCAAATACTTCAGCGAGTTAGCATAATTTAACAAACTGAACGGCAAAATTTCAGAGCCCAAAGGGTCCGGTCTGTTAAGGACCGGGCCCTTTTTGCGAATGCGGCGGAAAAATACGGCACAAAAACAGCCCTTTTCCGTGTGCAAAAATTATAAACTGCATTTTTAAATAAGGACCGCGATGCCGCAAAAACAAAGAAACGGCGCGGCAGATGCAGTTGGATATATGGAGGGAAACGCCCATGTTAAACAAAAAAACCGTAGATGATATCAACGTAAAAGGAAAAAGAGTCCTTGTAAGATGTGACTTCAACGTTCCGCTGATCGATGGAAAAATCACAGATGAGAACCGTCTGGTAGCAGCTCTTCCAACGATCAAAAAACTGATCGCTGACGGCGGAAAAGTAATTCTCTGCTCTCATCTTGGAAAACCGAAAGGAGAACCAAAACCAGAGCTTTCTCTTGCACCGGTTGCAGTTCGCCTTTCCGAGCTTCTTGGACAGGAAGTTAAATTTGCAGCAGATCCTGAGGTTGTAGGACCGAACGCAAAAGCAGCTGTTGAGGCTATGAAAGACGGAGATGTAATCCTTCTGGAGAACACCCGTTACCGTGCAGAAGAGACCAAAAACGGTGAGGAGTTCAGCAAAGAACTGGCTTCCCTGTGTGACGTATTCGTAAACGATGCATTCGGAACCGCACACCGTGCTCATTGCTCCAATGTTGGTGTTACCAAATATGTTGACACTGCTGTTGTTGGTTACCTGATGGAGAAAGAGATCGCATTCCTTGGAAATGCTGTCAACAATCCGGAGCGTCCGTTTGTTGCCATCCTTGGTGGATCCAAAGTATCCAGCAAGATTTCTGTTATCGACAACCTGATCGATAAAGTTGATGTCCTGATCATCGGCGGTGGTATGGCTTATACCTTCGCAAAAGCAGCAGGCGGCACCGTTGGTGATTCTCTGCTTGAGATGGATTATCTGGATTATGCAAACAAAATGAAAGAAAAAGCAGCAGCAAAAGGCGTGAAACTGCTTCTTCCGGTAGACAACGTTGTTGCAGATGCATTCTCAAACGACGCAAATACACAGGTTGTTCCGGCCGGACAGATTCCGGATGGCTGGGAAGGTCTGGATATCGGACCGGAAACTGCAAAACTGTTCGCTGATGCTGTTAAAACTGCTAAAACCGTTGTATGGAACGGACCGATGGGATGCTTCGAGATGCCGAATTTTGCAGCAGGAACCAAAGCAGTTGCAGCAGCACTGGCTGAAACAGATGCAGTTACGATCATCGGCGGCGGAGATTCCGCAGCAGCTGTAAACCAGCTTGGATATGGCGATAAGATGACTCATATCTCCACTGGCGGCGGCGCTTCCCTGGAGTTCCTGGAAGGAAAAGAACTGCCGGGCGTTGCAGCAGCAAACGACAAATAAAACAACGATTCAGAGCGCAAGCGGAATCGAGAGGTGGCTCTGAACCGGCTCTGAACCGTTTCAATAAGTAAAACTAAGGAGATCAAACGATCATGGCAAGAAAGAAAATTATCGCCGGAAACTGGAAAATGAACATGACTCCGAGCGAGGCAGTAGAGTTAGTTAATACATTAAAACCACTGGTGGCAAATGACGACGTTGACGTTGTTTTCTGCGTACCGGCCATCGATATCATCCCGGTTGTAGAGGCTGCAAAAGGCTCCAACATCCAGATTGGTGCTGAAAATATGTATTTCGAGGAGAAAGGTGCTTTCACAGGCGAAATCTCCCCGGCTATGCTGACAGACGCTGGTGTGAAATACGTTGTACTTGGCCACTCTGAGAGAAGAGAATACTTCGCAGAGACCAGCGAGACCGTAAACAAAAAAATGCTGAAAGCTTTCGAGCACGGCATCACCCCGATCATGTGCTGCGGAGAAACTCTGGAGCAGAGAGAGCAGGGTGTAACGATGGATTTCATCCGTCAGCAGGTAAAGGTTGGATTCCTGAATGTAACAGCAGATCAGGCAAAAACAGCCGTTATCGCTTACGAGCCAATCTGGGCAATCGGAACCGGCAAAACTGCTACAACAGAGCAGGCTGAGGAAGTTTGCAAAGGCATCCGCGAGTGCATCGCTGAAATCTATGATGATGCAACAGCAGCAGCTATCCGTATCCAGTACGGCGGCTCTGTAAACGCAAAAACCGCACCGGAACTGTTCGCACAGGAGAACATCGACGGCGGTCTGGTAGGCGGAGCATCCCTGAAACCAGATTTCGGAGCTATCGTAAACTACAATAAATAATTAGATTTTGTACGAAATCAATCAATAAAACAGGCTAAAACGCCACCAAACACGGTGAAATTTGGCAGAAATGTCAAAGGGAAAGTGTTTGGTGGCGTTTGCTGTTTTACGACGTGATGGCAATACCGCTCTTTAGGATCTGGCGTAATAAACTTCTGCAATGCTTTTTCGCACTTGCGGACATCTTCCACATGTGATATGATGGGAACGACAAAAAGTGTCGGAAAAACCGCATGATAGAGGGAAAAAACGCGGCAAATCAGACGACGCGAAAGAAAGCATAAAGGAGAATATGATTATGGCAAGAGAAATCATTAATACAGAAAAAGCACCGGCAGCAATCGGACCTTATGTACAGGCGGTCGCAGACAACGGCCTTTTATTTATTTCCGGACAGCTTGGCTTTGATGTAGAGCATGACAGCGTGATCCCGGAAACCGTAGAAGAGCAGGCAACCCTCTCTTTAAAGAATCTGGACGCAATCATGACAGCAGCAGGAACTGACCGCACGAAAGTGATGAAAACAACCATTTTCCTGACCGATATGAACGATTTTGCCAAGGTAAATGAAGTATACGGTGCTTTCTTTGGCGAGTCCAAACCGGCTCGTTCCTGTGTAGCAGTTGCCGCTCTTCCGAAAGCAGCAAAAGTGGAAATTGAATGCATCGTATCCCTGAAATAAGAGAGAGAGATGAGTATGGCAGAGGAAAGAGTAATTAAAATCGGAATGCTGGGTCTTGGTACTGTCGGTACCGGTGTGTATAAAGTGCTGAAAAGCCAGCAGGAGGAAATGCTTCCGAAGCTGGGAGCACGTGTAGAGCTGAAAAAAATTCTTGTGCGCAATGTGGAAAAAGCAGCTGCAAAGGTTGACGATCCCTCCATCATTACCACCAGCTTCGAGGAGATTGCCAATGACCCGGAAATCGAGATTGTTGTTGAGGTTATGGGTGGAAAACAGCCGGCCATGAATTACATTCTTGCCTGCCTGGATGCTGGAAAGAATGTTGTAACGGCAAATAAAGATCTGGTGGCATCCGAGGGCAAAAAAATCCTTGCGACAGCAAAGAGAAACGGAAAAGATTTTCTCTATGAGGCATCCGTGGCGGGAGGAATTCCGATCATCCGTCCGGTGAAACAGTGCCTTGCCGCCAATCATATCACAGAGCTGATGGGTATTTTCAACGGTACCACAAATTTCATTCTCACAAAAATGTCGCAGGAAGGCATGGAGTTTGGTGATGCGCTCCGTCTGGCGCAGGACATGGGCTATGCAGAAGCAGACCCGACCGCAGATGTGGAAGGTCTTGATGCCGGCCGCAAGGTAGCAATCCTAGCTTCGGCAGCGTTCAACTCCAGAGTGACATTTGAAGATGTTTACACCGAAGGCATTACCAAAATCACGGCGACTGATATCGAGTATGCAAAAGAGATGGGATGCACGATCAAGCTGCTTGGCGTGGCAAAAGATACCCCGGAAGGAATCGAAGCCCGCGTTCATCCGATGCTGATCGACAGCAATCATCCGCTCGCGACTGTCAATGATTCCTACAATGCCGTATTCCTGACAGGCGATGCCGTACAGGATACGATGTTTTACGGACGAGGTGCCGGAGAGCTTCCGACTGCGAGTGCCGTTGTGGGCGATATTTTCGATGTTGTGCGCAATATTTTATGGAACTGCTGCGGCAGAATCGGCTGCACATGCTACCGGGAATGCCCGATCAAGCGTGTCGGCGAAATTAAGTCGAAATATTTTGTACGCATGCAGATTGAAAATCGGTATGGAACGCTGGCATCGGTAGCTTCTGTCTTTGGAAACAACAAGGTTTCGATTGCACAGATGCTTCAGAAACGTGTCAATGGAAAATACGCCGAGATCGTCGTCATTACGGACGAGGTCAAAGAGCGCCATTTTGAGGATGCCATGCAGATTTTAGGCGGAATGTCGATGATCCAGGAGATTTCTTCGACAATCCGGGTATACTAACAAAATGTAACAATTCAGAGCCATGCGAAATGGAAGAAAAATCGCGAATCCTGCTTGCATGAAGGAGCGCTTTTTCTGGAGTTTCATATGGCGAAAAGCAACATCGAGATGCAGCGTAAGCGGAATCGAGACGGGGCTCTGGATTGTTACCCAAAATTTAAGTAAAGAAGGGAATTCACAATGAGTAAAAAACCAACCGTATTAATGATTCTTGACGGATATGGACTGAATGACAAATGCGAGCATAACGCTGTCTGCGAAGCGAAAACTCCGATTATGGACCAGCTGATGAGCCAGTGCCCGTACGTAAAAGGACAGGCCAGCGGACTTGCTGTAGGTCTTCCGGACGGACAGATGGGTAACTCTGAGGTAGGCCATCTGAACATGGGTGCAGGCCGTGTTGTATACCAGGAGCTGACCAGAATCACAAAAGCAATCCAGGACGGTGATTTCTTCGAGAATGAAGAGCTGGTAAAGGCTGTTGAAAATGCAAAAGCAAACAATTCCGCACTGCACCTGTTCGGACTTCTCTCTGACGGCGGTGTTCACAGCCACATCACCCACGTATTCGGACTTCTGGAGCTGGCAAAACGCAAAGGTCTCGAGAAAGTTTATGTACACTGCTTCCTGGATGGCCGTGACACTCCTCCGGCATCCGGAAAATCTTATGTAGAGCAGCTGCAGGCAAAAATGGATGAGATCGGTGTCGGCGAAATCGGCGTAATCTCCGGCCGTTACTATGCAATGGACCGTGATAACCGCTGGGATCGTGTCGAGCTGGCTTACAAAGCTCTGACAAAAGGGGAAGGCGTAGAAGGAACCGATGCAGCAGAGGCTGTTCAGGCTTCTTATGATGCTGAAAAAACCGATGAGTTCGTTCTGCCGACCGTTCTGAAAAAAGACGGAAAACCGGTTGCAACGATTCAGGATAAAGATTCTGTGATTTTCTTCAACTTCCGCCCGGACCGTGCAAGAGAGCTGACAAGAGCATTCTGCGCAGATGAGTTCACCGGATTCGAGAGAGAAAAACGTCTGGATCTGACCTACGTATGCTTCACGGAATACGATGAGACTATCCCGAACAAATCCGTTGCGTTCAAAAAAGAAGAGATCACCAACACCTTCGGTGAGTATCTGGCAGCACATAACATGACTCAGGCACGTATTGCTGAGACCGAGAAATATGCACATGTAACCTTCTTCTTCAATGGCGGCGTTGAGGAGCCAAATAAAGGTGAGGATAGAATCCTTGTAAAATCCCCGAAGGTTGCTACTTATGACCTGAAGCCGGAGATGAGTGCTTACGAAGTATGCGACAAGCTGACGGATGCTATTCGTTCCCAGAAATATGATGTTATCATCATCAACTTTGCAAATCCGGATATGGTTGGCCATACCGGTGTTGAGAGCGCAGCAATCCAGGCAGTTGAGGCTGTTGATGAGTGCGTAGGCAAGGCAGTGGAGGCATTAAAAGAGGTTGACGGCCAGATGTTCATCTGTGCGGACCACGGAAATGCAGAGCAGCTTGTAGATTACGAGACCGGCGAGCCATACACCGCTCATACCACCAATCCGGTTCCGTTCATTCTGGTTAATGCAGACCCATCCTACACGTTAAGAGAGGGCGGATGCCTGGCAGACATCGCACCGACCCTGATCGAGCTGATGGGAATGGAGCAGCCAAAAGAAATGACAGGAAAATCCCTGCTGATTAAGAAATAAAGAGAAATCGTGAAAATGTCCCTGCCGGATTCGTTTTGAAACGGGTGCGGCAGGGATATTTTATCATAATAATCTGAAAATAAAAATAATTACGCAATAAGAGACAGAATAAAAATGAAAAACAGATAAAAAATCAAAATAAAGTGTTGACAAACGGTGAGAAAACTGATATAGTAAAGTCAACAAAAGAAAACGGAAGAAAAAAACAGAAAGAGAGGACGGACCACCGAGAACATAACGAATTACCCCATAAACTAAGAAAGCGAAGGTATGGACCCAAGAAAACGTAACGAAGTACCACAAAGCGAAACAAAAGAACAAAAGAACAAAAAAAGAAAGGATTCAGTCCAATGCACAGTTCTAACTTATGAAAGCCATCCGAAAATGGAAAAATCGGATGGCTTTCATATTGCGTTTTTTTATGTTTGAAAAGAATAAGGACTGGAAAAAAGAGGTTTCGACAGAGAGAGTAACATATTTTTCCCATAGCACGGTCATACTGTGAACGCAGAGAAGAAACTTGGTTACTGTTCACTTTGCAGCAAAACAGGAGGGAAAACTATGTTTCGATATTTACCAATTCGAAGCGTGACAGGAAGAGAAATTCTGGATTCGCGCGGAAATCCGACCGTAGAGGTGGAAGTGGCCGTCGGGGAGGGGATTCTCGGGCTGGAAGGCCATATGGGGCGTGCCCAGGTGCCGTCCGGGGCATCGACAGGAAAATTTGAGGCACTGGAAAAAAGAGATCAGGAAGTGCGCTATCTGGGGCAGGGCGTGAGAAAGGCTGTAGAAGCGGTCAATACCGTGCTGGCCGATGCCGTTGTCGGCGAGAATGCGCTCGAGCAGGAGCGGATTGACCATATCCTGTGCCAGGCAGACGGAACCGAAACGAAAGAAAACCTCGGGGCAAACGCCATTCTCGGTGTCTCACTTGCTGTGGCGCGCGCGGCGGCAAATGCGCTTCATCTACCGCTGTACCAGTACCTGGGCGGCTGCCACACAAGCCGTATGCCCGTGCCGATGATGAATATTTTAAACGGCGGCCGTCATGCCGACAACACCGTCGATCTGCAGGAATTTATGATTATGCCGTGCGGCGCTCCCTCATTCCGGGAGGGTCTTTCCATGTGCGCGGAGATTTACCATACGCTGAAGCAGCTCCTGAAGGAGAAGGGATACTCGACTTCTGTCGGCGATGAGGGCGGCTTTGCGCCGGATTTAAAGGATTCCGATGAAGCACTGCATCTCATTGTCAATGCGGTCCAGAAAGCCGGCTATGCGCCCGGAAACGACGTGATGATCGCGATCGATGCGGCGGCAAGCGAGCTCTACGAGGAGAGCAGGAACGTCTACTACTTTCCCGGGGAATCCCGTCAGTGCGGAAAGACAGTATTTCGGGATACCGCAGAAATGGTTGCCTACTATGAGGAACTGATCGAAAAATACCCGATCGTATCCATCGAAGACGGGCTGTGCGAGGACGATTTCGAAGGCTGGAAACAGATGACGGAAGCGCTCGGGAACAGAGTACAGCTGGTCGGGGATGATCTGTTTGTGACGAATGTAAGAAGGCTTTCCTGCGGCATTGCACTTGGCACGGCAAATGCGGTTCTGATCAAGGTAAACCAGATCGGAACGCTCTCTGAGGCGCTGGATGCGGTGGAGATGGCGCAGAGAGCAGGGTACCGCGCCGTCATTTCCCACCGGTCCGGAGAGACAGAGGATGATTTTCTGGCAGACCTTGCCGTCGCGACAGGCGCCGGCCAGATCAAAACCGGAGCACCGTGCCGGTCGGAGCGGAATGCGAAATACAATGAGCTTCTCCGCATCGAGGAACGCCTCGGTGAGGAAGCGAAATACCGGAATCCGTTCCCGCAAAAGGGAACCTGCGTAAGAGAATGGTGAAAAACGGCGTAAAATAGGCAAATAACAGTTGAAATCGAACTCCTGCTATGGTAAAATAATATAAGTTGGCCGTAGGAGGTGTAATTGTGGAAATTTTAAGAACGATTTTGACAGTCATTTATGTCATTGATTGTATTGCTTTAACCGTTGTTGTATTGATGCAGGAAGGAAAACAGCAGGGTCTCGGTGCTATCGCAGGTATCTCAGACACTTACTGGGGAAGAAACAAAAGCCGTTCTGCAGAAGGAACTCTGATCCGTGCAACAAAAATCATGGCAGTTCTGTTTGTTGTACTGTCGGTTGTATTAAACATGAATTTTTAGCAAAGTAAAGACATCCTTATTCCCACGAGAAGGCGTAAGGGTGTCTTTTTCTACAAAGAGGAGATAATAGATGAAAGATAATAAGAAGAAAAAAGATCGGAGGAAATATCCGCAGGGCAGCGCGGTGTCCCATGCAGGACAGAACAGCGGGAACCATGGCGGTCATGCGGGCCATCCGCGTTCCAGAAGTTCGAAACTGCTGAAAAACCGCAAGACGCTGCTCATTGATCTCGTAAGTTCGAAAAACTATGAGCCGATGCGTCTGAAAGACATTGCCATGCTGCTGCAGGTGCCGAAAGCAAAACGGTCGGAGCTTGCGGAGGTTATGGAAATCCTGGTAAAAGAAGGAAAAATCGATGTGATCTCCGACGGCCGTTACCAGAAGAGCCGCGGTGCATCCACAACGACGGAAAAACGGGAAAAAAGAGACCGCCGCGCCGGAGAGCAGGGCAGAAGAGGACGCGATGACCGATTCCGCAGAAAGAATGGAAAGGACGGCGACACAGAGAAGAAGCCGCGTATCCAGACTGTCGATATCCAGGCAGTCGTGGACGCTTACCAGATCCCGGAGGAGTTCCCGGCACGCGTGATCACACAGGCAGAAAAATGCCCGGAGGAAGTAATTCCAAACGATTACAACGGCCGCCTCGATCTGAAAAGCTGGCAGATGGTGACAATCGACGGCGAGGATGCCAAAGACCTCGATGACGCCGTATCCGTCACAAAAGCGGGCGATACGTGGACGCTTGGCGTTCATATCGCTGATGTCAGCAACTATGTGCAGGAAAATTCCGCCCTCGACCGTGAGGCGTTAAAGCGCGGCACCAGTGTCTATCTGCCGGACCGCGTCATTCCGATGCTGCCGAAGCGTCTGTCAAACGGCATCTGTTCCTTGAATGAAGGGCAGGAGCGCCTGGCACTCTCCTGTATTATGACGATCAACGAGAAAGGCCGCATGATCGGCCATCAGATCGCTGAGACGGTGATCCGCGTGGACCGCCGCATGACCTACACCGCCGTCAATGCAATCCTGACCGAGCCGGAAGCACATCCGGAGCTGCTGGAGGAATATCATGAGCTGGTTCCGATGTTCCGCCAGATGCAGGAACTGTCTGCACTGATCCGGAGCTGTCGGAAAGAACGCGGAGCAATTGATTTTGAATTCCCGGAGAGCAAAGTAATTCTTGATGCAGAAGGGACGCCGGTGGAGATCCGCCCGTATCCGTCGAACGTGGCAACACGGATGATCGAGGACTTCATGCTGATGGCGAACGAGACCGTGGCAGAGGAATACTGCACACGCGAAATCCCGTTCTTATACCGGACGCATGACAAGCCGGACGGAGACCGCATGGAGGCAACGCTGACGCTGATCCGTGAACAGGGCATCAAAGTCGAAAAGCGTTCCCATGAGATTACGCCGGGTGAGGTGCAGAAGATTCTCACCAGCATCGAGGGAACCCCGGAAGAGCCGCTGATCAGCCGCCTGCTGCTCCGGTCGATGGCAAGAGCCATTTATACCCCTGAATGCAGCGGCCACTTCGGACTGGCAGCGTCATATTACTGCCATTTTACCTCACCAATCCGCCGTTACCCGGATCTGCAGATCCACCGCATTATCAAGGACGATCTGCGGGGACGTCTCGACAAGGGCGGCAGAATCGGCAAATATTCGTCCATTTTGCAGCATGTGGCGGAGCAGTCGAGTGCGATGGAGCAGCGTGCTGCAGAGGCAGAAAGAGAGGCTGTGAAGCTGAAGAAAGCCGAATATATGCTGGAGCATGTCGGCGAAGAGTACGACGGCGTCATTTCCGGTGTGACCGGCTGGGGCTTCTATGTGGAGCTGCCCAATACCGTAGAGGGACTCGTTCACATTATGACGCTCAAAGATGATTATTATAATTTTGATGAAGAAAATTACCGTCTGGTCGGAGAGCAGCACGGAAGAGTATTCCGCCTTGGTGAGCCGGTGCGTGTCCGTGTACGAAACGCCGAGCCTGCCAACCGGACAATCAATTTTACGTATGTAGAAAAAGAAACCGAGACAGAATAAATCCCTGGAGGAAAAAGCTATGGCAAAACAAAAAGGAAATCGAATGATTGCCAACAATAAAAAGGCATATCATGACTATTTTATCGAGGATAAATACGAGGCCGGCATCTCCCTTGCCGGTACCGAGGTAAAATCCCTCCGCATGGGAAAATGCAGCATCAAGGAATCCTTCATCCGCATTGAGCGTGATGAGGTATTCATATACGGCATGCACATCAGTCCGTACGAGAAGGGCAACATATTCAATAAAGACCCGCTGCGCATCCGGAAACTGCTGCTGCACGACTATGAGATCCGCAAACTTGAGGCGCAGATCAAGGAAAAAGGCTACACGCTCGTTCCGCTGCAGGTGTATTTTAAAGGCAGCCTCGTAAAAGTCGAGATCGGTCTGGCACGCGGTAAAAAACTGTATGATAAACGGCAGGATATCGCAAAGAAGGATCAGAGACGTGAGGCGGAGAGAGATTTCAAAGTTAAAAATCTGTATTAAAAATCCTTGACAAAAAGTATGGGGAAAGACTATAATACGATATACGGCAGTTGAAAGAGAGTTTTCACTGCACCGGGACGATCTGTTTGCGTCCCCGTATCAAAGAAAAGCGTCTGTAGAACCAGCACGGGCTTGTACTGGTTTCGACGGGGGTTTTGAAGTTTGGGAAGCCATTCGTGGACTCCGGGACCGCGTCATCAACCTGGAACCTAAATTTAAACGCAGACGATAATTACGTAGCGTACGCTGCCTAAGTGCGGCGTTGTCAGCTGAATAGTTTTCCGCGGCTATTCTCCTGGCATCAAACAGATGCGGAGCACTTCGTTTCCAAAGCTTTGCGGAGATGGAAGATTTTATGAAGCTACCGAAGCGGCAAGCCTGTCATCCGGCGTGCCGATGGGGGAACCTTTAATAGAATGACTGTAATGGGAGATGCCTGAATGAATAGGCTTTCGGACAGGGGTTCGATTCCCCTCAGGTCCATACCTGAAAAACCGCTAAAATCCAGTGTTTTAGCGGTTTTTTTGTACATTTTTGATGGAAAAAACAGGGCAAAAATGCCGCTTTAGACCGTTTCAGACCGTTTAAAACCGCATGAATTTTGGTCAAAAAAGAAAGGAAAAATTCGAAATTTTGTCAAACTTTATCTTTATTCGCACTGTTAAGAACGTAAAAGAGACCGTTTCAAAGTGCTGCAGGCACATGAAGTAGAGATACTTGATGTGCCTGCTTTTTTGTACAATAGGAAAGTTCGACTTCCGTCGAACTCTTGATAAAAAGAGCCCGCACAAAGGCGGGCATGGCAAACAGACGATAGATTAAAAGAAGTCAATGTAAAAGCCTTCTTCAAATTCATCCTTATCAAGATCGTCATCTTCGGTAAGAAAATAGTGCATATGCACTATTTAAAAACGGTGGCTCCGTATAACAAAGATTTCTGTTCACAATATAAAAAAATATCCAGCAGGTTAACTTTTGAAGCGGTAAAACAAATGCTTAAGGATGTTTTGAGTTGGTAAGGGACTAATAGATTCTGTACTTTTCGCCCTATGATTGAATCTGATCATGCGCGAGAAAAGGAAAATAATAGAATTGACAGACTTGAAAAAATGAATTACGATTTTTAAAAGTACTGCATTGCTTGAATGAGAATTATATGTTAAGGTAACAGATATAAAGAGAACTTTAAGCATTGATTTATTAAAATAAACACGGATAGCGAGGTGTATTTATGACCATAGAAGAAATTCTTGCAGGAGAATCCAAAAACGTAGAATTCAAAGAGAACCTGCCGGAAAAGAGCATCAAATATATGAAGTCTGTGGTTGCCTTTGCAAATGGAACCGGAGGAAAAATTATTTTTGGAATTGCGGATAAAACCCGAGAAGTGGTTGGCTTTGACAAGGAAGATGTATTCAAAAAGATGGATGCGATTGCCAATGCCGTCTCGGATAGCTGTGAACCGGCAATTATTCCAGATATTACGCTGCAGACAGTTGATGGCAAGACGGTTATTGTGGCAGAAATTTCTGAAGGCAGACAGCGGCCATATTACATTAAAGCGCTTGGACGAGAGAGAGGCGTATATGTCCGTGTTGCTGGAACAACCCGGCTTGCTGACGAGTATATGATCAAAGAGCTGATGCTTGAGGGAAGCAATCGTTATTTTGATCAGGCGTTATGTACTGGACTGAGTGTTACAGAAGAAGAAATTGATACGCTTTGTAAAGCGATGAAGGAGCAGGCAGTCAAAAATGCCCATAATGAGGAGCAGAAAGCATCGGTAAAAGACGTTGGAAAGCAGCAGCTTCGATCATGGGGTATTTTGATTGAACGTGATGGAAAAGACTACCCTTCTAACGCTTATGCTATCTTAACGGGCTGTGGAGGGCTTCATGTTGCCATTCAGTGCGGTGTGTTTAAGGGAACAACGAAAGCGGTTTTTGTTGATCGAAGGGAATATACGGGTCCTTTGTGGGAACAAATAGAGGAAGCATTTCAGTTTGTTCTGCGAAATATTCATCTGGGAGCTACGCTTGTCGGCATTTACCGTCAGGATATTTATGAAATCCCGCCGGATGCAATTCGTGAGTTGATTATCAACGCGGTGGTGCATCGCAGCTATCTGGATCATGGTACAATACAGGTTGCGGTGTATGACAACCGACTGGAAATCACATCGCCGGGGAAATTGCCGATGGGACAAACGTTGGAGCGTATGAAAGAAGGCTATTCCAAAATCAGGAATGAAGCCCTTGCACATGCCTTTTCGTATATGAATCTGATTGAACATTGGGGAAGCGGGATTCCGAGAATTATAGACAAGGTAAAATCTGCTGGACTACAGGAACCGGAGTTTATCGGTGGAGAAGTTGACTTGCGTATCAATATCTATCGAGGACAAAACGATACAAATAACGCCAGAATCAACGCCAAGAAAACAAAAAATGGCATTGATGGCGTTAAAATATCACGAACGAAGGAACAGGTTCAGATAGAAAAACTGTTACAGGCTATAGAAAAGAACCCATTTGCAACCCAGGCGTATTATGCGGAACAGATCGGTGTGTCCAAAAGAACTGTTTCACGAATATTTGTTTCTTTACAGCAAAATGGTGTGTTGGTACAAAATGGAACAAACAGAAAATCGAATTGGGTAATCACAAAGTAGGAGAAACAGAAGAATGCAAAAATTGGTCGATGCAGATGCCTGTCCGGTAATTGAGACGGTTGAGAAAATTGCAAAAGAGCATTGTGTTCCGGTAACACTGTTGTGCGATACCAATCATGATTTGATATTTGATATCGGATTATAGCGAAATAGTCGTGGTTGGTGATGGAGCAGATGCTGTGGATTATGAACTGATCCGTGTCTGTCATAAAGGCGATATTGTCGTATCGCAGGATTATGGTGTGACGGCGATAGCGTTGGGAAGAGGTTCTTATGCGATTCATCATTCTGGTAAATGGTACACGAATAAGAATATCGATTAGATGCTCATGGAGCGTTATTTAAACAACGAAGTGAAAAAATACCCGCATCATCGTGTCAGAAGGACAAAGAAGCGAAAAAAAGGCGGATACTGAGGGATTTGAACAGTCTTTTGAAAAAATGTTAGGGATGATACAGGAGAAAGAAGGAAAAGAGTTTAGAAGATAAAATTATCAGAGAGTGAAATAAAGTGATTTGATAATATTAGGAGATATGCCCGGATGCTATTTTTCAAAAAGGAAAAAGTGTCAGGGCATTTTTATGTGCAAAACTAATAAAAATAATTCTGAAAATATAGTAAAAATAAGCATATTGTCAAATGAAACGGAGGGTATATAATAAAATATAGAAATATAAGCGGTGAGAAAAATTGAAAGGAAAAGTGCCTATGAAAAAACTCGGAAAATATGGTAAAAAGGTATCCTGCGTGGTAATTGGAATGCTATGTGCAGCAGCGATTGGCGCCTGTGGAAGCACACAAAGTGGGTCCCAAGATGAAAAAGATGTGAGAAATGATATTTCTGTCTATGAAGAGGGAGCTGATTTGGAAGGAACGCTTACATATGGAACCTTATTTATTGAGCCGCAGACCCAGCATATGATTGATTTATTTATGAAGGAGCATCCAGGCGTAAAAATTGAAACAAAGGTTGTTTTTGACAATGATGTTACGGATGAACAGTATAATGAAGGCTTAAATACCTTGCTTACAGAACTTGCATCGGATCAACGGGCGGATATTTATGATGCAACGTATTTACCATCGGAAATTAAGACGAAAGGCAGCGGCTATTTCGAGGACTTAAATCAGTATATTGATGCAGATCCTAATTTTAACAGAGATGATTATTACGATAATATCCTGCGAGCAGCAGAAGTCGATGGAAAACTGTATCAAATTCCGGAAGGTTTTTATTATGTTATGCTTCGGTTGAATAGAAACATAACGGATGAACTGAATTATGAAGTCCCGGACGAAATGGATATCAATGATTTATATGAGTTATATCAGCAGGCCAAGCCAATTGCAGATGATGATTTTACGATTGATGTACAAAACAATATTTACGTGTTTCTGCCGATGACAGAGGACAGAGCTTATTTGAAGAAGGAAGAAGTAAATTTTGATTCAGAAAATTATGTGGATTTTCTGAGAAAAATGCAGGAACTGTATCAATATCAACCATCCTATGCGACCCATGCATTTACGGATATTAAAAGCTTTTCCGGAAAGAGTGTCCTGCTGAATACATTTACAAATTTACTCGAAGGTTCTACGAGCGGAATGTTTGAAGAAACCGATACGGCAACAAAACCGATCCTGTTGAAATCAACGGATGGAAAAATTCCTTTCTGGAGAATTGGTGAGGACTTTTCCATGAGTTCAGGCTGCAAAGATAAAGCGCTTGCATGGGAATTTATCAAATTCTGCATTGGTCAGAAACAATTTGAGTTCGAAGATGCAAACAGTGATTCTTACTACAGAAATTTCTTTACCTATGGCAGTATGCTGAACAAAGAAAACACACGGCAGCTTGTTGCGTATCAATTGGAAAATGATGACGACACAGCAGAAAAATGGGAAGCATACAATGAAAAAGTTTCTGCAAAAGCTTTTCGGGATTTACAGTTAGACAGTATTTTGACTGAAATTCGAAACGAATGTATGGAGCAGAAAATCACCCCAGAGGAATGTGCGAAGCTTTTTCAGCAAAGAGCAGAGCTTTATGTTAATGAGTAGAAGCTGTCCTTAATCCATGGAATCAGGTATATGAAATGAAAAAACGAAATTTTATTTATATGTGTTTTATCCTTCCAAGTTTTATCGGGATCATGGCTTTTTACATCGTGCCGTTTCTTCTGTCCTTGTATTTTGCAGTGATTGACAACATGATGAACAAGGAATGGGTGGGTCTTAAAAACTTTAAACTGTTATTCGAAAATGAGTTATTCCTTTCAGCACTCCGTAATACCGGAATTTTTTGCGGGATTGCAATACCGCTGGGAATGGCGATTGCTTTGCTTCTGGTACTGGTTTTGAAAAAGCAGAGGAGAGGTCGAATTCTTCTTATCCTGCTCCTGATCCCATTAATCGTTCCATCTGGAACGGTGATTGCTTTCTGGAAATATTTGTTTGAGAGAAATGGTTTTCTGGATGGGTTTTTACAGCTTTTTGGAAAAAACATGTTCGATATTGAGAATTCCAGATGGGCCATTTTGATTATTATCCTGATGTATCTGTGGAAAAATATCAGTTTTTCGATTGTCCTTTTCTGGTCCGGGATAAACTGGATTCCGCAGATCTATCATGAGCAGTGCCAGCTGGATGGAGCTACAGGGCGGCAGGAATTCCAATATATTACATGGATCTTATTAAAACCAACGACGTTAGTTGTGCTGTTGATGTCGATCGTGAATTCTTTTAAGGTTTTTAAAGAGATCTATATGCTGTATGGGGCCTATCCATCACCGTATGTTTATATGCTGCAGCACTATATGAATAACCAGTTTTTGTCACTTAATATGCAGAAATTGTCTGCTGCAGCATGGTGTATGTTTCTCATACTGGGAATCTTTCTGGGCATCATTTATCGGGTCCAGAGGAAGAATCTGGATTATTTGTAAAGATCTTTTGTGGGTGATTTTATGAAAAAGAGATATTCGAATTTTTTCGAAAAGCTGATCTGCATGGGAGCTGTCATTTTGGCAGTCATTCCGTTGTTGTTTGTGGCTGGAAAGTCGGTACAAGTTCCAGAAGAGTATCTTATATTGCTCTTTAAGAGACCTTTGTATTTGCGGATGATGTGGAATTCCCTGATTATTACTATTCCGGTTTTGATTGGACAGCTTTTGCTTGCACCGCTTGCCGCATACGGCTTTTGGCAATGCAGGTGGAAATACAAGGAGATTTTGTTCTATCTTTACATGATTGTCATGCTTATGCCGCTGCAGCTGACTTTAGTGCCAAATTATTTAGTGGCGAATTGGCTGGGCATTCAAAATTCGTCCTTGGCAATTATTCTTCCGGCAATGTTTCAGCCATTGGGGGTATTTCTGATTCGTCAGCAGATACAGGATTTTCCGCAGGAAACGTTAGAAGCAGCCAGACTGGACGGAGCCAGCGAATACAGAATTTATCGTTCCATTGTAAAGCCTAATTTGAGTTCAGCCATTGCTGCTGCATTAATCCTGATTTTTATTGACAATTGGAATATTGTAGACCAGGCGGTCATTTTTTTGAGAGAGCCATATCAGCAGCCGTTATCCGTGTATCTTTGCCAGATTTTAGAGGAACAGCCGGATATCTTTTATGCAGCGTCCGTTTTTTACGCAGTACCAGTTTTATTGATATTCTTAATGGGACAGGACTATTTGATACAGGGAATCAGTATGTCCGGTGTGAAAGCGTAGAGGGGAAGAAAGTACGATGAAGTTCAAAAAAATAAGTATAGGGTTAATCGCTCTGTGGTTTCTGTTTTTAACTGCCGCAACGTTTTGGTCGGTCAAAGAAGAGAACAAAACGCTTCCTTCCGTCTGGACAGAGGAGGCACAGGAAGGCAGCATTGAGTATGAATTTCCAGTTGATTTGGAAGTAAGCGCAGCTGATCAGGCAATTGGCTATATCAGCATGTATGATAACGTTCCGGAATCTTTGCTGCAGGAGGGCAGAGATCTTCTGGTTGGAAAAGTGTGTTCTGTCATTCGAAAGGATGATTTGTATGAGCTTACGGTAGATCTGTATGAAAAACATTCGATTGGTGAAAACGTTGAGGGAAAAATCGAAATCACTTCTGAAGATGTTTTTCCAAAAGTGATCACACGGCAGGCGATTCATGAAGGAGACTTTGGAAAAACGTGTGTCTATTATATTAAGCGTCAGAAGGGAGCCTGGGGGTATGAAAATATTCTGGAAGAAAAAGCTGTGACATGTTTTCCAAATAGAAATTCAGATTTCGTGGTACTTTTATCAGAAGTAGACGAACCGATGGTCGTAAGCACATCAGAATTGACAAATGGAGAACGGGTGAAATTAACAGAAAAAGATTAAGGAAAAGAATACAGCCTCACTACCGGGACTTTCAGGGGTGAGGCTGTTTCATTATGTTCTATGCATGTGCCGATTTGTACAGGCTTTAAAACACATTATCATCCGAATAATGCGTCATGATACCTTTCGCATTGTAGCCCAATATATTCCGTAACTTATCAATTGCATTTGCTTCTATATATTGATTATACCATAACCGCTTCATAAGAACTACGGTCCTAATCGTAAGAACTGGAAACATTGTGAATGACAATGAAAAATGTACGACTATCACCAAAGCCGGAAGCCTAGAAACAGGAGATGCGACCTTGACCGGCATTTTAATGGCGCTGGTGGCAGGATTTTTCGGTGTGCTGGAAGAAACCGTCCGCAGAAAAAACGCCAGTAATGCGGTGGTAATTTAAAAAATATGGAAACAAGGAACGATATAGCTTAACGGCTATGCCGTTCTTTGTTTTTTACTTAAGTACATGTTAGAAATTCCCTGGTATCTGACAATCACACATTATTTTTACGTAATTTAATGTGTGTTCGTCGCTTTACAGTTGACAATCACACATTATTTCAATATAATATAATGTGTGATTGTCAAAGAGGGGTGAGAAACATGAATGTTAAGGAGAAAATCAAAGAACTGCGAGAGGCGTCAGAGGACGGTACGATTACCGCAGCGCAAGTAACAGAAGCCGGACTGCACCGCAGCGTTTTACAGAAGTTTGTCAAGAGCGGCGAGATATACCGCTTCGGGCGTGGCCTGTATGTGTGGAGCGACGTATGGGAGGATGATTTCTACCTTTTACAGCGAAAGTATGGGCGCGGAATTTATTCGCACGATACTGCTTTGTATCTGCGGGGCTATTCGGATCGTACCCCGGCAAAATATACGATGACCTTTCCCAAAGGCTACAATGCTTCATCCTTGAAACGGGAAAATCTAATTGTCAAGCGCGTTGTGCCGGAGAACTATGAACTTGGCAGAATTGAAATGAAATCCCCATCCGGCAATCCAATTCGTGTTTACAATTTGGAACGGACGCTGTGTGACATCCTGCGCGGCAGCGGCAGTGATATACAGATTGTCGGAGAAGCTATGAAACGCTATGCAGCATCCAAGGATAAGAACATTCACAGACTGATGCAGTACGCAGATCAGCTTCGTGTGAAGCCCAAGGTGCTGCGATATATGGAGGTTTTGCTATAGACCGTTTCAGACCGAAAAAAATGGGGTCAAAATCGCGGCCGAAAATTAAGGGGAAAAGGAAAAATTTTCCATAAAAAAGTTGATTGTCTGATAGAAAAATGAAAAGGGGAGCAGATATGCAGTTACTAATCAAACAACGTGTATTTTCCTGGTCAGACACGTATGATATCTATGACGAGCAGGGGAACCAAAAGTATTTTGTGAAAAATGAATTTATCTCGCTGGGACACCGTCTGCATGTGTACGATGCGGCGCATAATGAAATTGGGTTTATCAAACAGAAATTATTTTGCTTTCTTCCGACTTTCGAAATTGAATGGAACGGGCAGTTAATGGGACATATCGAAAAACGTTTTGCACTGTTCCGCCCCAAATACGATGTAGATTTCATGGGATGGCGTGCAGAAGGTGACTTCATGGGATGGGATTACGATGTATATGAAGCCTGCAGTGCAGTCGTCCACGTACATAAAAAACTTCTGAGCTGGGGTGACATGTATGTCATCGAATATGATAATCCGAGCAATGAAATTCCGGCATTATTACTGGTGCTGGCGATCGATGCGGCAAACTGTTCACAAAATAATGGATAGCTGGTGGTGTCTGGAATGGCGTCAGGGGAGATGCGGATATGAGAACTTTGGGAAATATTCTGTGGTTTATATTTGGAGGCATGTTCGGCGGACTTGCATGGATTTTTGCAGGATGCATCTGGTGTATTACGATTGTTGGAATTCCGTTTGGACGGCAGTTTTTCAAGATGGCAAGGCTTTCGTTTATGCCATTTGGCACGAGTGTAATTGGATAAAAGGTGTATGGAAAAAGATCGGGTTACCGGTCTTTTTCTATGCATATCATGAGGCGGCCATTCCTTTGATGCAAATAGAAACATGATAAAAGTATTGCGCAGCAGAATAAAGTATGATACCATAAATTTACAGAAAAAATAAAGAAACGATAGAATATTCAGTATTAATTAAAAAATCAGGAAACAGAAGGGGGGAAGTTTATGAAGATAAGACAGACAATCTTTTTATTACCTTTGTTTTTGCTGGCGGGCTGCACATCTGCAGGAGGATCACAGAGCAGAGATCTGGATTTAAAGGAACTCTGTACAGAGGAGCAGGTTTTCCAGTATGCGGATTTTGAATGGGGAACGGATTCGGAACAGCTTTTCAAACAGAGCTTCCTGAAGTTTGATGAAAAAGATCTGGGACAGGGTGATGAGAGCAGCACAAAGACATACGAGAGCAAAGAAAAATTTTCCCTGGAAAATGCAGAATCTAACATGGATCTGGAATTTTCGGACGGTCAGCTGAGTCAGGTTTCCTTTACTTTTGACATCGAACAGGATGCCAATACATGGATTCAGAAAGAAGTAGACGAACTGAATTCTTTATACGGCGGAGGAATTGCAACTGGACTCGGAAATCAGATTTATCAGTGGCAGGGGGAGCAGGATACGGTTCTGCAGCTGACGGCTTTTAAGGAAGGGGATGAAAGCGCAACCGTTATCTTAAGCGTGGCATCGATGGAATACTCGATTGGATCATAAAATTGACAGATACGGGCGCATCAGACGGCAATGTCTGGTGCGCCTGCTTTTTTGTGAAAAAACTTTCCAAAGCTTTTAAAAGCCAGAAAGATAGAATGACAAAAGTGTCACAGATGTGATATAGTAGTAGAATAATGTGAAAAAGAGAAGGATTTGACAAAAGAGATGGAGTTAGGAAATTTTCAGAAATCAGTAGATTCAGATGAAATCAAAACAATGGCATTTGAAATCATCGGAGAACCGGTAAAAGCAGTTTCCCGCATCTGCGAGCAGTGGGGCGAGGCGGAAGATGAAGTGCGGGAGTACGATGTGTATGTGATCGAGACAGATGCAGGAAAATATACACTGAAGAAAACCGGCAGCAAAGAAGCGCAGATTTATGCGCAGTATCTGTCAAAAGGAGAGTTTCACGTACCGCAGTATGTCGGCATGCGGCAGGCAGAGGATGCGGACTGGATCTGCATGAAGTATGTAGAAGGAAACGACATGCGGGATATGACGGACGAGACAACAGAAAAAGCGGCAGAAACCTTAAGTAAAATTCAGTCGTATTTCTGGACACCGTCGATGGACAAAGCGCCGGAAAATGAAGTGGAGCAGAGATTTGTCGAATATTGGAAACGCGTTCTGCGCCGAGCATCGTCCGTAGCGGATGATCCAATTCTGCGGAAAGCGTATCAGATGTTCCTGGACCGCCAGCTGACTTGTCCATGTACAATGTCAAACGGTGATTTCCTGCAGTGGAATGTGATCTATGACGGCGAAAATGTTGTCATGATTGACTGGGGATTTGGTGGAATGATGCCGTATTCTCTGGACATTGCAAGATTCCTGGCACATGCGACCGAGACACGGAGTACTTTCCCGTTCTACATGAACGATGCACAGAAAGAGCTGTTTCTGGATCGGATGTATGAAGCGTTAAAGATAAAGATTTCACGCGAACAGTTCAATCTGGATGTGAAGCTGGCCACGCTGAATGAGTATATCGAGTTTGTGGAAGCAGAAGAGGACGAAGACGGCTGGTATCTGGAGCATGCACAGGCGCTGGCAGAGGAACTTCTCAATTTGTAAAAAAACGGATTGCATTTATCTGTAAGTTGTCCTATAATAGGGAACAGAAAATAAAAAGAAAGAGCACCATTGGTGTAAAGGTGAGGGAATGTTTCTGCGATAATCGACTTTAAGAAAAACACAAAGAACGGGCAGCCTGGAAAACAGGCCTGTTTTTCGTGTACGCTTAAAGACGAGAATCGCTGAATCATCTCCCTTTTTTATGAGAATAGAACAGGGATATTTTTTTGCGGGTCTGTTTTGCGTACGCAGGGCAGGCTCGTTTTGCGTAAAAAAGCAGAAAAGAGGCTGCCGGAGCAAAGGGGACTTCTGTATGATGCAGATAAAAAAATTAACACTGACACATAAAAAAGATCTGCGGGTGATTCTCGAAGATTTTCAGCTTGTACTGAATGACGGTGATAAGGCCGTTATCATTGGAGAGGAGGGAAACGGAAAATCGACGCTGCTGAAGTGGATGTACGATCCCGCACTGACGGAAGATTACATCGAATCCACAGGCGAGCGCATCATCGGAAAGGAGCGGCTTGGATATCTGCCGCAGGAACTTCCGGAGGCGGAGAAAACGAAGACGGTGTATGAGTATTTCTATGAAAAAGAAAAGTTCTGGGATCAGACACCGAAGGATCTGGCGGTGCTGGCAAGAAAATTTGGTCTGACGGAAGAGTTTTTCTATCGGGATCAGCAGATGAGTGAGCTTTCCGGCGGCGAGAAGGTGAAAGCGCAGATGATGCGTCTTCTCATGGAGGATGTCACGGTCCTTCTGCTGGATGAGCCGTCAAATGATATTGATCTTGCGACACTGGAACTTCTGGAGAAACTGATCCGCGAATGGGAGCATATTGTTGTTTTTATTTCGCACGATGAAATGCTGATTGAAAACACGGCAAATATGGTCATTCATATTGAACAGATTGTGCGGAAGACAAAATCGAGATACACGGTTGCGAAACTTCCCTATCGGACGTATGTAGAGGAGCGCCTGCAGAATTTCGAGCGCCAGGAACAGAAGGCGCAGAGTGACAGGAGAGAGAAAGCGCTGCGCGATGAGAAATACCGAAAGGTATACCAGAGCGTGCAGAACGCCTTGAGCAACTGTTCCCGTCAGGCACCGTCCGTGGCGAAAAATCTGAAGGACAAAATGCATACCGTAAAGGCGATGAACCGCAGATTTGAAAAAGAAGATGCCCGCATGACAGAAATGCCGGAGCAGGAGGAAGCGATTTACTTCCAGCTTGGAGGAGCAGAGGCAGCCATGCCCGCCGGGAAAACGGTCATCGAATATCAGCTTCCGAAACTGGAAACGCCGGATGGGGAGCGGGTTCTGGCGGAAAATATCACCTTAAAGATAAGAGGACCGGAAAAAATATGCATTGTCGGCCCGAACGGGGCAGGCAAGACAACACTGCTGAAAAAGATTGCGGCAGAGCTGAAAGAACGGGAGGATCTCCGCGTAGATTACATGCCGCAGAACTACGAGGATCAGCTGGATTTTTCCATGACGCCGGTCGATTTTCTGGATTCCACCGGGGAGAAGAGTGAGAGGACGAAGATACGAACGTATCTTGGGTCGCTGAAGTACACGGCAGACGAGATGGATCACCCCATCCGCGAACTGTCCGGCGGCCAGAAGGCAAAAGTATTGCTTCTGAAAATGAGCCTTGGCAATGCCAATGTGCTGATTCTGGATGAACCAACCCGAAACTTTTCACCCTTATCGGGACCGGTCATAAGAAAAATGCTCCGCGAATTTCCAGGCGCCATCATCAGCATTTCGCATGACAGGAAGTATATCGGAGAGGTGTGCGGGAAGGAGTATCTGCTGGAAAAAGACGGACTCAGACTGATCAGAGAAGAAAAATAAAAATATTCGATAACGAAAAATACGACGGTGGCTGGCCGTCGTATTTTTCCGTGGAGAGATTATGTTTGTCTTAAGAGAAGGTTTCACAGCAGATTCTGTTCCGGTGAAGTCGGGAAAAATGTTAATTTTATATTGAATTAGGTCGGGAAAAATGTTAAATTAGAGTAAGAATAACCAGGGAAAAATGTGAAATAATAAAAAAGAGAAATGGAGGAAGGTCAGCATGCGTCGATTTGCAATGGATAAACTATTAGACTGGAAGAAAAAAAGTAACAGAAAACCACTGATTTTAATGGGAGCCCGGCAGGTTGGTAAAACGTGGTTAATGAAAGAATTTGGTAAGACATATTATGAAAAAACCGCCTACATTTCTTTTTACAATAATCAGAGAATGCAGGCGGTTTTCGATACGGATTTCGATATAAAACGTATTATTATGAACCTCAATATTGAATCAGGCGTAACGATCACCCCAGAGAATACATTGATTGTTCTGGATGAAATTCAAAATGCACCGAAAGCGTTGGAATCTTTGAAATATTTTTGCGAAGAAGCACCGGAATATCATGTAATAGCAGCAGGTTCACTTCTTGGCGTGGCGCTTCATGAGGGAATATCCTATCCGGTGGGAAAAGTAGATTTACTGGATTTATATCCATTCAATTTTAGAGAATTCCTGTGCGCTATGGACGAAGAAGGGCTGGAAAGTGCATTGGAAACAAAGGATTACAATTTAATTGACAATTTTGCGGATAAATATTTGTTCTGGCTGAAAAATTATTATTATACAGGCGGCATGCCAGCAGTTGTAGATGCATTTCGCTTGAATAAAGATTATGCAGAAGTACGACAGATACAGAGTGATATTGTACGGCAGTATGAGGGTGATTTTGGAAAGCATATTGAAGCAAAAGTTCTCCCAAGAATACGAATGGTATGGGATTCTATTCCGATGCAGCTGGCGAAGGAGAATAAAAAATTTTTCTTTGGACAGATAAAGAAAGGAGCCAGAAGCAGCGAATTTGAAATAGCAATTCAGTGGCTTCTGGATTGTGGATTAGTATATAAAGTCAACCGGGTAAATGAGCCTCATATGCCGCTGAAGGCGTATAAAAATATGAATGCATATAAATTATTCGTACTGGATGTAGGACTGCTCGGAGCAATGAGTGAACTGCCAGCAGAATCCATATTGGAGGGGAACGATATTTTTGTTGAATTTAAAGGCGCGCTTACAGAACAGTACGTTCTGCAGCAGTTGATTTCAGATACCCCTTATACGCCATATTATTATGGAAATGAAAAAGCAACTTTCGAGCAGGATTTTCTGATTCAGAAGGCAAAGAGTATTGTGCCGATTGAAGTAAAGGCGGAACAGAACATTCGATCCCATAGTCTTAAAACATATTGCGAAAAGTTCCAGCCGGAAGAAGCAGTTCGATTTTCAACATTGAAGTATAAAGAGCAGGAGCGGATGGTAAATATACCATTATACGCTGTTTGCAACTTATAAATTAAAACAGCTATAAATCCCACGAAAGAAGGTGATCCCCATGCCATTTAAAATCATCCGAAACGACATCACAAAAGTTCATGCCGATGCGATCGTCAACACAGCCAACCCTTAGCCAATTTATGTGAAAACGTATCAGAGGGGCGGTTACTTTAATCAAAGCCAGACATTCCACCCGTTTTACCAGCCGGAGCAGATCAAAAAGGAAGAACTGGACAAAATTCTCGAAGCCGACAGCATCGCTGATGACAGCACAATCCAGAATGCTTTTTACGATGCCCCGACAGTTGTCTATCTGTTTGCACCGTATACCTACCCAAACGACGCACAGGACTGCTGCGTTGCAAAATCATTTACGATCAGGCAGAATAAACCGAAAAATCCCGGGAAATATGTGAACTTCCTGGGTGCTTTTTGGATGGAAATATTCTTGCAATTTTACAGCACAGTTATTATAATAAAGACAAGTTCTGCAGTAAACTCGTTTTTCGCAGAAAACGCCAGAAGCGGAGGATGACGTTCAAAAAACAAAAAAGGAGCGTAAGAGAAATGGCAAAAATTTTAATCAGCCCTTCCAAATATTTACAGGGCGCAGGGGAAATGAAAAACATCGGAACATATGCTGCAAAATGCGGAAAGAAAGCACTGGTTCTGATCAGCCAGGGAGGCTACAGACGGATCGGAACAATGATCGAAGAAAGCTTTGCGGGAAGCGACTGCAACGTTGTTTTTGATTATTTCAACGGCGAGTGCTGTGAGAGTGAGATCAACCGTCTGGTTGCTATCGTGAAAGAAAAAGGCTGTGATCTGGTCATCGGTGTCGGCGGAGGCAAAATTTTTGATACCGCAAAAGCAGTTGCCTACTACGCAGAAACACCAGTATTCATCTGCCCGACCATTGCATCGACCGATGCACCGTGCAGCGCACTGTCTGTTGTATACACAGAAGAGGGTGTATTCGAGAGATACCTCTTCCTTCCGGCAAACCCGAACCTGGTTCTGATGGACACTGATATCATCGTAAAATCTCCAGTCCGCCTGACCGTAGCCGGAATGGGTGATGCACTTGCCACCTATTTTGAAGCAAGAGCCTGCCAGAGAAGCGGAGCTACTTCCTGCGCCGGTGGAAAAACAACCGAGGCAGCGATGGCACTCGCGAAACTCTGCTTTGACACTCTGATGGAAGAAGGTGTAAAAGCCAAAATCGCTCTTGAAGCCGGCGTATGCACCCCGGCAGTCGAGAAAGTCATCGAGGCCAACACCCTCCTTTCCGGAATCGGTTTTGAAAGCGCAGGCCTCGCAGGAGCCCACGCCATCCACAACGGCTTCACCGTACTCGAAGAGTGCCATCATATGTACCACGGTGAAAAAGTAGCCTTCGGAACCCTGACTCAGCTCGTCCTGGAAAACGTACCGCTCGATGAACTCGAAGACATCATCTTATGGTGCATCGAAGTCGGTCTCCCAGTCACCTTGGCTGAACTCGGTGCCGGAAACGTAACCGACGACCAGCTCATGGAAGTAGCCAAAACCGCATGCGCAGAGACCGACACCCTCCACAATATGCCATTCGAAGTAACCCCGGAGACCGTCTTCGCCGCCATTAAAGCAGCCGACGCCTACGGTAGATACTATCTCGACGAAGAAGAATAACCCGTATGAAAAAAGATCTCCTGCCAACCCCAGGAGATCTTTTTTCATACCCAAATTTAATCAATACAAAAAATAGAAGTTTCCAACTCCCTTCCTATATGTTAAAATAAACTCACCCCATTTCACAGAAAAAACATAAACCCATGTTAAAGTAAAATGGTAAAAATATCAAACATAAAAACACAACGAGATCAGGAAAAAGCACGAGCGGGCGGGCAGCCGGGCGTTTTCCGTCCGTCATATAAAGGAGACAAAACTCATGGAAAAATTAAAAATCCTAGTAGTAGACGACGAAAGCCGCATGCGCAAACTCGTCAAAGATTTCTTAGTAAAAGCCGGATACGACGTCATCGAAGCCGGTGACGGCGAACAGGCTGTAGACACCTTCTACGCCCAGAAAGACATCGCCCTCATCATCCTCGACGTCATGATGCCCAAAATGGACGGCTGGCAGGTCTGCCGCGAAATCCGCCAGAACTCCAAAGTCCCGATCATCATGCTCACCGCCAAAAGCGAAGAACGCGATGAACTCCTCGGCTTTGAGCTCGGCGTAGACGAATACATCTCAAAACCATTCTCCCCGAAAATCCTCGTCGCCCGCGTCGAAGCCATCCTGCGCCGCAGCGGCAAAACCGGCGAAGACGACGTATTAGAAGCCGGCGGCATCCGCATCGACAAAGCCGCCCACATGGCATCCATCGACGGAAAACCAATGGAGTTAAGCTATAAAGAATTCGAACTCCTCACCTACTTCCTCGAAAACCAGGGAATCGCCCTCTCCAGAGAAAAAATCCTGAACAACGTCTGGAACTACGACTACTACGGCGATGCACGCACCATCGACACCCACGTCAAAAAACTCCGCAGCAAAATGGGCGACAAAGGCGATTTAATCAAGACCATCTGGGGCATGGGCTATAAATTCGAGGCGGACGAATCATGAACGGAACAGAAAAACAAAATGAGACTTCCATGGAGATGCCTGCAGAAGATTCCCGTGTGACAATGGGAAACCAGACGGAGAAAAAGCACCGGTTTCATTTGAAAATGCCACAAAAGGGAAGAAAACACTCCGTCAAAAAACGAATTGCCTACACTTTTATTGCGACCATGGCAGCTACCCTGCTTATCATCGGCCTGATCAATTACTTCTTTCTCGGGTCCTTTTATATCCGGGATAAAGAACACATTCTGGCAGAGAGCTTTCAGAAACTGAATGCGACAGGCGGAGACAGCGACAATATCCCTGATACCTTCGAGCAGTTCTGTGCTACCAACAACCTGAAAGTCATTATTACCGGACCGGAGCTCAGCAGCTTCGTCTATTCCAACGCAACCGACCGCCAGAGCCTCCAGACCCTGATCTTCGGCCTGATCAGCGGAAACGAGCAGGCAAATACCAAAGTCGTTGACAGCAAAGACAACTATCAGATCCAGAAATTCTACGACAGCCACGCCGATGCCGAGTATCTGCAGATCATCGGCTGGTTTGACAATGGAAACTGCTACTTTGCAAGATGCCCGCTGGAGAGCATCACGGATGCGGTCGGCCTTTCCAACCAGTTTTACCTCTTTATCGGCATTCCGATCATCATCATCGGTGCCATTGTGATCTGGATCATCACCCGCCAGATCGTCCGTCCGGTGCAGGAGCTGACCGAAATTTCGAAAAAAATGGCAGCCCTTGACTTCGATGCCCGCTACGTGAGCGGCGGAAAAGACGAGATCGGCGAGCTTGGAAACAACTTCAATGTCATGTCCGAACAGCTTGAGCAGGCGATTTCCGAGCTGAAAAGTGCGAACGTTGAGCTGCAGAAAGATATTGACAAAAAAACGCAGATTGATGAAATGCGCCGCGAGTTCCTCTCAAATGTCACACATGAGCTGAAAACCCCGATCGCTCTGATTCAGGGTTATGCGGAAGGCCTGAAAGACAACATCAACGACGATGAGGAAAGCCGCGAGTTCTACTGTGATGTCATCATCGACGAGGCGGCAAAGATGAACGAGATGGTCAAAAAACTCCTGAACCTGAACCAACTCGAGTTCGGTGAGGATCAGGTCAATATGGAACGGTTCGATCTGAACGCCGTGATCAAAGGCGTGCTGCAGTCCTCCGACATCCTGATCCGCCAGAAAGAGGCAAAAGTGCTCTTTACCGGCGGCGACCCGCTCTATGTCTGGGGCGATGAATTCAAAGTCGAGGAGGTTATCACCAACTATCTGACGAATGCCCTCAACCATCTGGACTACGACCACACGATTGAGATCACCTGCAAAAAAGAAGGGAATGTCGTAAAGACAACCGTTTTCAATACCGGGGACCCGATCCCGGAGGAGGATCTCGACAAGGTATGGGTGAAATTCTTCAAGGTGGACAAAGCGAGAACAAGGGAATACGGCGGAAGCGGCATCGGCCTTTCCATCGTAAAAGCCATTATGGATTCCTTCCAGCAGCAGTGCGGCTGCCAGAATTACGACAACGGTGTGGCATTCTGGTTCACACTGGAGGCAGATGGAAAAACGGAAGAAGCATGATTGCAAAAAGCGTGCCAGAAAAAGGAAATACAGCCTTTTCCTGGTGCGCTTTTCTTGCATAAAGGAAAAAGATGGTGTAGAATAATAGCACAAACGGTCGAAAAGAGAGGGAGAGAAGAGATGGCGGATTCCAACAGTACAAAGAGTGCGCTTGCAGATGCGATGAAAAAATTGATGGTACGCAAGTCTTTTGCGAAAATCAGTATTTCAGATCTCTGCGAGGAATGCGGTCTGAACCGGAAAAGCTTTTATTATCATTTTAAAGATAAATACGATCTGGTAAACTGGATCTTTTATGTGGACTTTCTGACAAACATGGGCGGAAAGAACTTTGAGAATGAATGGGATGTGCTGGTGGCGGTCTGCAATATTTTCTATCAGAATAAAGCATTTTACCAGAGTGCCCTGAGGATCGAAGGGCAGAACAGTTTTAAGGATTACTTTTACGAGATGCTCGAGCCGGTCATGGCGTTTTTTGTACAGGATCTCTTTCAGGTACAGAATCAGAAACTGTTTGTAACGTTCTTCTGTGATGCCTTCCTGACCGCGGTTCTGCGCTGGTTTTCCATGGAAAGCGAGCTGGAACCGGAAACGTTTGTCGAAGAACTGAAAGAAGTGATATACAGATCATCAGAAAAAATAGCAGCCAAAGCGGAACCAAAGAAATAAAATTCCGCTTTGGCTGTACTTTTATGCATCTGCGAGCAGTTCACGGTAAAATATATTCCGAAGAGACAACTCTTCAAAGGAAACGGTGGGCGTATCGAGTGTGCGGGCCATGTGATCCGGCAGAAGCAGCAGATACGCCGGATTGGCGGTGATAATCTGCTCAATTTTGCGGGAGTCTTCCTGCACTTCGATCGGGAAGAATGGCTGTATGGGGGTGAAACGGTACTGTTGAACAACATCGGAAACAGCCCGGATACTTTCTTTTGAGCACGAATCATCTGCGACCAGAAAGAAAAAGACACTCTGTTCCATCTGGGAATACAGGTGGTCAAAAGAGAGCAGATAAGCGGCAGCATCTGCATCCTGATAGACTTTGTGCATACCGAACAGCGTTTTCTGACGGCGCAGGGCTTTTGCCATGGAAACCGTTGAGGGGGCATCAATTGGAAGAGAAACCATCAGGTTCGGGCAGGATAAAAGCAGTTTCTGCTGTTTTTCGGTAAGCGGCGTATCGGAAAGAAACCAAAGAAACGCGCATTCCGGATGCGACTGGATGACGGCAAGGTAGGATTCCATATCCTCATGATGATCCATGGAGCGGAGCTGATAAGAGTAGATGCCGTATGTCAGACCGGTTCTGACCACGGATGCAAAAAACGAGGAATCGTAAGTGTCCGGGATGCGGCTGTCGAGACGGAGCTTGACAACCCAGGGAACAGCAAAGGAAAGTTCTTTCTGCTTCTGGCGCAGAATCTGCGCACCGTAGGTAAAACTGTTGTAGCCGATGTTGATGCCGAACTGACGAAGCGCTTCCGGATCGTTGCTGCGCAGCAGAAAGTCGATCGCCTGATAATACGGGCTTTCATCGTTGCGCAGAAGATCCTGAAAAATGGCAAAAATCTGATTCTGAAAGCGGCCGCGGGAAAACTGGCGGCCAAGATCGCAGAGCTTGCGGACGCTGCGTTTCGGATCTGCGTCCATCTCCACCATCGCGCGTGCAACTGTTGTGTCGATCAGTGCGCGGGTGATGTCCTGTGAATTCATAATGTGTTCCTCCGATCAAGTAAAATAAGCTGTTTTTATCATAGCAAAAAGAACACGGTAAAAACAGGGACAAAGAACAGGAATTGTCTAAAAACTGCATTCCTTAAGGAAAATTTACCAGATCTTCAGAAGAAATTTCTTTTTCTTTTGTGGAAAAAGTGGTAAAATAAAGTTAGATGGTACAAACTATCGATTCTGCCGCGCCAAAAACGCGGCGGAACCATCCGAAACGATTCCAGAAAAATAGGAAAAACGAAATGGTTTTCGAACATGGAAGATAAAAGGAGGCGTTTTGCATGAAATTTGATATGCACTGCCACACAAAAGAGGGTTCGATGGATGGAAAAGTCATGATTGAGGAGTACATCCGAACACTGAAACGAAAAGGATTTGGAGGAATGTTGGTATCCGACCACGATTCCTATGACGGATACCGCGAGTGGAAGAATGCCATCAAGGGAAGAGCACACCAGGATTTTGTGGTATTAAAAGGTGTTGAGTACGATACGTGCGACTGCGGCCACATTCTTGTGATTATGCCGTTCGGCGTAAAATTAAAAATTCTGGAGCTGCGCGGCCTGCCGGGATCGATCCTTGTCAAGATCGTCCATGCGTACGGCGGAATTTTAGGACCGGCGCATCCGTACGGCGAAAAATTTATGAGCATGATCAGCACGAATGAACGGAAGAAAAAGTATCAGCAGCGGATTGCCCAGCTTCTCCCGCAGTTCGATTTTGTTGAAATTTTCAATGCGTGTGAAAGCGCGGAGACGAACGCAAAAGCGAAACGGCTGGCGGAGAAATTCAATAAGCCCGGCTTTGGTGGAAGCGATGCGCACCGGCTGGACTGCATCGGAAAAGCGTACACCGAGCTGCCGGATACTATCAGAAGTGAGGATGATCTGATCGCCTACGTAAAAACGTGCCCGCAGATCGAATGCGGCGGCGAACATTACAACGGAACGACGAAAGACCGGATCGGCCGCCTGAACATGGTGCTTGTGGATTCGTTCTATTTCTACAACAAACTTGCAAATGGCTGGCGCTGGCGGAAGCGGAGACGTGAGCTGTTTGATATCATAGAGAAAAAACTCTGATGAATGCCTGGCAAAAAGCGTGCCGGAAACGTTTCGTTCGGCACGCTTTTTCCTGCCCTGTATTTGAATCGAAAAAGAGAGGAAACATACGTATGCTTGCAATATTTCTTGCGCCGGTCTACATACTGGCAAATGTATTTACCGCCTACTGGCTGCTGCGGTGGATGAAGGAGGTGCATCCTCTGTTCCGCCATCCGGCCGTGCTGGGTGTCATTTTGGTGCTGTATGCATTTTTTGCACTTTCCCTGCTGACGAGCTTTCTGATCAAAAGAGATCCCGTTCACCGGATTTTAAAGGTCATCAGCAACTGCTGGCTCGGCATGTATCTGTATTTTCTTGGCTTCACCGCGATTCTGGTGCTGCTGCGCTTCATTTTTGCGCATACGGTACTGACGAAAACTTGGCTGTATTCTCCGATGGGATTGAAAGCGGTCGGCCTTGGCGCGATCCTTTTTGTGACGGGAATGTGCATCTATGGAATGGTGCATGCAGTCCATATTTACACGACACGATATGAGGTTCCATCGAAAAAGGATGCACATCTGAAAATTGCGCTCGTCGCAGATCTTCATCTGGGGTACAGCATCGGCAGTCATCAGATGGAAGAGATGGTGGAAAAAATCAACGCTGAGGAGCCGGATGTCGTTGTGATTGCCGGGGATATTTTTGATAATGAGTACGATGCCATCTATGAGCCGGACCGCGTGGCGGATCTTCTGGCGGGCTTAAAGAGCCGGTACGGCACGTACGCCTGCTACGGCAACCACGATCTCGATGAGAAGATTCTCGCGGGCTTTACGTTTGAGACGAAGGAGGAGCGCGTCGCCGACCGCCGGTTCGGTGAGTTCCTGGACCGCGCGAAGATTCATCTGCTGGAGGATGATGTGGTTTGTATCGATGATGCCTTTTATCTGGCGGGCCGAAAAGATCCCGACCGGATCCGCAAAACGCAGGAGACACGCGACACGCCGTCCGAACTGCTTACCGGACTGGACCAGTCGCTTCCAGTTTTTGTGATTGACCACCAGCCGTCGGAGCTGACCGAGCTGGCAGAGGCAGGCGCAGACCTTGATCTTGGCGGCCATACGCATGACGGACAGCTCTTCCCAGGAAATATCCTTACCGGCCTGATGTGGGAGAATGCCTGCGGGATGAAGAAAGTCGGAGACATGTACAGCATCGTCACATCCGGCGTGGGTCTCTGGGGACCGCCGATGCGGATCGGGACGAAAGCGGAAGTGGTGATCATCAATTACGGAAAATAAGGGTTGACAAAACCGGAACGCAGAATTATAATACAACAAAACTACGAAACAGAGGTTATCAACGATGAACGAGATGCACAGCGTACAGATGCACAGGGACGACGATTGATAGCGCTTGTATCAAAGTGAAGACTACTATACTTCACAGGTACAGGCGCTGATTGTGTTGTACCTGTGTGGAAGATAAGGCAAAGGGAAACCACACTGGGAGAAAAAGAAATACCCCGTGTGGTTTTTCTTTGCCATTTTTTATCCATGCGGGAATGACTTGAAATTTACATCAGAGAAGGGTTGTGATCGTATGGGACATACAGATTATGTCCATATGGATTTTCTGCTGATTTTGCGGCGATAAAGAAAAATCAGAACAGAAAGGCAGAAAAGACTATGAAGACAGAAATGAATACCGTAAAAGTAAGAAAAACAGAGGAACTCGAAGCAGAGCAGTTAGGAGCACACATCGGCGAAATCGTGCGGCTGCATGGAAGCATTTACAAAATCCGAAAAATGAGCTCATTTGCATTTGTGCTGCTTCGGACGAAACGGCAGATGGTACAGTGCGTGTACGAGCCGGCGTATGCCCGGTTTGCATTGGAGGAATTAAAAGAAGAGGCGTGTGTCCGGTTTACCGCGGAGGTGATCCGTGAAGAGCGTTCCAGAAGCGGGTATGACCTGCATCTGTTAGACGTGGAAATCCTCTCCGAGCCGGAAGAAGTACCGCCGGTTGTCATCAACCAGAAGCGGGTCAACACTTCCATCGAGAACCTGCTGGACTATCGCCCAATTACGCTGCGCAACGAAAAAGAGCGCGCGATTTTCCAGATCCAGGCAAAGATCTGTCAGGCGTTCCGCGAATTTCTGGATGGACAGCACTTCACCGAAATCCACACACCGAAGCTCGTAGCGGCGGGAGCCGAGGGCGGAGCTAATATCTTCTCTTTGTCGTATTTCGGCGAACAGGCATATCTGGCGCAGAGCCCGCAGTTTTACAAGCAGATGATGGTCGGCGTCTTCGAGCGTGTCTACGAGATCGCACCGGTCTTCCGGGCGGAGAAGCACGACACGGCGCGTCATCTGAACGAATATACAAGCGTGGACTTTGAGATGGGCTATATCGAGAATTTTGAGGACATCATGGCGATGGAGCAGGAAATGCTGCGGTACACATTTGGACGGCTGCAGGAGACATGCGGAGCGGAGCTTTCGCTTTTAAAAGCAGAGGTGCCGGTGATCACGGAGATTCCGAGAATCCGTTTTTCCGAGGCGAAAGAGCTGGTGAGCCGCGTATACAAAAGAGCCTTTTCGGAGAAACTGGACTTTGAACCGGAGGAGGAAAAACTGCTGTGCGAATACGTGAAGAAAACGACAGGCAGTGACTTCGTATTTGTGACACATTATCCAAGCGCCAAGCGCCCGTTCTACGCGATGGACAGCAGAGAAAACCCGGCAGAGACGGAAAGCTTTGACCTTCTGTTCCGCGGCCTTGAAGTGACGACCGGCGGCCAGCGCATCCACAATTACCGGGAGCAGGTGGAAAAGATCGAAAGCCGCGGCATGCATGTGGAAGCGTTTGAGAGCTATCTAATGATGCACCGCTGCGGCATGCCTCCGCACGGCGGTCTCGGTCTTGGGCTGGAGCGGTTTACGGCACGGCTTCTCGGATTTGAAAATGTGCGGAACGCATCCCTGTTTCCAAGAGACATTCACCGTCTGATTCCGTAAACCAGAAGAGTGTAAAAAACTCCGGCGAAGCTGTGGCGCAGATCCACGGGCTTAGCCGGAGTTTCATAAGATTTCCCTCCCTTTTGAAAGATAGCGTAACCGTTTGGATATTTCTATTATACACCAGGGGAGTGAAAATGACAAATTGTTTATTGCAGATAGGATTGCTGTATAAAAGTCAGAATTTTTGCAGAAATGAGCCTTGTAAAGCGTCCGAAAATAGGCTATACTAAACAAGGTTTGGCTGCCGGCAGAATCTGGCAGTATCGGCAAATATTGGAAAAAAGAAAGACGGGAGTTTCCCGGTTTGAGGATAGGAAAATATGAAATTATATGACATTTCCGGAGAGCAGTTTTCCGCAATGGACGCGCCGCGTCATCTGATGACGGAGGAAGGAACGGCGCAGACGACGCTCGATCGGTCACTTGGCATCTGTCAGGTGGCGGAGCTTGAGGGAAAAGTGACAAGAGAAGTGCTCGAGGAGGTCATGGAAGAGGACTGTGAACGTCTTCTGATCCGCGGCGATGCGCAGATTACACGCGATGGGGCAGATTACCTGGCAGAGAAAAAATTGGTGCTGCTCGGTGTGGAGCAGGAAACTGTCGGAAATGAGACATCGGGGAATGATGTTCATCAGCAGCTGCTGAAAAAAGGTACGGTGATTGTCGAAAATCTGAATCTGGAGAAAGTGACCTCGGGTCATTATTTTCTTGTGGCTGCTCCGGTCAAAAAGAAACACCAGTACGGCGGACCGATCCGCGCGGTTCTGATCGAAAATTAGAAAATGCTTTGTGTGAATCTGAAAATGCAATGTAAAATATAACGGAAAGAGAAAAACAGGAAAAAGTGTTCCCTTGTGGGACACTTTTTTTGATGTGTCCAAAACGAGGGAATTTTGGGTTGTATTTTCCAAATATGGAGAATATAATGGGAAAAAGCCAGGATGTGGTATTCAAAACCAGATCAATTCCGGGCGAAAATATTAAACTATTACAAAGGAGATCGTGAACAATGGATGCAAAAATGAAAGTAGAAAGAGCCGCTGCAGGCGCTGCGATCGATGGTGTTTTAAAATATGTGAATCACGGAGACGACAGAACAAAAGCGCTGTTGAATCTGACGGATTTTGTACAGAAATTTACCGGAAATATGTTTGCGGAGAAAACCTTCGACAACATCCGCACCATGCTGCAGAATCCGGACAACAAATGGGTACAGTATGTCAACCGCGGACTGGACGAGCTGGATCCGCAGGTGATCAAAATGACTGCTTTGAACCTGGGATTCCAGGCAGCTTTCGTCGGAACGAAACAGATCCGTATGAACCGTGAAAAATACAACTGCAACATCCCATGGACGATGCTGATGGACCCGACAAGTGCCTGTAACCTGCACTGCACCGGATGCTGGGCAGCAGAATACGGCCACAAGCTGAATCTTTCCTATGAGAAACTTTCTGATATCATAAGCCAGGGAAAAGAGCTGGGAACCTACTTCTACATGTTCACCGGCGGCGAACCGCTTGTGCGCAAAAAAGACATCCTGCGTCTGGCAGAAGAGCATCATGACTGTGAATTCCACTGCTTCACCAATGGAACCCTGATCGACGAGGAGTTCTGTGAGGCGGTTCAGAAGCTCGGCAATATCTCCTTCTCCCTGTCTCTGGAAGGCTTCGAGGAGGTCAACGACGGACGCCGCGGCGAGGGTATTTTCGATAAAGTTCTGGCAGCCATGGATCTGATGAAAAAACACGGTCTGCTTTTTGGTACTTCCATCTGCTACACAAGAGCAAACCTCGAGACCGTTACAAGTGACGAGTTCCTGGATCTTTTGATCGAGCACGGATGCCGTTACAGCTGGTATTTCCACTTCATGCCGGTCGGCATGGACGCTGCACCGGAGCTGATGCCGACGGTTGAGCAGAGAAAATATATCTATCACAGACTGCGTGAGATCCGTTCCGATAAGAGCGACAAACAGATCTTTGTTATGGACTTCCAGAACGACGGTGAGTTCGTCGGAGGCTGTATCGCAGGAGGAAGAAACTACTGCCATATCAATGCAAACGGCGATGTGGAGCCGTGTGTTTTCATCCATTACTCCGGCGCCAACATCAACGAAGTTTCCCTGATCGAAGCACTGCAGCAGCCGCTGTTCCAGGCATACCGCGATGGACAGCCGTTCAACCGCAACCACCTGCGCCCATGTCCGATGCTCGAAAATCCGGAACTGCTGCGTGAGATGGTAGAGAAGACCGGCGCGAAGTCAACCGACCTGCAGTCTCCGGAGAGCGCAGAGCATCTGTGCGGAAAATGTGACCTGTATGCTGCTGAGTGGAAAAAAGCCGCAGACGAGCTGTGGGCAGAGAATCCGCATCACAAACAGAGATATGAGAACTATAAGAAAGAGAACCTGGACGAGGAGGCAAAAGCTTCCACAGAGGAAATTCTTTCCGGAATCCGCGGATAATGCGATGCATGAACTGAATCAATGACAGAAATAAGACGCCGGGAAACGGGATAAAGCCTGTTTTCCGGTGTCTTTATGTTTCAATTCAATTCAATCTATAGCAAGACCCGAAAATAATGCAAAAAAGGCAGTGCTGCAGAGCGCGAATTTTTTGCATTATTTTCGGGGATTACTATAAGTCCGACAGGTCTTGCAGAAAAAAGGCAGATCCCGTATACTGGTAGAAGCAAAAAGATATTTTAACGACAGAGAGGATTAAAAAATAGAAGATGAACGATTCATTTTTACAGGAACAGGGCGTGAGCGGGGCGTTAATTGAGAGTGTGCGGAAATTCCGCGAGAGCTATCCGGTGGCGGAGGGCTTAGAGAACCGCATGAGCACGCCGGAAATCCCGTTTTTCGGAAAAGAGATTCTGGAGATGGCAATTGCCGCGCTGCTGCAGGGCGAAAATCTGCTGCTGACCGGCGAGAAGGCAACGGGAAAAAACGTGCTGGCAGAGACACTGGCGTATGTTTTCGGAAGACCGACGTACAACGTTTCCTTCCATGTAAACACAGGAAGCGCCGAGCTGATCGGAACCGATACGTTCCAGAACCAGGAGGTCACACTCCGGAAAGGCAGCATTTACCGCTGTGCAGAGGAAGGCGGTTTTGGCATTCTCGATGAGATCAACATGGCGAAAAACGATGCGGTCAGTGTTCTTCACGCCGCGCTCGACTACCGCCGCATCATCGATGTGCCGGGCTACGATAAAATTCTGCTTCACCCGGCGGCGCGGATGATCGGAACGATGAATTACGGCTATGCGGGAACGAGGGAGCTGAATGAAGCGCTGGTGTCCCGCTTTCTGGTGATTGACATGCCGCCGCTTACAGAAGAGACACTGTTTTATTTGATGCAGTCAAAATTCCCGGATCTGAAACCGGCGGCACGCGAAGCGCTGGCCGGCCTTTACCTCGATCTGCAGAAAAAGGCAAAACAGGCGGAAATCACCACGCGCGCGCTCGACCTCCGCGGTCTGTTCGGAGCGATCGGCACGATGCGCCAGGGGCTGTCCCCGTATCTTGCGGTGCAGATCGGCATTGTCAATAAATGCTTTGACCTGTTTGAAAAAGAGATCGTGCGGGATGTCGTGCGCACGCGGATTCCGGAAGAGTGGACGCCGCAGGATATTTTTTAGAGGAAATACGTATGGTGACAGAGGAAACATTAAAAACGCATGAGATGGAGCTGGAAAGCCGGATCCGCAATCTCGTCTGGACTGTCAGCGGCGACTACACGCTGAAGCTGAGACCGGATGTGGAGCGGTATGCGAAGGAGCCGGATACGGTACTGTACGACACAATCCGCCAGGGCGCCTTTTCGTGTTACTTTGATCGGGAAGCCTACAGCCTGTATCTGGTGAAGAAGGTTTACAGCGGCGCAGCGGAGGGAGAACTGATGATGCTCGCCCAGCTGGTGACGGAGGAGGCCGTATCGAAGCGGCTCGAAAGCGAGCGCCCCGGTGTCAAGGGCTTTCGAAGGAGAGCAGCGGAGGAAATACTGGACCACTCGTTTGAATCTTTATCCAAAAATGAGACAGGCCGCCTGAAACTGGAGTATCTGCGCGGAAGAAGAGAGGAGGACGAGGGGAAAAGCCCTTCATACTCGGGAAAAACGCGGGAGTGGATGAAACTGCTGAAGCACGCATCCGAAACAGCGGATACAATGGAACTGATCCGGGTGACGGACGAGCTGTACAATAAGGTCGTCGATCCCGCATTTGTGAAAAAGCACGGTGATCTTGCCTCGGTTCTTGCGGTAACGATCGAGGAGCTCACCGAGTATTCCTGGAAGGATTTCCTTTCGGAAGAGCTGTATGAGGACGGGCTCGAGACATATCTGGAGCGAGTTTCGCTTGATATGACAAATTTCACATCAAAAGAGGCGGAAGAGAAGAAAGAAAAAACAGCGGGAAGCGATACCAAAAAGGTCGTTGTCGTCGATGAGAAAGCGCTGGCACGGATGTATCAGTACATTCAGCGCAATTACGGAAAAACGTGGCTCTCGGAGAGTGAGGAGAAAAGCCGGAATTACCAGCTCTGCCGCGGCATCCACAGCGACTGCAGCCTCTATTACACGGAGGGTGTGCTGAAAAATCCGGTCGGAAAGTATTATCAGCTCTCCTACGCGCAGAAGCAGAAGGATAAAAACCTTCATGCCTATTACGACCAGCACCGCGCGGTGCGGCAGAACATTTCGCTGCTGTATCAGGAACTGAAAAAAGCGATGCTGCTGCAGGAGGATCAGTCGTTTGCGGATGCAGACCACGGAATTTTACAGCCCGCGCGGATGTGGAAGGTGGGACGGAGCCAGAATGCGGATCTGTTCCGGCTGGAGCAGCGGCGGAATTCGCTGGATTTTGTCGTGGATATTCTCGTAGATGCGAGCGGTTCCCAGCGGCCGCGCCAGGAGAATGTGACACTGCAGACGTACATTCTGGCGGAGACCTTAAGCCGCCTGCACATCCCGTTCCGCGTGATGAGCTTCTGTACGTTCTGGGATTACACGATCCTGCACCGGATGCGCGATTACGACGATCCGCGGGAGAAGAACAGCAATATTTTTGAGTATATCACATCCTCAAACAACCGCGACGGGCTTGCTGTCAAGGCGGCGGGGATGGATCTTTTAAAACGCCAGGAGGACCGGAAGCTGCTGATCCTCTTAAGCGACGGAAAGCCGTACGATGTGCTGGTGAACCGGCCGAATGCGAGAAATCCAAAGCCGTACCGGGATGACTATGCACTGCATGACACGGCAACTGAGGTGCGGCGCCTCAGGCAGCAGGGTGTCTCGGTGCTTGGGGTCTTTGTAGGCGAGGAGACGGAGCTTATGGCGGAGCAGAAGATTTTCGGCAAGGATTTCGCGTATGCGCGCGATATCCGCAACTTTTCCCATATGGTGGGAAGCTATTTAAGAAGAAAAATCGAAGAATAAACGAGCGGAATGCTCCGGGCGGAAAGTGAAAAACTTTTATCCGGAGCATTTTTTTCGATTTTTTTACGCAAACAGGTTGACATTTCCCACAAAATCTCCTAGAATGTTCTATAGCGAACTGTTTAATATGAAACAGTCATCTATAGAACAGTTGCTTATGGAACAGTCCTTATTCAAACAGTTTTATAACGAACAGATGGGGACGGCAGCAAAGGGGAAAGGAGGAAAAAAGCAGCGTGTGTTGTAAAAAAAGAAAAATCGGCCACGAACTGCGGACGCTGGACAATATGATGTCACGGAACCTGATGGCAGCCGCCAGAGAGCGGGGCGTCGATGAACTGACGGCCATGCACGGGTGGATTTTGGACTATCTGTGCAGGAACGAGCACAAAGATATTTTCCAGAAAGATATTGAAGCGGAATTTAAGATCTGCCGCTCTACCGTGACCAACATTTTAAAGCTCATGGAGAAAAAGGGCTACATCAAACGGGAGTCCGTTCCCTATGACGCGCGGCTGAAAAAACTGGTGCTGACCGATACCGGAAGAGAGCTTCACGAGAAGACGAAAGATATGATCGATATGCTGGAAGAACAGACGGTTGCGGGAATTTCAAAAGAAGATCTTGACACTTTCTACCGTGTCATCGATCAGGTCAAAAACAACGTAAAAAATATGTTAGGAGAGACATCATGTTAAAAACACTTGGAGCACAGGTAAAAGAGTTTAAAAAAGCCTCCATTGCCACTCCGATTTTCATGATTCTGGAGGTTATCATGGAGATGATCATTCCTCTTATGATGGCATCCATTATCGATAACGGTGTAGAAAAAGGCGATCTCCATCACATTTACGTGGTGGGAGCATTCATGGTAGTGGCAGCAGCCATCGGTCTGTTTGCAGGTATCATGGGCGGAAAATATGGAGCAAAGGCATCTGCCGGATTTGCAAAAAATCTGCGTCAGGCCATGTTTGAAAATATCCAGGAATATTCTTTTTCCAATATTGACAAATTCAGTACAGCAGGTCTTGTCACCCGTCTGACCACAGATGTGACGAATCTGCAGAATGCATATCAGATGATCCTTCGTATGTGCATGCGTGCACCGGCGAGTATGATCATTGCAATGATTATGTCGTTTTACATCAATGCACGCCTTGCGAGCATTTATCTGGTGGCCGTTATTCTTCTTGGAACGTGTCTGTTTCTGATCATGCGGTCTGCAACCAAATATTTCGAGCAGGCATTTCCAAAATATGATGAATTAAATGCGAGTGTGCAGGAAAACGTATCCGCAATCCGTGTGGTAAAAGCGTATGTGCGCGAAGATTATGAGACAGGAAAATTTCACAAAGCGTCCGAAAATATTTATAAAATTTTCTGTAAAGCAGAAGAAAATCTTTCCTTTAATGCACCGCTGATGCAGCTGACCGTGTACAGCTGTATTCTTCTGATCAGCTGGCTCGGCGCCAAAATGATTGTCGGAAGCAGTCTTTCGACCGGAGAACTGATGAGCCTTCTGACCTATTGCATGAACATTCTGATGAGCCTTATGATGCTTTCCATGGTATTCGTTATGATCACAATGAGCCTTGCAAGTGCGCGCCGTATTTCAGAAGTCCTGAATGAGAAGAGTGATCTCGATAATCCGGAGAATCCGGACTTTTCGATTCCGGATGGAAGCATTACCTTCGATCATGTCTATTTCAACTACAAAAAAGGAGCCGGCGAGCCGGTTCTTTCGGATATCAATCTTTCCATCCAATCGGGTGAGACAATCGGTATTATTGGCGGAACCGGAAGTGCGAAGACAAGTCTTGTCAACCTGATCAGCCGTCTGTATGATGTAACAGATGGATCCGTTAAGGTCGGCGGAAAGGATGTCCGCTCCTACGATATGGAAACGCTGCGAAATGAAGTAGCCGTTGTTTTACAGAAAAATGTGCTGTTTTCCGGTACTATTCTCGACAACCTCCGATGGGGTGATAAAAATGCTTCGGAAGAAGAGTGCAAGCGTGTCTGCCGTCTTGCCTGCGCCGATGAATTTATCGATCGGATGCCGGAGGGCTATAACACCTACATCGAGCAGGGCGGATCCAACGTATCCGGCGGTCAGAAACAGCGCCTCTGTATCGCAAGAGCACTGCTGAAGAAACCAAAGGTGCTGATTCTGGATGACAGTACAAGTGCTGTCGATACCGCAACCGACGCGAAAATCCGGAAGGCATTCCTGACTGAGATTCCTGAAACGACAAAGCTGATCATTGCACAGCGTATTTCCAGTGTGCAGGACGCAGACCGCATCATTGTCATGGAGAACGGAAAAGTAAATGGTTTTGGAAGCCATGAGGAATTACTGAAAACCAATGAAATTTACCGCGAAGTATATGAGTCTCAGACCGGTGGCGGCGGAGACTTTGACGAAAAGAGAGGTGAGTAAGGAATGGCAGAGAGAGTACAGCAGGTAAAGGGGCCGGGAGCAAGACCTCCAAGAGGGGTGAAACCGCAGGTCAAGAATCCGATGAAGATCTTTACCAGAATTATGAAATATGTATTAAAGGATTATACGGTACACTGCATCGCTGTTGTCATTGCGATTTTTGTCAACGTCCTGGCAAATGTACAGGGAACGATGTTTATGAAAACGCTGATTGACGGCTATATCACGCCGATGCTGACCCAGCCGGATCCGGATTTTGGCCCGCTGCTCCACGCAATTTTGCGGGTGGCCGGATTTTACGGAATCGGTATTGTGGCTGCGTTCGTTCAGAACCGTACCATGATTTATGTATCCCAGGGAACCCTGCGGAATCTGAGAAATGATCTGTTCGGCAATATGGAAAAGCTGCCGATCAAATATTTTGATACCCATGCGCACGGCGACATCATGTCGATTTATACAAATGATATTGATACCCTGCGTCAGATGATCAGTCAGAGTATCCCGCAGATCATCAACAGTGCAATCACGATTGTCAGTGTCTTTGTCAGTATGCTGATTCTGAACATCCCGCTGACGATTACAACGCTGGTTATGGTATCTATCATGCTGGGAGTGACAAAAAAGGTGGCCGGATTTTCCGGAAATTTCTTTGTAAAACAGCAGAGGGATCTTGGTAAAGTCAACGGCTTTATCGAAGAGATGATGGATGGCCAGAAGGTTGTCAAGGTATTCTGTCATGAAGAGGAGAATATCGAAAAATTCAAAGAAATTAATAACAATCTGTATGAGAGTGCTTACAATGCCAATGCGTTTGCAAATGTTATCGGACCGATCAATGCACAGCTTGGAAATATGAGCTATGTTGTCTGTGCAATTGTAGGCGGTGCACTTGCCCTTGGCAGCGTCGGTGGCTTTACGCTCGGTGGTCTGGCAAGCTTTCTGACCTTCAACAAGAGTTTTAACATGCCGATCAACCAGGTCAGCCAGCAGCTGAACGCAATTGTTATGGCACTTGCAGGAGCGGAACGTATTTTCCGACTGATGGATGAAGAGCCGGAGCTGGACGAGGGGTATGTAACGCTTGTCAATGCGAAGGAAGAAAACGGAAAACTCACCGAGACGAAAGAGCGTACCGGAAAATGGGCATGGAAGCATACGCACCAGGCAGATGGATCTGTGGATTACCGCGAGCTGCAGGGCCGTGTGGTATTCGAACATGTTGATTTCGGCTACAACCCGGATAAAATTGTTTTGCACGATGTATCGCTGTTTGCAGAGCCGGGTCAGAAGATCGCGTTTGTCGGTTCTACCGGAGCCGGAAAGACAACCATTACCAATCTGATCAACCGCTTCTATGATATTCAGAAAGGTAAGATCCGTTACGATGAGATCAACATTGGAAAGATCAAAAAAGATGACCTGAGAAGATCGCTTGGCATTGTTTTGCAGGATACACATCTGTTTACGGGAACGGTAAGAGAAAATATTGCCTTCGGAAAGCTCGATGCGACGGAGGATGAGGTTGTAGCAGCAGCAAAACTGGCGAATGCGCACGGATTCATTATGCGTCTGCCGCAGGGCTATGACACAATGCTGACCGGAGACGGTGCGAATCTGTCCCAGGGTCAGCGGCAGCTTCTTGCGATCGCGCGTGCAGCCATTGCAGATCCGCCGGTACTGATTCTCGATGAGGCGACAAGCTCCATCGATACCCGTACCGAGCGCATTGTTCAGGATGGTATGGATAAGCTGATGAGCGGAAGAACAACCTTTGTTATCGCACATCGTCTGTCTACCGTACGAAACGCCGATTGTATCATGGTTCTTGAGCAGGGACAAATTATTGAACGCGGTACCCATGATCAGCTGATGGAACAGAAAGGAAAATATTACCAGCTGTATACCGGAAATCAGGTTTCCGCATAGCAGAAAAAACGGAAAAAGTAAGTCCCGCACGACAGAAAATAAAAATCTGTCTGTGCGGGATTTTTTTGCGAAGCAGCGGCTGGTTTTATGTGCGAGTAGCGAAGCGGATTGCGAATATCCGCTTCGAAATGATGATTGCGAGTGATACAGTAAGTTCCCACAGGTTTTTGGGTCTTGAAAAAGACAGCGGGATTTTATAAAATAGAAGAAGCGTTTGAATATATGCAAAGGAGAAAAACTATGGAATACCTGAATACAGCGCAGGAGCTGCTCGATTTTATCATGCGGTGCAAAAGCCCGTTTCATGTGGTAAAAGAAGCCGGCGATCTGCTGAACGAAAATGGATATACAAAACTGGAGGAGACAAAAGAATGGAGTCTCGTTCCGGGCGGAAAATATTATGTGACGAGAAATGAATCCTCGGTGATTGCGTTCCAGATCCCTGAGAGCGCATTTTCCAGCTACCAGATCATCGCAAGCCACAGCGACTGTCCGACGTTTAAAGTAAAGGGAGAGGACCCATTCGTGACGGATGGTCATTACACCCGCCTGAACGTGGAGGGCTACGGCGGAATGATCCGTTCCCCATGGTTTGACCGTCCGCTTTCCCTGGCGGGCCGCATGGTGGTACGTGACGGAAACAGCGTGAAATCCGTGCTGGTTGATGCCGGACGAGATCTGGTGACGATCCCGAATCTGCCGATTCATCTGAATCGTGACATCAACAACGGAATCAAATACAGTGTGCAGACCGACATGCTCCCGATTCTCGGTGATGAGACAGCGAAAGATCATTTTTATGAGCTGTTTCTGCCGGATACCGCAAAAGAGGATATTCTCTCCATGGAGCTTTATCTGTATAACCGAGTGGAAGGATCCATCTGGGGTGCCGGCAGGGAGTTTTTATCCAGTGGGCGTCTGGATGACCTGCAGAGCGCGTTTGGCTCCTTAAAGGGTTTTCTTGCTGCAAAGGCAACAGGCCAGGTCAATGTCTGCGCAATCTTTGACAATGAGGAGGTAGGAAGCCTCACAAAGCAGGGTGCGGATTCTTCGTTCCTGACAGAGACACTGCAGCATATCAATGCAGCCTGTGGAAAAGACACGATTGCATATCACAGAGATCTTGCGGGAAGCTTCCTTGTTTCTGCTGACAATGCACATGCCTTCCACCCGGCACATGCGGAGAAATACGATCCGAAGAGCCGCGTATACATGAATGGGGGCGTTGTCATTAAACAGAGCGCAAACCAGAAATATACAACGGATGCCGTTTCCGAGGCAGTAACAAAGATGCTCTGCGAGAAGGCCGGCGTACCGTGCCAGGTATTCGCAAACCACGCCGACATTCCGGGCGGAAGCACGCTTGGCGCAATTCTGAACTCTCTTGTCTCGGTGACAAGCGTGGATATCGGAATGGCTCAGCTTGCGATGCATTCCCCGTATGAGACGGCAGGCGCCAAAGATACTGCTTATCTGGTGCAGTTCGCAAAGACCTTCTATGAGACGACACTGGTGCGGACAGAGCATGGATTTTCTCTGGAAGAAAAATAAAAGTTTAAGATAGAAAAAAGCGGCCGGCGGGACTTTTGAAAAGCCTCTGCCGGCCGCTTTTTGCGTACTTGCAAAGTGTGTTTTAAGGATCAGATTATTCTGTCCGGAGTGCCGTAACCGGATCGCTTTTTGCCGCTTTCTTCGACGGAATCAGACCGCCGATCAGGGTCAGAACGACGCTGAGTGCAATCAGAACAAGCGCCGGGACGAGTGGAAGAGAAGCACTGACCTTCGTCGTATCCGCCAGATGGTGGATCAGAAGGTTGCCCGGAATCATCAGAAGCAGCGAGAGCCCGATGCCGATCAGTCCTGCACAGAGTCCGATGATGAAGGTTTCGGCATTGAAGACCTGCGAAATATTGCGTTTCGAAGCACCGATCGCGCGCAGGATACCGATCTCTTTCTTACGTTCCAGAACACTGATATAGGTGATGACGCCGATCATAATCGAGGAAACCACAAGGGAAATGCCGACAAAAGCGATCAGCACGTAGCTGATGATGTTGACGATATCCGTGACGGAGGACATCAGAGTGCCGACCACATCGGTGTACGAGATTACCTGCTCGTTTTTGCCTTCTTTTTCCATCGTGTCATTGTAGCCGTCGAGGATGGAGACAACGTGTTCCTTGCTCTCAAAGTTTTTCGGGTAAATGCTGATCGAAGAGGGTTCGTCAAAATCAGCGTAGCCCAGTTTCTGCAGATTGCCCTCATAGGTGGAAGAGCCGGAAGAACTAAGAGAAGCGAAGAGCTCCTTCATATCATCCTCAGTCATATTCATCTGGAAGGCACTTGCAAAGGCATCGGTGTCAATCTTCATGGCATCGCCCATCGAATCCTGCAGAGAATTACCGACCTGCGTCATGGCGCGCTCCATCTCGGACTGAATTGCAGAGGCCATCTGCGTCATCATCTGTTCCATCGCGGAAGTGATCTGTGTCTGCAGAACCGAGGCGACAGAAGCGGAGTAGCTTCCCATAACGCCTGCCATGTAGTTTGTGAGCGCAGAAGAAACCTGGGACTGCAGTCCGTCGAGATCGACGATTTTTGTGATACCGCTGTTCAGCCGCTGCTGGCCGTCCGCCGTGTTCAGGTAGGCGATAAAGTGCTGGCCCATCTCCGTCGGATCCGGCAGGCCGTTCTCCTTCACGTAAGCGAGATAACCGTTAGAAAGCTCCGTCGCAAGCGCAGTGAGCTGGTCGGATGTAATTTCGATATTGCCGTTGTTCTGCATCACCTCGGAAATCCAGTCGTTGATGATCTGAACAGCTTCTTCGGTCTGCAGATACTCCGCAAGATAAGCATCAAACTGTTCCGGATCGGTGTAGCCCATCTTGATCAGGTATGCCTGATACCCTTTGAAGATCCGCTGAATGAGTTCCTGGATCTGTTCCTGTGTAATGGAAACACCGCCGCCGTCTGCAATGATGGTCTGGATGTGGCGCCGCAGGATTTCCTGTGCTTCCGTGGAATTGATGTAGGAGACGAAATCCTCCTGTAAATGGGAATAATCCGCCTCCGGGTGCTCCGAGGCGTAGCCCTGATAGCCCTCCATGAGGCTGGAAGCCAGTTCCTGCATGCCGTCTTCACTGACATTGAGAGTAAGCCCGGATAAAATCTGGCCAAGATCAAGCTGCGGCAGTCCGTCGAAATTAAGAGAGATCTGACTGAGGTCAATCGCACCCGCGAGATCCATGCTGCTTCCGGCGTCCGCAAAGGCGCTGGAAAAATCAAGGTTCATGGAATCACCGGAAAAAGCACCGGAGAGTGCGGAATCGTCGAACTGGAAAGCGTTCTGCAGCTTGTCCTCATCGACAGTGATAAAGGAATCCATATCAAGACCGCTGTTCTGATCCACGGTGCCGAATTCCTGATTCGTAAAGACATCGATGGAGGAGTCCGCCATCTGCTGTTTCACAATCTCGGATTTCTTTGCTTCCTCCACAACGTGGCGGGTCAGCGATGCCGGGTAATTGATGCCGGCGGTCAGGGCAGAGGCGGCAGAGTCAGGGGACGGCTGGACAATACCGGTGATTGTGAGCTTTTCGCCGTTGGCAACGAGTTTTTTCATATAGTCTTCATTGTCGCTTTTATCTTTCCAGACCTGATACTGACTGTCGTATTCGTAGCAGTCTGCGCTGTTCACAAGACGGAACGTGGTGCCGAGAATATCATCGTAGGAATACGTGCCGATGGAGGAAGGGGTCTCGACGGTTTCTTCATTTAAAAACTGGCGGACCATCTCATCCAGCTCGAGTGCATCGCGGAGCCCCAGGGTGTAGAGCAGAAAATCACTCATTCCGCCGTCGGAAGTGAGGACAAGCACACATTCGTTATAGTTTTCCGGCCAGTGTCCGGCTTTTAAGTCGTACTGGTTCTCGTACAGGGAAGCGGTGTCCGGCATCTCGTAAAAGACGTTGGTGCTCATCATGGATGACATGATGCTGTTGGAGCTTGCGCCAAGGCCGAGCGAGCGGAACGACTGGTCCGGGTGCACCTGGCGGATGGAATCGCCGTCTTCGCGGTAGATCTGCGGCGTGACGGAGTAGGAATATTCGATGGCATTTGTGTAGTCGGAAATGCCGTCCGCACCGCCGTCAAGGTACTTTTTCAGGGAAGCGAGATCGTTGGAGTTCATGGTGGAGAACATGTTGGTCACGACTTCCTGGACTTTGATTTCATTCTTTTTGCCGGAATCTTTTGAGTCTTTGCCGGCATTCTGTGAGCCGACCATCATCGAAGTGAGGTCAAAGCCGGTGCGCTGGATCTGAAGCGGATATTCGGAGAGAGTTTCCTCTTCCATATTCTGAATATACTCGTTGACACCAGAGGAGAGTGCCAGAATCAGTGCAATGCCGATGATGCCGATCGAGCCGGCAAACGAGGTGAGCAAGGTCCGCGCTTTCTTGGTGCGCAGGTTATTAAAACTTAAGGAGAGCGCCGTCAGAAAGGACATCGACGATTTGCCCATGTTTTTGTGCTTGGGAGGAAGCAGGGTTTCGGAATCCGGCTCAAACGGGTTCGTGTCGGAGCAGATCACACCGTCGCGCAGGGTGACGATCCGGTTGGCGTAAAGCTCGGCGAGCTCTGGATTGTGTGTGACCATGACGACAAGGCGTTCTTTGGCAACTTCCTGCAGCAGGTCCATGACCTGAATACTGGTGTCGGAATCGAGCGCGCCGGTCGGCTCATCGGCAAGCAGAATTTCCGGGTCATTGACAAGAGCGCGGGCGATGGCGACACGCTGCATCTGACCGCCGGACATCTGGCTCGGCCGCTTGTGGAGCTGTTTTCCAAGACCGACCTTTTCAAGTGCCGCGATTGCTTTTTTGCGCCGCACTTCTTTGGAAACACCGGAAATGGTAAGCGCCAGCTCTACGTTTGCAAGGACGGTCTGGTGCGGGATCAGGTTGTAGCTCTGGAAGACAAAGCCGATCGTGTGGTTCCGGTAGGAATCCCAGTCGCGGTCCTTATACTTTTTCGTGGAAATGCCGTTGATGATCAGATCGCCGCTGTCGTAGCGGTCGAGGCCGCCGATGATATTCAGAAGCGTCGTCTTTCCGGAACCGCTCGGCCCTAAAATAGCGACAAACTCGTTGTCGCGCAAATTTAAGGACACATCGTCGAGCGCTTTCTGTACCAGCGTCCCGGTCCGGTATTCTTTTTTGATATGCTGAATCTGTAGCATAAAAGGGTAACTCCTTCTGTGATTAATATGTGAACAGTTGTCCTTTATTCTACAACGAAATACGGGAAAAGTCCCGGGCTTTAGAAAAATTTAAGAAAAGTTTATCGACAGAAAAAAAGTTCCGCCTCTGTTTCAGAAAAACAAAAAACGGAACTTTCTTTATCTGTGATACTTATGATGCCGGAAAAGTCAGACTTCCATCAGAAGACCTTTCATATAAGCCTTTAAGATTTTCTTTTTCTCCAGCGAAAGATTATTGTAAAGCGTAATGATTTCCTGTTGTCCTTCGGTAAGCTGCAGGGCATCCGGCTCGTCGAGAAAGAAATCGGCAAGTGTGATGCCGAAAGCGTCGCAGAGCTTCTGCAGGGTAGGGATGGTTGGAATATTGGTGCGGTTTACCATATTGTTTAAGGTAGAATAGGGAATGTCTGCCTCTTTTGCAAGGCGGTAATAAGTCCAGGAGCGCTCGCGGCATAAATCCTGGATATGCTGTATCACATCTTTATCTCTCATAAAAAGATACCTCGTATTCCTATGTAATGTAGCAGTATGAAAAATACTACTCACATATATTATACTTCTGTAAAAGAATAGAAACAGATCTTAAAGAGAGATGCAGAAAAGCTGTACAAATAAGAAATAACTGGATCGTGAGAGGGAAAAAGAAAAACCCGGCAGGAAAACAAGGTCTCCTGCCGGGTTTTGAAACGGTTTCAGATTCTGTGCGCTTACTCTTCGGTGGAATTTTCTTCCAGCTCGTTGAATTCCTCCGTATCCATCAGTTCGTCGAATGCGTCTGCTGCGATTTCGTACTCTTCATCCGAGTCGATATTGTCGAGGTTTGGCTGGCCGTTCTCTTCATAATAGCGGTACAGATAAACTTCGCCGTCTTCGTTCTCGCCGTTTTCATCGAGCGGCAGAAGAGCGATGTACTCTTTCTGGTTCGGAGCTGGGAAAATGGTCAGTACGGCACATTTTACTTCGGTATCGTCGTCCAGTGTCAGGGTAACAGTCGGCTGATCCAGATCCTGGCAGTCGCTGCCGCAGTCTGCGCAGTCTCCGCTGCAGGATGCGCTGTTGAATAATTCTTCACTCATTTGTATTACCTTCCTTTTTCGTGTTCAAGTCTTATCAGGTTCTTGTCTGCCATTCTAACAGATAATAGAAAAAAACACAATGGCTGTGCCGGGAAAGCAGAAAAAATGCGGCTGATACAGGAAAATACGGAAAAGATACAATAAATAAGAACGAAAAAATGAAAAATTAGTCGTATTTTCTATTGACTGTTTTCGGGTACAGTTTTATACTATCACTATTGAATCTAAATATACAGGCAGCTGAACAAACTTATCCTCAACTGCCGGGGAGGCAAAAAATGGATATCAGATTTGAAAAAAGAGAACATTTACAGGAAAAACCGGATCAGAAAAATCTTGGATTCGGAAAACACTTTACAGACTATATGTTTGTCATGGACTGGGACAAAGAGCAGGGATGGCATGATGCAGCAATCGTACCGTACGGCGGAATCCAGATGGATCCTGCAACCATGGTACTTCACTATGCACAGGAAACGTTCGAGGGACTGAAAGCCTACAGAACAGCAGAAGGAAAGATCCAGCTGTTCCGTCCGGAAATGAACGCACGCCGTATGATTAAATCCAACGAGAGACTCTGCATGCCGGGTGTACCGGAGGAGATGTTTGTAGAGGCTGTCAAAGCACTGGTTAAAGCACAGGAAGACTGGGTACCGTCTGAGCCAGGTACATCTCTTTACATCCGTCCGTTCATGTTCGCTACTGAGGCAAGCCTTGGCGTACATATGGCAAAATCCTACAAATTCGTTATCATCACCACTCCGGTTGGAGCATACTATGCAGAGGGCATCAACCCGGTTAAGATCCTGGTTGAGGATGAATATGTTCGTGCAGTCAAAGGTGGCACAGGATTTACAAAATGCGGCGGTAACTATGCAAGTTCCATCGCAGGCCAGGTAAAAGCAGAGAAGATGGGATGCACCCAGGTTCTGTGGCTGGACGGCGTACATCGTAAATATGTAGAGGAAGTTGGAACCATGAACATCATGTTCAAGATTGCCGGCGAAATCTACACCGCACCGCTGGAAGGAACTGTTCTTCCGGGCGTAACCCGTGATTCCCTGATCCATATCTTAAGAGACTGGGGATATAAAGTAAACGAAACACATCTGTCGGTTGACGATCTGATGAAAGCAGGTCATGACGGCACACTGGAAGAAGCATTTGGTACTGGTACAGCAGCAGTTGTATCTCCGGTTGGTGAATTTGTATACAAGGACGATTCTGTTGTTGTAAATGACTTCAAGATCGGTGAGCTGACCCAGAAACTGTACGATACCCTGACCGGTATCCAGTGGGGTAAACTGGAAGATAAATATGGCTGGACTACTCCGGTAGAATAAACCATATAAAACAGAAAAATGCAGATAAGGGGGTCCTTCCCGCACAGCGGTGCGGGGAGGATTCTTTCGCTTCAGAAAAAGATTCAGAAATCGTTTGAAAGGAAACAAAGCAGAATGGATCAGAATCGAATGCCTCTTGTGGAGGCGTTACAACAGTTCCGGGAGGAAGCACCGGCCTATTTCCGTATTCCGGGACACCGGTTTGAGCGCGGGCTGGATGAGACGTTAAACGGAGCGTCGCTTGCGGCGTATGACCTCTCGGAGGCAGAAGGGCTTGACGATCTGCATCACGCGGAGGGCGTGATTGCAGAGGCGCAGAAACTGGCGGCGGAAACGTGGAAGGCAAAAAAAACTTTTTTTCTTGTCAACGGCACAACATGCGGCAACGAGGCGATGGTGCTTTCGTCTGTGAAAGAGGGCGAAAAAATCATTGTTCCGCGAAACGTGCACAAATCGGTGCTGATGGGCCTGATTTTAAGCGGAGCCACACCGGTTTATGTGATGCCGGAGTACAGCACGAAATGGCAGATGTGGGGCGGCGTAACGCCGGAGACGATCGAAAAAGCCTTCGCGGAAACGCCGGATGCGAAAGCCGTACTTCTGGTCAGCCCGACGTACTACGGTCTTTGCAGTGATCTGCAGGCGATCGCAGAAATCTGTCACTGCCACAACGCAGCGCTTCTTGTCGATGAAGCACATGGATCGCACCTCTATTTTTCCGAACAGCTTCCTCTCGGCGCACTGGAAAGTGGTGCGGATGCCTGCGCGCAGAGTATCCACAAAACGGCGGGTTCCTTTACACAGAGCTCCTTCTTATCACTCGGTTCTGGCCGTCTCGATGAGGCAAGAGTGGCCGCCAATCTGCAGATGGTACAGAGTACATCGCCGTCCTACCTTCTGATGGCATCCCTCGATGCGGCGCGGCGCGGGATGGCGCTGCACGGAAAAGAGCGAATGGAACGCGCGCTGGAACTCGGCCAGAGGGCGCGGCAGGAGCTTGCAAAGATCAAAGGAATCGAAGTTCTTGGGACCGAGATGGAAGGAACGTGCGGCGTATGGAAGATCGACCTGACGCGTCTTGTATTCTCGGCAAGAGAACTTGGTATTTCCGGCTACGATCTGCAGGTGCGTCTGTACGAGGAATACCGCGTCAGTACAGAGCTTGCCGACGAGGAGAACGTGGTCTGCGTTATTACCTGGGCAAACAGCGAGGAAGATATCACACGGCTGATCGATGCGCTGGCAGGAATTTCGGCAGCAGAGAGCGGGAAAACGACGGGGCGGACGAAGTTTACAGAAAAGCAGTGGCTGTTCCGCAGCCTGCCGGAGATGGTAAAGACACCGCGCGAGGCATATTTTGCGGAGAAGGAAGCCGTTCCGTTTGCAGAAGCGGAAGGACGAATTGCAGCCGAGATGGCAGCCCCATATCCGCCGGGAATCCCGCTCATCTGCCCGGGCGAGCGGTACAGCAGAGAAATGTTGGAACTGATGCGCCAGTATAAAGCAGACGGCTGCGAATTTCACGGACCGTCGGATGCGTCGCTGGAAGTGCTGTATGTTCTGAAAGAGGAATAAAAGAAAACGGAAGTCGGTTCCCAGCGCTTTGCAACAGAAACCGCAGAGAACAGACTGTCAGGAAAAGGAGATGAATTGCGTATGAAAAAAATGATATCCTGGAACGTAAATGGACTGAGAGCCTGTATGAAGAAAGGCTTTCAGGAATACTTTGAGGCGGCAGATGCCGATATTTTCTGCCTGCAGGAGACAAAGCTGCAGGAAGGACAGATCGACCTTGAGCTGCCCGGCTATCATCAGTATTGGAATTATGCGGAAAAGAAAGGATATTCCGGTACGGCCCTGTTTACCAAAGAGGAGCCGATTTCCGTTCGCTATGGTATCGGAATCGAAGAACATGATATGGAAGGCCGTGTGATTACGGCAGAGTTTCCAGAATACTTTGTTGTAACCGTCTACACACCGAATTCGCAGGATGAATTAAAACGCCTTGCCTACCGGATGGAGTGGGAGGATGCGTTTCTTTCTTATTTAAAAGGACTGGAGCAGGAAAAACCGGTGATTTTCTGCGGAGATCTGAACGTCGCAGCGACCGAGATGGATATCAAAAATGCAAAGGCAAATGAGAAAAACGCCGGCTTTACGAAAGAGGAGCGCGAAAAATTTGCTGTGATCAAAGAAAAAGGCTTTGTTGATTCCTTCCGTATGCTGTATCCGGACACCGTGGCGTATTCCTGGTGGTCATACCGCTTCCAGGCACGCCAGCGGAATGCAGGATGGCGGCTTGATTACTTTATGGTATCAGAGTCCTTAAAAGATGCAGTTGCAGATGCCAAAATCCATACCGAAATTCTCGGTTCCGACCATTGCCCGGTGGAACTGGATTTAGAGGTATAACAATTGGTAACATTGGTCAATTGACAATTTTATTCAAATGATTTACATTAATAGTATGACAATTGCAACAAATTATAAAAAATAAGGGCGGGAATTATGATACAGACAAAAAACAGAGGAAAATATCGAATTTTGCCGGGAAATCCGGAGAAAATGGGCGCATCGGCGACGAAAGACGGATACAATTTTGCCGTAGAAGTATCAGATGGAAAAAAAGCAGAGCTTCTGCTGTACCGGAAAGGTCACCAGAAACCGTTTCTTACCGTGCCGCTTCCGGAAGAGGAGCGCACTGGCGTGATCAGTTCCGTGGAAATCACAGGCCTGACGGTAGGAAAGTTTTCGTATGCCTACCGGATGGACGAAGCTTTCTGCTTGGATCCGTATGCGGGAGCAGTAGAAGGAAGAGAAACCTTCGGTGCACCGATGGAAAAAGAAGAGGGCGCCTGCTGCTGCCTTCTCCCGGAGTACCCGGTAATGCGCACCACCTCACTGCACCGGCCGTATGAGGAGACGATTCTGTATAAGCTCCATGTGCGCGGTTTCACCAAAGACGGAAGCTCCCGTGTAAAGAACAAGGGAACGTTCCGCGGCGTGATCGAAAAAATTCCATACTTAAAAGAACTCGGTATCAATGCAGTAGAACTGATGCCGTCCTACGAGTTTTTTGAGTGGACCTCCCTTACGGAGCCAGCCTATGTATATCCGGCGCCGGCGGAAGAGAAGCGCGTGAATTATTGGGGATACGGCACAAAGGCCCTGTATTTTGCTCCGAAAGCTTCGTATGCTGCATCCGCAGATGCCGTCGCAGAGTTCGCAGAGATGGTCGATGCCCTGCATGAGAATGGTATCGAATGCCTGATGGAATTCTGTTTTGCCCCGGGAACGCCTTCTGGTTTTGCCCTGCAGGTTCTGCACCACTGGCAGCTCCGCTACCAGATCGACGGTTTCCATCTGGTCGGCGATGCATCGCTGGCAGAAGAAGCGTCCAAAGATGCACTCCTTCGGAAGACGAAACTGATTTTCCTCGGTTTTGACGGCGCACGGATCTATCAGGGAAAACGCCCGTGGTTCCGGAATTTAGGGGAACACAATCAGGGCTACCAGTACCATATCCGCCGCTTCTTAAAAGGCGATGAGGGCAGCCTTTCCGACTTCACCTATTATCTGAGAAGAAGCCCGGAGACACACGGTGTGATCAATTATCTTGCGGATCACGACGGTTTTACCCTGTATGACAGCGTTTCCTACGAACAGAAACACAATCTGGACAATGGCGAAGACAATATGGATGGTTCCAACGAAAACCTGACCTGGAACTGCGGCGCAGAAGGCGTGACCCGGAAACCGGCTGTGCGCGCGCTGCGTCTCCGCCAGCTGAAAAATGCCGTTCTCATGCTGATGACAAGCCAGGGAACACCGCTGATTTACGGCGGTGATGAATTCGGCAACAGCCAGAAGGGCAACAACAACGCCTGGTGCCAGGACAACAAAACCGGCTGGATCGACTGGAAAGCAGCCGCCCGGAATCCGGAGTTTGCCGCCTTTGTAAAAGCAGCAATCGCCTTCCGGAAAGCGCATCCGGCGCTGCACGGCGAACGCGAGCCGCGCCTCATCGACTACAAATCCTACGGCTGCCCGGATATGTCCTTCCACAGCCAGAGAGCCTGGTTCTCCCAGATGGAAAATACGTGCCGTTTTATCGGCGTCATGTACTGCGGAAGCTATTTCCAGGATAAAGACGGCAACAAGGACGACGATCTTTATATTGCCTACAACATGCACTGGAATCCGCATGAGCTGGCACTGCCGTCCCTCCCGGAACAGAAGGTCTGGTATCTGACGGCCGACACCAACACACCGGAAGTCTTCCTGACAGAAGAAAATCAGAAAAAAGTCAGCGCAAAAACGGTCATCGTGCCGCCGCGCAGTATCATAATTTTAACAGGAAAGCAGGAGAAGAGGCAGAATGATGAAAGCATGGCAGCACTTTAAAACCATTACCACACACAAAATGTGGGTCATGCGGTACTGCTTCAAAATAGGACTGTACTGGCAGGGACTGACCCACGACCTCTCGAAATATTCGCCGACGGAATTTCTGGTCGGCATGAAATACTATCAGGGCGACCGGAGTCCCAATAACGCCGAGCGCGAAGACACCGGCATGTCAAAATCCTGGATGCACCATAAAGGGCGCAACAAACATCATTTTGAATACTGGATTGATTACGGTATCAATTGTGACACCATCATCAAAGGCGTCCCAATGCCGCGCCGTTACGTCGCCGAGATGATTATGGACCGCATCAGCGCGTCCCGCGTCTACCTCGGAGACGCTTATACCGATCAGGCGCCGTACCAGTATCTCAAAAAAGGAATCGGCCACCTCTGGTTCGTCCATCCCGAGACACTCTCGCAGCTCGAATTTCTGCTGCGCATGCTCTCGGAACGCGGCGAAGACGATACCCTCTATTACATCCGCTACCATTTCCTAAAAGGTGACCCCGTCCCGCGAATGCACTGTCCTCAAGAATGCACCGTCTACGAAGAGGCCATCCGCAAGAAAGTGTCCCCGTCCACTCATTAAGGTATTGGACCCACCCGCCCTCCCGATACTCCTGAGCGTCCCTTTCCCACAACAAAAATACAACTTGTTACAACAACCGTACAAGTTGTATTATAAATTCCAGAAAGGGGAATCACCAATCACATGGAACCAACCACCGGCAAAGCCAAATACTACACCCTGATGGAAGCCCTAAAAGAGCAGATTCTCTCCGGAACCATAAAACCCGGCCAGAAGCTTCCCTCCGAAAACGAACTGACCCGGGAATACGCCCTCTCACGCCACACTGTCCGAAAGGCCCTCGCTCTTCTCGAAAATGAAGGCTATATCACCGCCCAGCACGGCAAAGGAACCTTCTGCTCCGAGCGCGTAATCCAGCGTCATAATTCAAAAAACATCGCCGTCACCACCACCTACCTGTCCGACTACATCTTCCCCCGTCTCATCCAGGGAATGGATCGAGTGCTGAGCGAAAACGGCTACAGCATTATCTTAAAGAACACCTGCAACAGCCGCTCCAAAGAAGAAAAAGTCTTAAAAGAACTCCTCGACAAGCCCATCGACGGCCTCATCATCGAGCCGAGCAAAAGCCAGATCCTCTGCCGCCACATCAACTTGTACGAAATGCTGGACAAGTACCAGATCCCGTATGTCTTCATCCAGGGCTGCTACCCCCAGATGGCAGACAAGCCCTGCATTCTGATGGATGACTGCAAAGGCGGCTATCTGCTGACCCGGCACCTTTTAGAGACCGGCCGACGAAACATCATCGGCATCTTCAAGGCCGACGACAGCCAGGGCGCCCAGCGCCATAAAGGCTACGTGCAGGCGCTGCAGGAAAGCGGAATCCTGTATGATCCCGAAAACGTCATCTGGTTTCACACCGAAGACCGGAAAACCAAACCGTCCCTGATGCTTTCCATGCTGCTCGACAGCAAAAAGTCCGTCGATGCCGCCGTCTGCTACAACGACCAGATCGCGCTCGCCGTCATCTCCATGCTGGAAGAAAAGGGAATCTCCGTGCCGGAAGACATCGCCGTCACCGGATACGACAACTCGCTGATCGGCCAGAGCAGTCCGATCGGGATCACGACCATTGCCCATCCGCAGGAAAAACTCGGTGAGATGGCAGCAGAGCTCATTCTCGAAAAAATCAGAAAAGTCCCGGAAGAAGAAAGCAGCGTCAAACGCCTGATTTCCCCGGAACTCATCGTAAGAGAATCCACTGCAGGAAAAAATCTGTCAACAGAGACGAAAAAATAGAAAAGAACCCAAGGGAGGAAAAAACAATGGGAATGGATGCAAAAACAGCAATCCTCGAACAGAAAACAGCACTTGGTATTGAGTTCGGCTCAACCAGAATCAAAGCCGTCCTGATCGGCGCAGACAACGCCCCGATTGCATCTGGAGATCACGAGTGGGAAAACCGCTATGACAACGGCGTGTGGACCTACACCCTCGAGGACATCTGGACGGGCCTGCAGGATGCCTATACCAAAATGGCAGCTGATGTCAAAGAAAAATACGACATTACTCTGACCCGCGTCGGAGCCATCGGCTTCAGTGCCATGATGCACGGCTATATGGCATTTGACAAAGCAGGAAACCTCCTCGTGCCGTTCCGCACCTGGAGAAACAATATCACAGAAGAAGCAAGCGAGAAGCTGACCGATCTTTTCGGATTCCACATCCCGCAGAGATGGACTATCGCCCATCTGTATCAGGCAATCTTAAACGGTGAGCCGCATGTGGCAGATATCGACTACGTGACAACCCTTGCCGGATACATTCAGTGGAAAATGACCGGCGAGCGTGTCGTTGGTGTCGGCGAGGCATCTGGAATCTTTCCAATCGATTCTGAAACCAACACTTACTTTGCCGACATGATCGCCAAATTTGACGAGGCAGTCGCAGACAAAGCATATTCATGGAAAGCACTCGATGTTCTGCCGCACGTTCTGAACGCAGGTGACAATGCCGGTGTTCTGACAAAAGAAGGTGCCGCACTTCTCGACATGTCCGGAAATCTGGAAGCAGGCATTCCGCTCTGCCCGCCGGAGGGAGATGCCGGAACAGGTATGGCAGCAACAAACAGCGTCCGCGTCAGAACCGGAAACGTGTCTGCCGGAACTTCCGTTTTTGCTATGATCGTTCTGGAGAAGAACCTTTCCAAAGTATACCCGGAGATCGATATGGTAACAACCCCGTCCGGTCATCCGGTTGCCATGGTGCACTGCCAGAACTGTACTTCTGATCTGAATGCATGGGTCAATCTCTTCCGTGAATTTGCGCAGACCTTCGGCATGGAAATCAGCACGAATGATCTGTTCGGCAAGCTGTACAACAAAGCCCTGGAGGGCGACGCAGACTGCGGCGGACTCCTTGCCTACAACTACTTCTCCGGCGAGCACGTAACCGGATTCAACGAGGGCCGTCCTGTCTTCGCGCGTACTCCGGATGCGAAATTCAATCTGGCAAACTTTATGAGAGTCAACCTGTTTACTTCCCTTGGCGCCCTGAAAGTCGGCCTTGATATCCTGATGAAAGAGGAGCATGTTCAGGTCGACCAGATTCTCGGCCACGGCGGTCTCTTCAAGACAAAAGGTGTCGGCCAGAAGATCCTCGCAGGTTCAATCGACGCACCGGTTTCCGTCATGGAGACAGCAGGAGAGGGCGGAGCCTGGGGCATCGCACTGCTGGCTTCTTATATGATCAATAAAGAAGAGAATGAAACACTCGAGGATTACCTCGATGCAAAAGTCTTCGCAGGAAATGCTGGAACCAAGATGGATCCGGACCCGGCAGACGTCGCTGGATTTGAAGTATTCACCGAGCGCTACAAAAAAGGCCTGCCGATTGAGCGTGCAGCAGTAGAGAGCTTAAAATGAACCATCGTTTGGGAAAGACAGAAAGGACAACACAATGTTAGAAGAACTGAAAAAAAGAGTATACGAAGCCAACATGCTTCTTCCAAAATACGGACTGGTTACCTTTACCTGGGGAAATGTCAGCGAGATTGACCGGGAAAGCGGTCTGTTCGTCATCAAACCAAGCGGCGTGGATTACGACCTGCTGACACCGGACGATATGGTTGTCATGGATCTGAACGGAAACAAAGTAGAAGGACGCTACCGTCCGTCTTCTGACACCCCGACCCATCTGGAGCTGTACAAAGCATTTCCAGAGATCGGCGGCATTGTTCACACCCATTCCTCCTATGCGACAAGCTGGGCACAGGCGGGAAGAAGCATTCCGTGCTACGGAACAACCCATGCAGACTACATCTACGGTGAAGTACCGTGCCTGCGCTGCCTGACAAAAGAAGAGATTGACGAGGCATACGAGGAAAACACCGGCCATCTGATCGTCAATGAGTTCAAACGGATGGGAAAAGATGTAAAAGCCGTTCCGGCCGTTCTTTGCAAGAACCACGGACCGTTCACCTGGGGCAAAGATGCGCATGAGGCTGTTCACAATGCTGTTGTCCTCGAAGAGGTTGCCAAAATGGCATACCGTGCCGAGACCATCAACCCGAGAATCCAGCCGGCACCGCAGGAGCTGCAGGATAAACACTATTACCGTAAACATGGTGCAAATGCTTATTACGGACAGAACTAAAAAAGAGTAAGAAGATAAGAAAAGTGTCATCCACAAACTGCAGGGCACACAGCCCGCAGGTGGATGACACTTTTTTGATAAAAACATTTTTATGATAGAAATCTGCTTTTAAAATCAAGTGGTCGTCTGACGCCGGATCAGAAGCGGCGGAACGGTCTTGTGAACCGGCTCGGCAAGCGGCACCGGGTGGCGTTTTTTCCGTTCCTGCATCTGGGAGACCAGAAGGGAAACAGCCTCGTCTGCAATCTGGTCAATCTGCTGGCCGACAGTGCTGATCGGATAGATAGCCTGCTCGGAAATCGGCGCACCGTCGAAGCCGATGAGTTCGTAATCGTCCGGCAGGGTATGGTATTTGCGGATCAGAAGATTTAAAAGAATATTGGCATGATCATCGTTGGAGAGGAAGATGCCCTTTTTCTGACCGGCATATTTTTGTTCGATGTTGTCAAAGATTTCCTGCAGCGGTGCTGCGGCTTCCTGATAGGAGAGTCCAAAATCCCGAATGATAACCTTGTGCGGTACACCGGCCTTTACACAGGCATCCTGGAAACCGGCGAGACGGCGGTAGGCAGGAACATTTTCTTTGGTCGGTGAGTTCAGATGAATCAGGACATCACAGTGGTTATGAATCAGAAGCGAAGTCGCTTCGTACGCGCCGAGGTAGTTGTCTGTATTGACACTGCTGACGAACTGGTCTTCGCGCTCAATTGCAACGACCGGGATCTGCAGATCGGAGAGTTCGCGGGAGGAGAGTGTATGGGAGAGGACGATGAGGCCCTCGATTTTGTACGACATCAGCTCCTGAATGTAGCGGTGCTCCGTCTCGTCGTGGCCGTTTCCGGCGAAGACGAGGAATTTATAGCCATATTTCTCATAAGAAGCAAGAATCTGATTCAGCATCTCGGAATAGTAGTTCATGGAGAGACTCGGGATCAGGACGCCGACAAATTCGGTCTGTCCGTTCGCGAGAATTTTTGCCACTTTGTTTTCTTTATAGTTCAGTTTATCCAGTGCATCGGAAATGATCTGCTGATTTTCCGGTGTCAGGGAATCCGGGTTGTTGAAATACCGGGAAATGGTTGTTTTGGAAAAATGCGTATACTGTGCAATATCATTAAAGGTTACATTTTTTTTTCGTGCCATAAGTTCAAGTGTCCTTCCCTTCAAAAGTGTTGCGTGAATCATGTAAGCTTTCAGAAAAAAACAAATAATATATGAATATAGTATAACATTTCTCGCCCGCCGGAACAAGCGGGAATCGGTTAAGTAACCGGTTTTGTAAAAGTTCCACAAAAGCCAAAAACAAAATTATGGAAAATCACGAAAAGTAAAGAAAATATTGACGAAACCCACTGTCAATGCTATGATAAAGACAACGAAAGTAACCGGTTACTTGACCGGTTACACAAAACGAAGGACAGGACCAGCTGTCCAGAGATAACAGGAGGAATTGTGATGAGAAAGAAATTTAGTGCCAGGGCGGCAGCTCTTGGAATGTCCGGCGTGCTTCTTACTTCTGCACTGACCGGATGCACCTTCGGCTTCGCAAGCGATCCGGATGACCCGAACGCAGTAAAAGAAGAAGTGCCGATCGACATGACCACTGATACCTTCCAGTACGATACGTCGCTTTCCGGAACGAGTATCGTCATCATGAACACAAAAGCAGAAATCCAGACAGCACTGGAAGAGATTGCAAAAGTGTTCGAGGAGAAAGCAGGCGTACATATTGAGATCATGCCGGTAACGGACGGCGATTCTCCTTATACCAAAGTAGTCAGCCTCTACAACTCCGGAAACCCGCCGACACTTTCCATTCTGGATACGACCGATGTCATTGCACTGGCAGAAGAAAAAGCAGCCGACTTAAGCAATGAAGCATGGACCGGCGAGGCAGAAGAGTACCTGACCAAAATCAACGGAAAGGTTTACAGCTTCCCGCTCTGTATCGAGGGCCGCGGTATTATCTACAACAAGAGCGTGATTGAAGATACCTTAGGTACCGAGTTCGATCCATCCGATATCAAAACCCAGGACGATTTCGCAGCACTTCTCCAGAGCCTGCGGGACAACGGAATGAAGAATCCGATCTCCATGGCAAAAGAAGACTGGTCCCTTGGAGCACACCAGCTGCAGTACATCTACGAGACATACAACGGAACCTCCGACGGTGCAGCAGAAGTCATCAACGAGCTGAAGGACGGAACCTTATATCTGCCGGACTACACCCGCATGAACGAGTTCCTGAATACCTTTGACCTGTTAAAAGAGTACAACGTAGCAAAGGGCGATCCACTCGGCGCAGATTACGATGAGATGGCAATTGACCTGGCAGACGGAAAAACCGCTTTCTGGTTCAACGGAAACTGGGCATGGCCGAACCTTGAGGAGGCAGGAGCCGAGACGACCGACGAGTACGGTTTCCTTCCATACTTCCTGAACAATGATCCGGACGACTTCGTCAACAGCAAAATCCAGGCATCCCCGTCCAAACAGATCATGCTGGATGATATCGTGGCTACCGACGAGCAGAAAGCAGCAGCAAAAGAGTTCCTGAACTGGCTGGTTTACAGTGAGATCGGACAGCAGATGGTTGTAAAGACCTGCAGCCTGATCCCTCCGTTTAAAAACAACCCGAACGAGCCAAGCGATCCGTTAAGCCGCGACATTTACGAAAAAGTACAGAACGGCGGAGCATTCAACGCATCTGCGATCGTGCCGAACGATCACTGGTCTGTCCTTGGTGCGGCAATGCAGAAATATCTGGCCGGAAGAAGTGACCGCGAGGAACTGATAGATTCCATCCAGGCATACTGGGATGAGCAGTAAGCCGGAGGATATGAAGGAGGAACGAAAATGAAATCAAGCAACAAGGGAAAAGATTTCTGTGTATTTGCGCTGCCGGGCCTGTTCTGCTTCCTGGCAGTCGTCATGGTACCGTTTATCTACGGTATTTACCTGACCTTAACCGACTGGAACGGTGTTTCCAGCGTGAAAAACTTTGTAGGACTTTCCAACTTCGCAGCCGTTATGCGCGACGCGCAGTTCTGGAAATCCCTGCTGTTAACCTTTAAATATGTCATTGCGGTTGTTGTTCTCGTCAATGTGATCGCCTTTTTACTGGCTTATATCCTGACCCGCGGCATCAAAGGTCAGAACTTCTTCCGCGCCGGATTTTTCACCCCGAACCTGATCGGCGGTATCGTACTTGGATACATCTGGCAGTTCGTATTCTCCCGTGTTTTCGTCAGCATCGGTGAGACCACAGGATGGAGCCTGTTTGAAATTTCCTGGCTTTCTACCCCGAACAAAGCATTTGCAGCGCTGGTGCTCGTTTCAGTATGGCAGCTGGCAGGCTATATGATCCTGATCTACGTCGCCGGCTTTATGGGACTTTCCGAGGACGTGCTCGAGGCGGCAAGCATCGACGGTGCATCCGGCTGGGTAAAAATGAAAAACATTATCCTTCCGCTGATGATGTCCTCCGTTACTATCTGCCTCTTCCTGACCCTGTCCCGTGCGTTCATGGTATACGATGTCAACCTGTCCTTAACCGGCGGTGCTCCGTACGGAACCACCGAGATGGCAGCCATGCACGTATATGAGAAAGCATTCACATCGAGACAGTTCGGTGTCGGCCAGGCAGAAGCCTTTATCCTGTTTATCATTGTAGCCTGCATCAGCGGTATTCAGGTATACACCACCAAGAAGAGGGAGGTTGAAGCATAATGAATCAGAAGAAAATTGGCGGAACAAAGAAAAAAGTAACTGACGCGCTGGCTATGCTCCTTATGATCATCGTTTTCTGTGCGTTCATGTTCCCGTTTGTCATGGTTATCATCAACTCCTTAAAACAGAAACGTGATATCATCAAGAGCCCGTTCTCCTGGCTGTTTACGATCAAAGGTCTTTCGTTTGACAACTTTGTAAAAGCATTCAATCAGATGAACTTCCTGAATGCCTTCAAGAACTCTCTGGTTGTAACCGTAACAGCAACCGTACTGGTTACGGTACTCGCAGCCATGCTGGCTTACTACATCGTGCGTAATGTCAACGTATTTTCCAATATCATCTTTGCACTGATGGTTGCATCCATGATCATTCCGTTCCAGGCAATCATGATCCCGCTTGTCAGTGTATACGGCGGAACCTTAAACATTCTGAACCACAGACTGACCCTGATCTTCATGCACACCGGATTTTCCATGGCGATGTCCGTGTTCATGTTCCACGGATTCATCCGCGGAAGTATCCCGCTGGCGCTGGAGGAGGCCGCTTACATCGACGGCTGTACCCACACCCAGACCTTCTTCCGCATCGTGTTCCCGCTGTTAAAGCCGATCATTTCCACCATGGTAATCATGAATGCGATGGCATTCTGGAATGACTTCCTGCTGCCGTCCCTGGTGCTGACCGACAAAAAGCTGCTGACTCTGCCGCTTTCCACCTACAGCTTCTACGGAACTTACTCCGCAGATTACGGAACCATCATGGCAGGTCTTCTGCTCTGCGTCATCCCGATCCTGATTCTGTACGTGGCACTGCAGAAACAGATCATCAACGGTGTCGTAGCCGGAGCAGTTAAATAAGTAAATCATAGAAATCAAGAACAAGCCGGGCAAAGGAGGGCGGAATTAAAAATGCTTTCTTTTTCCGGCTTTTCTTATCAGAGACAACAAGAAAGAGACAGAAAGGAAATCAAACACATGAAAAACAGATTACACGTAAAAGCGCCGGGCAACTGGGTGAATGACCCGAACGGCATGATTTATTATAAGGGACAGTATCATCTTTTTTATCAGCATTTTCCGTACGCGCCGCGCTGGGGCACCATGCACTGGGGCCATGCGGTGAGTCCGGATCTGATTCACTGGGAGCATGTCGGCGTTGCCCTGTTCCCGAGTCTTTCCGAGGACCAGAACGGCTGCTTTTCCGGAAGCGCAGTAGAAGAGAACGGCGTGATGCATCTCTTTTACACGGGTGTTCACTATAATCAGGTAAATCCGAAGGATATTCATCAGTGCCTTGATCAGGATTTTACCTCGGCGCAGCTTCACCTTACTTCGAAGGACGGTATGCATTTTGATGTCTTCGGGGATAAGGAGGTTGTTATCCCGGCACTCACCGATCCGGAAATCGGCGACAATACGCACACGCGTGACCCGAAAGTCTGGAAGGGAAGCGACGCATGGTATATGGTGCTTGGAAGCACGACGAAGGATCACAAGGGCGAGGCATTATTCTATAAGAGTGAGGATCTTTCCCACTGGCATCTGGCCGGACAGGCGACGACGAAACAGAAGCTCGGCTGGATGTGGGAGTGCCCGGATCTCTTTAACGTAAACGGACGCAGCGTCTTTGTATTCTCCCCGATGGAACTGATCGAGGACCCCGACGGCTATGCGGATCGGGCGATCTGTATGCTGCCTGAGTTTGATGAAAAAACCTGCACAATGAAATTTCCGGAGAACTGGCAGCTTCTGGACTGCGGCGGTGACCTCTATGCACCGCAGACCATGACGGATGCGGACGGAAACCGGATTTCCATCGCATGGCTTCGGATGCCGGAACCGGTAGATGGTATATGGCAAGGCATGTTCTGCCTGCCGCGTGTGGTGGATGTACAGAACGATCATATTTACTTCCGTGTTCTGCCTGCGATCCGCGACGGATTCTGCAAAAAGACGGATTCCCTCGTTTCGGCATGCGGAGAGTGTGCCATGATCCGCGCCGAATTAAAAGAGGGTGAGAGCCTGGAAATCGGCGGCTATAAGATCTGGCGGCAGAGCGGAAAAGTCTGCGCAGACCGCACGGATGTCTATCCATCCGGTGCAAAAGGATGGCTTCATGCCGAGACGCCGCAGTTAAAAGAGGGCGATCTTCTTGAGATTTTCGTGGATCCGAATATGATCGAAATTTATGCAAACAACGGCGAGTACGTATTAAGCCAGGCGGTTTACGGGCTTGGAGAGACATTCTCCTATAAAATGGAGAAAAAACCGGAAATTTATCTGTGGAATGAATGAATCAGCCCAAAAAGTTCTTGACGCATACGGGATTTTGTTCTAATCTAGTACGTAACAGCTTTCTAACGTTAAAGTGACGGGCTGAAAAACGAGATTTCGAAAGATATCCGAAAAGAACGCAAGGAGAGATTATTATGAAGAAAGTAGTAAAATTCGGCGGCAGCTCCCTCGCGAGCGCAGAGCAGTTTAAGAAGGTCGGAGACATCATCCGCGCAGATGAGGGAAGAAGATACGTGGTACCTTCCGCTCCTGGAAAACGAAATTCTGCTGATACGAAAGTAACCGATATGCTGTATGACTGCTATCGCACTGCAGTTGCTGGAAGAGATTTCAAGAAGAAACTGCAGAACATCAAAGCGAGATATCAGGAGATCATCGACGGTCTGAACCTCAGCCTGGATCTTTCCCCGGAATTTGAAAAAATCGCAGAAAACTTTGCCGCAGCAGCCGGAGAGGACTACGCCGCATCCCGCGGAGAGTACCTGAACGGTATCGTGATGGCAAATTATCTGGGATATACGTATATTGATTCTGCAGAAGTGATCTGCTTCGACGAGAACGGAAACTTCCTTGCAGACAAGACTGACGAAGTGCTCTCCGAGCGTTTAAAAGATCTGGATAACGCAGTCGTTCCTGGATTCTACGGCGCAAAACCGGACGGAAGCGTAAAAACCTTCTCCCGCGGTGGATCCGATATCACTGGTTCCATCGTGGCAAAGGCCGTACACGCTGACATCTACGAGAACTGGACCGATGTTTCCGGTTTCCTGGTAACCGATCCGCGTATCGTCAAGGATCCGGAAGTCATTTCCACCATTACCTACCGTGAGCTGCGTGAGCTTTCCTACATGGGAGCTACCGTCCTTCATGAGGACTCCATCTTCCCACTCCGTCAGGAGGGAATCCCGATCCACGTGCTGAACACCAACGCACCGCAGGATCCGGGAACCATGATTGTGGAGAACACCTGCAGCAAACCGAAATTCACCATCACCGGTATCGCCGGAAAGAAAGGCTTTGCATCCATTACGGTTGAGAAGAGCATGATGAATACCGAGATCGGCTTTGGCAGAAAAGTGCTCGGTGTTTTTGAGGACAACAATCTTTCCTTCGAACATATGCCGTCCGGCATCGATACCATGACGGTATTTGTTCATCAGAGTGAGTTTGCAGCAAAAGAACAGCAGGTTATCGCAGGACTGCATCGTGCCGTACAGCCGGATTCTATTGATCTTGAATCCGATCTGGCGCTGATTGCTGTTGTAGGACGCGGCATGAGAAGAACGAGAGGCACAGCCGGAAGGATTTTCTCCGCACTGGCGCATGCACACGTTAATGTCAAGATGATCGATCAGGGTTCCAGCGAGCTCAACATCATCATTGGCGTTGAAAACCGCGACTTTGAAACAGCAATCAAAGCAATTTATGATATCTTTGTCGTAGCGCAGATCTAAAATGAATCTATAAAAAATCTCTGTCAGGAGTCTGAACTTCCGACAGAGATTTTTTTATGGTTTTTATGCCGCCGTATCGCGGGATTCTTTTCGAATGGTGAATGTAAAAATACAGATTACCACACAGCAGATGATCCAGGTCGTCGGTTCGCAGAAGCCGCCGCAAGCGTTCACCTCTCTCCACGGGAATGTCAGCGGATTTTCAAAGCGTATCTGCACCGGACGCCGATGGAATATCTGCAGTGGAGACGGATTCTCGCAGCGGCAGACGATCTGCGGAACACAAACGAATTTTGCCCTTGTCGTTTTTGGGAACAGATGGTATAATCATTTCATAAATGCAAGACATTTGTGAAAAAATATCATAAAGGAACGAGGATGCAAGATGAAACGACGAGTATTACTGAAATTGAGCGGAGAAGCTCTTGCAGGAGAGAAACACACCGGTTTTGACGAGCCGACCGTCACAAAAGTGGCAAAACAGGTAAAAACTCTGGTAGACCAGGGGATTGAAGTCGGCATCGTAATCGGAGGAGGAAACTTCTGGAGAGGACGCAGTTCCGAAAATATCGACCGTACCAAAGCAGACCAGATCGGTATGCTGGCAACCGTTATGAACTGTATCTATGTATCAGAAATCTTCCGTTCCCAGGGAATGATGACCGCAGTTCTGACTCCATTTCCATGCGGAGAGTTCACAAAAGGATTTTCCAAAGACCGTGCAAACAAATATTTCCAGCACAACATGGTTGTATTCTTTGCCGGCGGTACAGGCCATCCATATTTCTCAACCGATACGGCAACCGTACTTCGCGCGATTGAGATCGAGGCAGACGAGATTCTGCTTGCAAAAGCAGTAGACGGTGTCTACGACAGCGATCCGAAAACAAACCCGGATGCAAAGAAATTTGACGAGATTTCCATTCAGGAAGTCATTGAAAAGGATCTGAAAGTGGTAGATATGACCGCATCCATCCTTTGCAAGGAAAACAAAATGCCGATGCTGGTATTTGGTTTAAATGAAGAGAACAGCATTGTAAATGCTGCAAACGGAAAAATTAACGGCACAAGAGTAACGGTATAATTAATAAAAATTCAGCAGTAAAACACTTGCTGTTTTACTGCGTAAGAAAATGATTCAGGTGTGAGCAGCTCTCCTTTTGCGAAGCAAAACTTTAAATGAGAGCTGCGAATGTCACAGTTCGCAGAACTGTGACCGTATAAGAGATAGCAGGAGGACAAATTTAATATGGCAAATCAGATCGACGAGAGAGTAAAACCGTTTGAGGTAAAAATGGGCAAATCCATTGCAAGCCTCGATTCCGAATTCGGAACCATCCGCGCAGGCCGTGCAAACCCGCACGTACTGGACCGCATTACTGTAGATTACTATGGAACACCGACTCCGCTGCAGCAGGTGGCAAACATCTCTGTTCCGGAAGCACGTATGATCCAGATCCAGCCGTGGGAAGCATCCCTGGTAAAAGAGATCGAGAAAGCGATCATGATGTCTGACCTTGGCATCAACCCGTCCGATGACGGAAGAGTCATCCGTCTGGTATTCCCGGAGCTTACCGAGGACCGTCGTAAAGAGCTGGTAAAAGAGGTAAAGAAAAAAGCAGAGGGCGCAAAGGTAGCCATCCGCAACATCCGCCGCGATGCCAATGATGCGTTCAAGAAACTTGCCAAAGAGGACGTTTCCGAGGACGAAATCAAAGAGCTCGAGGAGCAGACCCAGAAATTAACAGACAAATATATCAAAGAAGTAGATCAGATGGTGGACGTAAAATCCAAAGAAATTATGACCGTGTAATACAAAGAAAACGAGGGGCTGCCTGTCATTTGCAGGCAGCCTGTTATCGTTTACGGAGGAAAAAAGTATGGATAATGAATTAAAAGTGCCGAATCACATCGCCATCATCCTGGACGGAAACGGCAGATGGGCGAAAAAACGCAATATGCCGCGCGGCTACGGCCATATCGTCGGATGCGACAATCTGGAAAAAATGTGTGACGTGATTAAAGACATGGGTGTCAAATATCTGACCGTCTATGCGTTCTCAACCGAGAACTGGAAACGCTCCCGCGCCGAGGTGGAGGGCCTCTTAAAGCTGTTCCGCCAGTATCTGAAACGATGCATCAAAAAAGCACATAAAAATCAGATGCGCGTCAAAATCATCGGAGATCCGAGCGCATTCCCGCAGGATATTCAGGACAGCATTCATGAACTGGAGGAGTGCTCCAAAGATTACGATCACATGTACTTCCAGATCGCAATGAACTACGGTTCCCGCGATGAGATTCTGCGCGGCATGACCCGCATGATCGAGGATGTGAAAAACGGAACTCTCGCAGAGAATGCGTTTGATGAGAACGGAAAACTGACGGAGCAGTGTTTTGAGAGCTACCTCGACACCGCCGGAATCCCGGATCCAGATCTTCTGATCCGTACAAGCGGCGAGCAGCGCCTTTCCAACTACCTGATGTGGCAGCTGGCCTACACGGAATTTTACTTTACCGAGGTTCCGTGGCCGGATTTCCACGAAGAGGAATTGAGAAAAGCCATCGAACAATATAATAACAGAGACCGGCGTTACGGCGGCGTGAAGGAGGAATAAAAAAGATGTTTAAGACAAGACTGTTAAGCGGCATCGTGCTCGTCCTTGTGGCGCTGCTTACGATCTGCAGCGGCGGAACTGTGCTCTATATGACGGTTCTGTGCCTGTCGTTGATCGGCGCAGGAGAGCTGTTCCGCGTGATGAAGGTAAGAGAAGATAAATGGAATCTGTTGGAAATTACGGGCTATGCGGGCGTTGTGATTTTCTATCTGTCCCTGCTGCTTCATGACCCGATGTACCAGATGCTCGCGCTGATCCTGGATCTCGTGCTTCTGATGGCAGTATACGTATTTACTTATCCGAAATACAACGCCAATCAGGTGATGCCGGCGTTCTTTGCGATTGTCTATGTCGGCGTAATGCTTTCCTATGTATATCAGACCCGTATGCTGGACGGCGGAAAATTCCATGTATGGCTGATTTTCCTGTGCTCCTGGGGCTGCGATACGTGTGCATACTGTGTCGGCGTACTCTTTGGAAAACATAAAATGGCGCCGGTTTTAAGCCCGAAAAAATCCGTAGAAGGAGCTGTCGGCGGTGTCGTCGGAGCGATTCTGCTCGGCATCATCTATGCGGCTGCGACAAAGGGCGGCATGGTGGAATACGCCATCATCTGCGGTGTCGGCGCGCTGATCTCCATGGTCGGAGACCTTGCGGCATCCGCAATCAAACGAAATCAGGGCATCAAGGATTACGGAAAGCTGATTCCGGGCCACGGCGGTATTCTTGACCGCTTCGACAGCGTGATCTTTACCGCACCGATCATCTATTTCCTGTCGGTGCTTCTGATTCATTAAAAAAGCTTCCCCTACAGCATAAACGGGAAGCAGATGGGAGAAACTGGAATATGAAGAAAATAGCAATTCTTGGTTCAACCGGTTCGATCGGAACCCAGACCCTCGATGTCGTGCGTGCCAACGGCGATCTTGAGGTGGTCGGCATCAGCGCCGGAAGTAATATTACACTGCTCGAGCAGCAGATCCGGGAATTTCATCCGAAGTTTGCGGCAGTCGGCGATGAGGCGAAAGCGGCAGAACTCCGTGACAGAGTGAAGGATCTTCCTGTAAAAATCGGCAGCGGCATGGACGGCATGATCGAGCTTGCCACGATGCCGGAGAGCGAAATCCTTGTGACAGCGATCGTCGGCATGATCGGCATCCGCCCGACGGTTGCGGCGATGAAGGCAGGAAAAGACATTGCACTGGCAAACAAAGAGACACTGGTAACGGCGGGACACATTATTATGCCGCTGGCAGAGGAATGCGGTGTGCAGATCCTTCCGGTGGACAGTGAGCACTCGGCGATTTTTCAGTGTCTGCACGGGGAAAACAGAAAAGAAATTGAAAAACTTCTGATTACTGCATCCGGCGGTCCGTTCCGCGGAAAAACAAGAGCGGAGCTCGAAAACGTAACGGTAGAGCAGGCGCTCCGTCATCCGAACTGGTCGATGGGGCACAAGATCACGATTGATTCCGCGACACTCGTTAACAAAGGACTGGAAGTCATGGAAGCAAAATGGCTGTTCGGTGTTGATCTCGACCACATCCAGGTTGTGGTACAGCCAAAGAGCATTATCCATTCCATGGTAGAATTTAAAGACGGCGCTGTCATGGCACAGCTTGGCACACCGGATATGAAACTGCCGATCCAGTACGCACTGTATTACCCGGAGCGCCGCTTCCTTGCAGGCGACCGCCTCGACTTTGCGGCGCTGACACAGATCACGTTTGAAAAACCGGATATGGATACCTTCCTCGGCCTTCCGATGGCAATGCAGGCGTCCCGGACGGGCGGCTCCATGCCGACGGTCTTCAATGCGGCAAATGAACGCGCCGTTGCACTGTTCCTCGCGAAGAAGATCCGTTTCCTCGAGATTTACGACGTGATCGCCGGTGCAATGGAAGCACACAAAACGATTGCCGATCCGACGCTGGAGCAGATTCTCGCGGCGGAGCAGGAGACGTATGAATGGATTGCGAACAGATATAAGATGGGAGAATAAGACAGCATGATTGTAAAAATCCTGATAGCCGTACTCATTTTCGGAATCACCGTCATTATCCATGAGCTGGGGCATTTTCTTTTGGCGAAAGCGAATGGTATTACCGTGACGGAATTTTCGATCGGCTTTGGCCCGACGGTGGTAAAGACAGAAAAAGGAGGAACGGTCTATTCCTTAAAACTTCTGCCTTTCGGCGGTGCGTGCCAGATGCTCGGCGAGGACGGTGAAGAGGAGGGGGAAGGAACCTTTAACAGCAAATCCGTGTGGGCAAGAATTTCCGTCGTTGCGGCGGGACCGGTGTTCAACATGATTCTGGCATTTTTCTGCGCAATCTTTGTGATCAGTTACGCGGGAAGTTCCCCGGCGCGCGTCACAGAAGTGGCAGACGGTTCGCCGGAGGCAGAGGCAGGCCTGGAAGCGGGAGATATCATCACTTCCTATGAAGGAAGACATATTTCCATCGGAAAAGAGCTGAACTCTGTGATGACGGTACGGGGTGTGCCGACGGATGAGATTACGCTGGAGGTTAAAAAGGCCGACGGGGAAAAGAAAACGATCACATATGAACCGACGGTGACAACGCGGTATATGATGGGCTTTAACTACGATGACTGTGACCGCGGCATGGAATTCACGTATGTGCAGCAGAATATGCCGCTTGCCGCTGCGGGTGTTGTCGCGGGCGACCTGCTCGTATCGATCAACGGAGCGCCGATCACCTGTGTGGCAGATTTTACTGCTTACCAGACAGAGCATCCTTTCGATGGAAGCGCTGTGACGCTGGAGTATGAGCACAGCGGAAAGACGAAAGAGATTACGGTGACACCGGTTGAAAATACGTATGCGAATGTACAGTTTTCGTATCAGCTCCGGGAGAAACAGTCCCCGATCGGCGTGCTGAAATACAGCGTGCTGGAGATCAAATACTGGGTGCGCACCGTCATTGACAGCGTCAGTATGCTGATCACCGGACAGTATTCTGTGAACGATCTTTCCGGCCCGGTCGGCGTGGTGGATGCGATCGGAACCGCCTATGATGATGTAAAATCGCAGGGCGTTCTGGTTACGGTGATGACGATGCTGAACATGGTGATTCTGCTGTCATCAAACCTTGGCGTCATGAACCTGCTGCCGCTCCCGGCACTCGACGGCGGACGGCTTGTCTTTCTGATCATAGAAGCCATCCGCAGAAAACCAATCCGGCGAGACCTGGAGGGTATGGTTCACTTCGCGGGCCTGGTGCTTCTGATGGCGTTGATGGTCTACGTCATGATCCACGACGTCCAGCGGATCCTGTAAATCGAAAAATGAAAAGCAACAAAGCCTCATATTCTGCATACCATAAAAGGAGTGCAGGATATGGGGCTTTTTTATGAAAAATTTGCGTATGCAGCAGGAAATGACTGACCGCGGGCGGCTGGAAATCCGGGTAAATACAAGAATCCAGGCGCGGCCTGTTTCCGGGGCGCGGGTGACGGTTTCGTATACGGGAGATCCGCAGAATGTGATCGAGGAGCTGATTACCGACGGGGACGGCAGAACGGAGACGCTGGATCTGGCGACGCCGCCGCTCGAGTACAGTCTGGAACCGAATGTGAATCAGCCGTATTCCGAATATACGGTGAAAGTGGAGGCGGAAGGGTATGAACTGGTTGAAGTGACGGGCTCCGAGCTTCTTTCAGGAGAACAGTCCGTCCAGCAGGTGGACCTCAAACTGGCAGAGGGCGCAGCGTTTGCGGATGTGACGATCCCGGACCATACGTTGTTCGGCGAATATCCGGCGAAAATTCCGGAAAGTGAGATCAAGCCGACGAGGGAGAGCGGTGAGATTGTGCTGTCCCGTGTCGTGATCCCGGAGTATATCATCGTCCACGACGGAGCGCCGACCGACAGCACGGCACGCGACTATTATGTGCGGTACCGCGACTACATCAAAAACGTGGCGTGCTCGGAAATCTATGCAACATGGCCGGATGCGGCGATCCGGGCGAATATCCTCGCAATCATGTCATTTACGCTGAACCGTGTCTATACAGAATGGTACCGCAACAAGGGATACGATTTTACGATCACTTCGTCGACGGCCTACGATCACAAATGGATTTACGGCAGGAATATTTTCGACAGCATTTCCCTTGTGGTCGATGAGATTTTTGCTGATTACCTGTCGCGCCCGAATGTGAAACAGCCGATTCTGACGCAGTACTGTGACGGAAACCGTGTGAGCTGCCCGAACTGGATGAGCCAGTGGGGGTCCAAAAACCTGGCGGACCAAGGGTATTCAACGATTCAGATTCTCCGCAATTATTATGGAGACAATATGTATATCAACACGGCGGAGGAGATTTCCGGCATCCCGTCCTCCTGGCCGGGGTATGACCTCACCATCGGCTCGTCCGGGAACAAGGTACTGCAGATGCAGGAGCAGCTGAACGTGATTGCGGAGGTGTATTCATCGATTCCGACGGTCTATGAAAATGGCTATTTCGATGAAGAGACGCAGGACGCCGTCGAAGCGTTCCAGCGGCTGTTCGGCCTGCCGGTTTCCGGCATTGTGGATTATCCGACATGGTACAAAATTCAGTCGATTTATGTGGCTGTGACGAGGATTGCGGAGCTGCAGTAGGTATACAAAAGTCTTTATAAGGGGCGTGTTTTCTGCGAAAAAACGCGGAAAATGCGCCCTTTCTGCGGCTTTTGAAACGGATCAGAAAAATTTTAAAACTGTCAAGAAAAAATACTTGACACCCTGCGCCTTTTCGTGTATGATAACCAAGGTGATCGCAATGGAAAAAATATTGGAACAGACATTACTGTATGATTTTTACGGCGAACTTCTGACTGAACATCAGCGTCAGGTATATGAGGACGTGGTGCTCAACGATTTTTCCCTGAGCGAGGTTGCGGCAGCGCGGGGCATTTCCCGCCAGGGAGTTCACGATCTGGTCAGACGCTGCAACAAGACACTGGAAGAGTATGAAGAAAAGCTTCATCTGGTACAACGCTTTGTGCAGATCCGGGAGAATGTAAACGAGATCCGAAAGCTGACAGACCCATCCGGTGATACCCCGAAAGAAGATGTGATGCAGCGGATTGCAGCAATTGCATCGGATATATTAGAGGAGCTTTGAGCATGGCATTTGAAAGTTTAACCGAGAAACTCCAGAATGTTTTCAAAAATCTCAGAAGCAAGGGCCGCCTGACCGAGGCGGATGTAAAGACTGCGCTGAAGGAAGTAAAAATGGCACTTCTCGAGGCGGATGTCAGCTTCAAAGTAGTAAAACAGTTTATCAAATCCGTACAGGAGCAGGCAGTCGGACAGGACGTCATGAACGGACTGAATCCGGGTCAGATGGTCATTAAAATCGTAAATGACGAGCTGGTCAAGCTGATGGGTTCCGAGACAACGGAAATCGCACTGCGCCCGGCGAGTGAAGTTACCATTATTATGATGGCAGGTCTTCAGGGAGCCGGTAAAACAACCACAACCGCAAAGATTGCAGGAAAGTTAAAAGCCAAGGGAAGAAAACCTCTCCTTGCAGCCTGCGACGTATACCGCCCGGCAGCGATCAAACAGCTGCAGGTCAACGGAGAAAAGCAGGGCGTGGAAGTGTTCGCTATGGGAGATAAAAACCGTCCGGTGGATATCGCAAAGGCAGCGCTGGTGCATGCAAAGACAAACGGCTTTAACGTATTGATTCTGGATACGGCAGGCCGTCTGCACATCGACGAAGAGATGATGCAGGAATTACAGGATATCAAAGCGGCTGTTCCTGTGGATCAGACCCTTTTGGTAGTAGATGCTATGACCGGACAGGACGCAGTCAATGTGGCCGAGATGTTCAGCAATAAAGTCGGCATCGACGGTGTAGTACTTACAAAATTAGATGGTGACACCAGAGGCGGTGCGGCACTTTCAATCCGTGCAGTTTCCGGCAAACCAATTCTCTATGTCGGCATGGGCGAAAAGCTTTCGGATCTGGAGCAGTTTTATCCGGACCGTATGGCGTCCCGTATCCTCGGCATGGGCGATGTGATGAGCCTGATTGAAAAAGCGCAGGCAAACATCGACGAAGAAAAAGCAAAAGCCATGGAACAGAAGATGAAGAAGGCGCAGTTCGACTTCAACGATTATCTGGATTCCATGGAGCAGATGCGCAATATGGGCGGCATCTCCAGCATCCTGAATATGCTTCCGGGCGTCGGCGCGAAAATGAAGGGCCAGGATCTTGAGAGCATGGTGGATGAAAAAGACATGGCAAGAAAGGAAGCTATTGTACTTTCTATGACGCCAAAGGAAAGAGAAAACCCGGATCTCATCAATCCGTCGAGAAAGCAGAGAATTGCAAAAGGCGCCGGTGTTGACATCGCGGAGGTAAACCGTTTCATCAAACAGTTTGAACAGTCAAGAAAAATGATGAAACAGATGACCGGAATGGTCGGTAAGGGTGGTAAAAGAGGAGGATTCAAACTTCCCTTTTAGCATAAAAGAAAAAATATAAATAAATACATGAATTTACAATGGAGGTAAAGAAAAATGGCAGTAAAAATGAGATTAAGAAGAATGGGACAGAAGAAAGCTCCTTTTTATAGAATCGTTGTAGCAGATTCCAGATCCCCAAGAGACGGACGTTTCATCGAGGAGATCGGAACTTACGATCCGAACCGCGAGCCGAGCGCAATCAGCTTCAACGAGGAGGCTGCTAAAAAATGGCTGGCTAACGGCGCACAGCCGACCGAAATCGTTGCCAAACTCTTAAAACAGGCTGGTATCGAGAAATAATTCATACGGGGGTATCTTGTAATGAAAGAACTTATCGAAGTAATTGCAAAATCTCTGGTTGATCATCCATCTGAGGTAGTTGTGACAGAAACCGTCAGCGGTGATGACCTTCTGCTGGAACTCAAAGTAGATCCGTCAGATATGGGAAAAGTCATCGGACGTCAGGGACGCATTGCGAAAGCAATCCGTACGGTTGTAAAAGCAGCTTCCTCAAAGAGCGACAGAAAAGTTGTCGTAGAAATTTTACAGTAAGTAAAAGATAGGAAAAGGAACCGACAGTTGTTGCCGGTTCCTTTCTTTACGCGGGCAACGAGACAAAGTCCGTGCTTGCACGGGACCTTGGCGACTGCCGCGATAACTTGAGAAACTCGCAAAGCGTGTTTCTCGAGTCGCAATACACAGTAGAACTGGTTGGAAAGGGTTTTTGAATGGAAGAATATTTGCAGATTGGCGTAATTACCACAACCCACGGCGTACGCGGTGAGGTAAAGGTATACCCGACGACAGATCCGGAGCGTTTTCTTTCTCTGGACCGCGTTTTTCTCGATACAGGAAAAGAAAAAAAAGAACTCCATGTAACTGGCGTGCGTTTTTTCAAACAGCTTGCCATTGTAAAATTCAAAGGAATTGACAACATCAACGATATCGAACGGTATAAAGGCTGCAGCCTCTATGTGACGAGAGAGGATGCCATTCCGCTGGAAGAGGACGAATACTATATCGCAGACCTGCAGGGAATGCAGATGTACACCGAGGACGGCGAACTGTTCGGCACGCTCCGCGATGTGATGGAGACCGGTGCGAACGACGTCTATATTGTAGATTCGAAAGAGCACGGAGAGGTTCTGATTCCGGCGATCCATGACTGCATTCTGGATGTGGACCTGGATGAACAGAAGATGACGATTCACCTTCTTCCGGGCCTGATTGACTGATAAAGAGAGTAAAGAACGATGAAATATCATATTCTGACGCTGTTTCCGGAGATGATCGAGCAGGGGCTGCACACCAGCATCCTCGGAAGAGCCATCAACAACGGCTATATTTCCCTCGAGACGACGAATATCCGGGATTTTTCAGCAAATAAATTCAACCGCGTGGACGATTACCCGTACGGCGGCGGTGCGGGCATGGTCATGGAGGCGGAGCCGGTGTTCCGCGCCTACCAGTCGGTAGCCGAAAAGATCGGGAAAAAGCCGCGCACGGTCTATCTGACACCGCAGGGAAAAGTACTGAACCAGACGATGGTGGAAGAGCTGGCGCTTGAGGACGATCTTGTGCTGCTCTGTGGCCACTATGAGGGCATCGATGACCGCGTACTGCAGGAAGTGGTAACGGACTATATCTCGATCGGGGATTATGTTTTAACAGGCGGAGAACTCGGTGCAATGGTGCTGGTGGATGCGGTATCGCGGTTTGTGCCGGGTGTCTTAAGCAACGAGGAATCTTCGCAGTTTGAGTCGCTGCAGGACAATCTGCTTGAGTATCCGCATTACACAAGACCGGAGACATGGCACGAGAAAAAAGTTCCGGAGGTGCTTCTTTCCGGTGACCACAAAAAGATCGAAGCGTGGCGTCATGAGGCATCCCTGGTGCGGACAGCCGAGCGGCGGCCGGACCTTCTGGAAAATGCATTCCAGATTTCCTGCGCATGCAATGAAAAAGAGGAATCGTCTGCCTGGGCGCACGATCTTTTGGCAGGCATGACACGCTATGGTGTAAGCCTTGATCTCGGACGAAAGAAGATCCGGAAACAGAAAAATCTGTTTGATGACCATGATCTGCTGATTCTGCAGCTTCCGGGAACGCTTGAGGAGGGTATGAAAGCAAAGAGCGAGTATATCCGCAGCTTTGCCGGAAAAGAAACACCGCTGGTGTTTTTGTGCCCGGACGGATTCTCAGAAGAGGAAGAAAAACTCGAAGAGCAGCTGGAAAAAAACGGTTTCCGTCTGGTCGCACGGCTTACCGGCATACCGTCCGCGGACGGCCTGCAGCGGTTTTCTTTCGCGCTTCGCAGTCTGCTGTACAGCGGCGAATGGAAAGTGAAAAAAATACTTGCATCTGCGGATGCATTATAGTATAATATATCTTGTTGTGAGTAAAGAGATGGTCCGCTGTTGCAAAAAGGCATTAAGAACATCCAGGGTAAAAAAAGGAGATAAAGAAATGAACGACATTATTAAGAAAATCGAAGATGCACAGTTAAAAGCAGAAGCACCGGAGTTCCGCGTTGGTGATACCGTTAAAGTTTACGGTAAAATCAAAGAGGGTAACCGCGAGCGTATCCAGGTATTCGAAGGCGTTGTCCTGAAAAGACAGGGCGGCGGAAGCAAAGAGACCTTCACTGTTCGTAAGAGCTCTAACGGCGTAGGCGTTGAGAAAACATGGCCGGTACACTCTCCGAACGTTGAAAAAGTAGAAGTTATCAGACGTGGTAAAGTAAGACGTGCGAAACTGAACTACTTAAGAGACCGTGTTGGTAAAGCAGCGAAAGTGAAAGAGCTGGTAAAATAATAAGTCGTTAAAAGGATGGCCGGAGGAACATGAGCAATTGTGTTTCTCCGGTTTTGTCTTACGGAGAATTACACTATGGGTATGAATACCAGATATGTAAAAGAATATTTCTACAAGAAAAAGATCCGTTCCATGTTTGTATGGAATCTGGAAATCATCGCAGTGATTCTTCTTGCGGCGGCATTTTCCTGGTTTTTCTGCAGAAGTGTCGTGGTGCAGGAGGGCTCGATGGAGCCGACTCTCGTGCCGGGGGAGCGTGTGCTGATGGACTCCGCCTGGTACCGCTTAAGTTCTCCGAAACGCGGGGATATCATCGCGTTCCGGACGAGTGAGGACAAGAAGGCGAGCATCCACATCAAGCGTGTGATTGCGTTGCCGGGCGAGACGGTACAGATCAAAGACGGACAGATCCTCATCAACGGGGAAGTCTATAATGAAAAAGATGAATTTCCGGCCATCACAAACGCGGGACTTGCCTCCGAGCCGATCACGGTCGGGAAGGGACAGTACTTTGTGCTCGGCGACAACCGGAACAACAGCGAGGACAGCCGCCACAACGGCATGGGACTCGTGGATTCGGACCGCATTGTCGGAAAGCTCTGGTTTACGATTTCGCCGTGGAAGAAAATCGGTTTCGTGTAAACGCAGCATAGAAGGAGAAGAAACATGAATTATCAGTGGTACCCGGGTCATATGACGAAGGCCCGCAGACAGATGCAGGAAGACTTAAAGCTCATCGACCTGATGATTGAGCTGGTCGATGCGAGAGTTCCTGCAGCGAGCCGCAACCCGGATATAGATGAACTTGGAAAGAACAAAGCACGGCTGATCCTGCTGAACAAATCGGACCTTGCCGATGAGCGCGGAAACGATGCCTGGATGGAATATTTCAAGGGAAAGGGATATTCTGTTGTGAAGGTCAATTCCCGTTCCGGAGCCGGCATGAAAGCGATTAACAGCGCCGTACAGGAGGCCTGCAAAGAGAAAATCGAGCGCGACCGCAAACGCGGCATCCTGAACCGTCCGGTCCGCGCGATGGTTGTCGGTATTCCGAACGTCGGAAAATCGACATTTATCAATGCGTATGCGGGCAGAGCCTGTGCGAAAACCGGAAACAAACCGGGCGTCACGAAGGGAAAACAATGGATCCGTCTGAGCAAACAGCTGGAGCTTCTGGACACACCTGGTATCCTGTGGCCGAAGTTTGAGGACCAGCAGGTGGGACTGCATCTTGCGATGATCGGTTCCATCAACGATGAGATCCTGAACGTGGAGGAGCTGGCGCTGTCCGTCATCGATTATCTGACGGCAGAGTATCCGGGAACGCTGGAGAAACGCTTTGGCTTTGAAGGCATGACGGATCGTGTGGAAATCCTGGGTGAGATTGCGCGTGTGCGCGGCTGCCTGAAAAAGGGAAATGAGCTCGATTACGAAAAAGCAGCACGGCTTCTGATGGATGATTTCCGGAGCGGAAAGCTCGGCAGAATCACGCTGGAAAAACCGGAATAAATGGATTTATCAAAATAAAAAATGCGGAGAACAACGATGACAGAGAAAAAACAATCGATATCCGCCATACGGGAAATTTTTGCGGCAGCTTCGGAGACGGAGCTGCCCGCCCTTTATCTGGAATATGAAGAGGATTCCCGTGCCGGCGTACAAAATCTGATTCAAAAATACCAGAAACAGGAAGAGGCCTTAAAAAAAGAGCGCGAGCGCACGGAACAGATGAAGATCTACGAGCACAAATATGAGGATCTTGGCTGGATCTGCGGCATCGACGAGGTCGGAAGAGGCCCTCTGGCGGGCCCTGTGGTCGCAGGTGCGGTCATTCTGCCGCGCGACAGTAAAATCCTGTATCTGAACGATTCCAAGCAGCTGACGGCCAAAAAACGCGACGAGCTGTACGATGTGATCATGCGCGAGGCAGTGGCCGTCGGCATCGGCTATGCCTCCCCGGCGCGGATCGACGAGATCAATATTTTACAGGCAACGTACGAGGCGATGCGGGAGGCGATCAGCAAGCTTTCCGTGAAGCCGGATGTGCTCTTAAACGATGCGGTGAAAATCCCGCAGGTGGACATCCGCCAGGTGCCGATCATCAAGGGAGATGCCAAGAGTGTTTCGATTGCGGCGGCAAGTATTGTTGCGAAGGTGACAAGGGACCGCCTGATGGAAGAGTACGACAAGGTGCTTCCGGGCTACGGTTTTGCATCGAACAAGGGCTACGGTTCGGCAGAGCATATCGCTGCTTTAAAAGAAATCGGCCCGTCACCGATCCACCGGCAGTCGTTTATCGGCCATTTCGTGTAAAGGCACCGCATCAAAAAAGGAGAGGGTATCGCATTTGAATCAGCGGGAAGTAGGAACGAGACAGGAGAGCCGTGCGGCAGAATATCTGGAAAGCCTGGGATATCACATCCTGGTGCGGAATTTCCGGTGCCGCTTCGGTGAGATCGACCTGATCGCAAAACAGGACGACACATACATTTTTATCGAAGTAAAATACCGCACCGGCCGGACAGCCGGAGACCCGACAAGCGCCGTGGATGGAAAGAAACAGAAGAAAATTTCAAAAACAGCAGATTACTACCGCATGCTCCACCAGATCCCGATGGATGTGCCCTGCCGCTTCGACGTCGTGGCAGAGACACCGGAGGAGATCCGCGTCTATGCGAACGCGTTTTATTATCAGGGGAGCGGCTGGTAGGAAAGGAGTTTTTATGATACCAATTCAATGGAAACAAAACGATAAAAAAACGATGCATGTCAACGAGGCGGAAAACGGCGTGGTCTATCTGACCTGGCCGGCGATTGAGAAAATTGAGGGCATCCGCCATGCATTTTCCACACGGATCGGCGGGGTGAGTAAGGAACATCTTTCCAGCATGAATCTCAGCTTTTCGCGCGGCGACGATCCGGCGAATGTGCGGGAGAATTACAGAAGATTCTGTGAGGCGGCGGGGTTTGAAGTGGAAAACATTGTTACCTCCGATCAGGCACACACAACGAAGGTCCGTTATGTGACGAAAGCAGACTGCGGCAGCGGCGTGACAAGAGACCGCGATTTTCATGATATTGACGGTATGATCACTGACGAGCCGGGCGTCGTACTTGCGACATTCTATGCGGACTGCGTGCCGCTCTACTTTGTCGACCCGGTGCACCGTGCAATTGGACTTTCACATTCCGGCTGGCGTGGAACGGTCCACAAGATGGGACAGGCAACGCTCGATGCGATGCACGAACGGTTTGGAACAGAAGCAAAAGATGTGATCGCAGCCGTCGGCCCGTCGATCTGCCAGGAATGCTACGAGGTGAGCGGTGACGTGATCGAAGAGTTCCGGGCAGCATTCCCGGAAACACTGCATGAGAAACTGTTCTGCGGAAAACCAGATGGAAAATACCAGTTAAATCTTTGGGAGGCGAATCATCAGATCCTTCTTGCGGCAGGAGTGCCGGAGAAGCAGATTCATCTGCCGAACCTCTGCACCTGCTGCAACCCGGATTTCCTGTATTCCCACCGTGCATCGAAGGGAAAAAGAGGAAACCTCGCGGCATTCCTTTCCCTGGTCTGAAAACAGGATCGAAAACAGAATAGAAAGCATCAAAAAACGGACCTGGAAAAAACAGATCCGTTTTTTTGCTGTATGCATCCGGCGGACACAAAATCGATTATCTGTGTTTTGCCAGCAGCTTATTGATTTTCTCTGTCGTAGACTGTACTTTTGCAACGGATACGTCGTGGTTAAGCGTATCGATAATGCTTGCCATATATTTGCTCATCTCAGCCGGCTCATACCAAGGACGGGAAACGAGTTCCGGTGTACGGTAGGTCAGGTCGGTGGTGATGACTTTGCTGATATAGCCTTTCTCATAGTAAGCATCGAATTTCTCCAGACCATCGGTGAAGAGGCCGAAGGTGGTGCAGACAAAGACGTGGTCAGCGCCGCGCTCTTTGACCTGTTTTGCAACGTCAAGCATACTCTCACCGGAGGAGATCATATCGTCGATGATGACAACATCTTTTCCTGCTACGGAATCGCCGAGGAACTCATGTGCCACGATCGGGTTTTTTCCGTTTACGATGGTGGAGTAATCTCTTCTCTTATAGAACATACCCATATCGACGCCGAGCACGTTGGAGAAGTATACGGCACGCGCCATCGCTCCCTCGTCCGGGCTGATGATCATCAGATGATCGTTGTCGATCGTCAGATCCGGAACGGAACGAAGAAGGGCTTTTAAAAACTGGTAGGTTGGCATGAAGTTGTCAAAGCCGCCGAGCGGAATTGCGTTCATGACACGAGGATCGTGTGCGTCGAAGGTGATAAAGTTGGAAACACCCATGTTCATCAGCTCCTGCAGAGCAAGTGCGCAGTCGAGAGACTCACGTTTGGTGCGCTTATGCTGTCTTCCTTCATAAATGAAAGGCATGATTACGTTGATCCGGTGTGCTTTTCCCGTTGCAGCAGCGATGATACGTTTCAGATCCTGATAATGGTCATCCGGTGACATGTGGTTCTCGTAGCCGCAGACCTTGTAGGTGATGCTGTAGTTGCAGACATCAACCAGGATGTAAAGATCGGCACCGCGGACGGATTCGTTGATCTTTCCTTTTGCTTCGCCGGAACCGAAACGCGGGCACTCGCAGTCAATCAGAAAAGAATCCTCGGAATATCCGGAAAAGGAAACCCCGTTGCGGCGCTCGGCGAGCTCTTTACGGAACTGAACCAGATACGAATCGACTTTTTTTGCCATTTCCATACTGCCCGGCAGAGCTGCGAGCTTTAACGGGGCGACCGGAATGGAATTTTCAAGTAAATCTAAATTAGCCATACAAACCTCCAGTAATCGACATATTTTACAAAGCTTTTTCTTCCTATTTATATCATCGAAACAAAGGGCGCGTCAAGCAAAAAACGAAAGAATCCTTGCTTTTTGTGCAGGTTGTTGTTATTATAATGAATGAATGTCCGCTGGCTATGCAGAGTTCTGCTGCCTTTCGGACAGAAAATGAAGGAAAAGGAAAGGCCATAACATAATATCTGTGAAAAACAAAACGAAACACATCATAAAGAAAATAGAACCGGGCAGTATTGCCGAAGAGCTTGAACTGGAACCGGGAGACGAACTGCTTCGTGTCAACGGGGAAGAAATCGAGGACGTTTTTGATTACCATTTCCAGACCAACGACTCCTATCTGGAACTCACGATCCGGAAGAAAAACGGGGAAGAATGGGATCTGGAGATTGAAAAAGAGTATGACGAGGAAATCGGCATCACATTCGAGAACGAGTTCATGGATCAGTACCGTTCCTGCAGCAACAACTGCATTTTCTGCTTCATCGATCAGATGCCGCCGGGAATGCGTCCCACCTTGTATTTTAAGGATGACGATTCGCGTCTGTCCTTCCTGCAGGGAAACTATATTACACTGACCAACATGAGCGACCACGATATCGACCGGATTATCCGCTACCATCTGGCACCGATCAATATTTCGTTCCAGACAACGAACCCGGAGCTCCGCTGCAAAATGCTGCACAACCGTTTTGCGGGCAATATCTTTCCGAAGGTCCAGCGCCTTTACGAGGCGGGAATCGAGATGAATGGACAGATTGTGCTCTGCAAGGGATACAACGACGGCGCAGAGCTGGAGCGCAGTATTTCGGATCTGTCAAAATATCTGCCGCATCTGAAAAGTGTTTCGGTTGTCCCGGTCGGACTTTCGAAATACCGCGACGGACTGGCGCCTCTGGAACCGTTTACCAGGGAGGATGCAAAAGAAGTTCTTGCCACGATTCACAAATGGCAGAAAAAGCTGTATGAACAGTGGGGACTTCACTTTATCCATGCTGGTGATGAATGGTATCTGCTGGCGGGAGAGCCGATCCCGGAGGAGGAAAATTACGATGGCTATATCCAGCTGGAAAACGGAGTGGGAATGCTCCGGCTTCTGGAGGACGAGGTTGCGGAAGAACTTTCGAAACGAGAAGGGGACGACCGTCACCGCCATGTAACGATTGCGACCGGAAAAGCTGCGGCGCCGTCGTTGGAAAAACACATGCAGAAAATTCGTGAAAAATATCCGAATGTACAGGCGGAGGTTATCACGATTATCAACTATTTCTTTGGAGAATCCATTACCGTATCCGGTCTGATTACCGGAAAGGATCTGATGGAGCAGTTAGAGGGAAGAGATCTTGGCGACTGCCTGCTGCTTCCGTGCAACATGCTCCGTTCGGGAAAAAACGTCTTTCTCGACGATGTGACGGTGGAAGAGGTGGAAGAGCGCCTGAAAACACCGGTACAGATTATCGATGAGCCGGGCAGCGACCTGGTGAAAGCCGTTGTGGAGGAAAACCAGGAGACGATACACAGAAGGAGAACAATGTATGAGCAAGCCGATTGTAGCAATTGTGGGCCGGCCGAACGTGGGTAAATCCACCCTGTTTAATGTATTAGCCGGAGACAATATTTCGATTGTAAAAGACACACCGGGTGTAACCCGTGACCGTATTTATGCCGACGTGGAGTGGCTGAACCACAAATTTACGCTGGTAGACACCGGCGGTATTGAGCCGGAATCCAAAGATATCATTCTCTCCCAGATGAGAGACCAGGCGCAGATCGCCATTGATACCGCAAATGTCATCATCTTCATCACTGACGTCCGTCAGGGCCTTGTAGATGCCGATGCAAAAGTAGCTGATATGCTCAGAAGAAGCCGCAAGCCGGTTGTGCTGGTGGTCAACAAAGTCGACAACTTCGACCGTCAGATGATGGATGTTTATGAATTCTATAACCTCGGCATCGGAGAGCCGCACGCCATTTCCGCATCCGGAAAGCTCGGCATCGGCGATATGCTCGATGAGGTGACAGGATACTTTGATCCGGAGATGGAAAACGAGGAGGAGAGCGAGATTCCGCGCATCGCCATTGTCGGAAAACCGAACGTCGGAAAATCCTCCCTGGTCAACAAACTGCTGGGCTCGAACCGTGTCATCGTATCCGATATCGCCGGAACGACGCGCGATGCGATCGATACCACGATCATGCACAATGGAAATGAATATATTTTCATCGATACCGCAGGTCTTCGAAAGAAAAACAAGATCAAAGAGGAGCTGGAGCGGTACAGCATCATCCGTACAGTATCTGCCGTAGAGCGCGCAGATGTCGTCGTTCTTCTGATCAATGCAACCGAGGGTGTCACCGAGCAGGATGCCAAAATTGCCGGTATCGCCCATGAGCGTGGAAAAGGTATGATCATTGCGGTAAATAAATGGGATGCCTTGGAAAAAGATGACAAGACGATCTACCGCTTTACCGAAAAAGTAAGAAATACATTGGCTTACATGCCGTATGCAGAGCTTCTTTTCATCTCTGCGAAGACAGGACAGCGTCTTCCGAAGCTGTTCGAGACGATCGACATGGTTCTGCAGTACCAGAACCTGCGCGTACAGACCGGTGTCCTGAACGAGATTCTGACCGAGGCAATGGCAATGCAGCAGCCGCCGTCAGACCGTGGAAAACGACTGAAAATCTACTACATGACACAGGTTTCGGTCAAACCGCCGACATTTGTTATTTTCGTCAACGACAAAGAACTGATGCATTTCTCCTATGTTCGATATCTGGAGAATAAAATCAGAGAGTCGTTCGGCTTCCGCGGCACACCGCTGAAATTCATCATCAGAGAACGAAAAGAGAAGGAGCAGTAAAGAGTTATGGTACGGATCATATGCCTTTTGATCGGATACGCATTTGGCCTTTTTCAGACCTCATATATTTATGGAAGGACGAAGGGAATTGATATCCGGGAACACGGCAGCGGAAACGCAGGAACGACCAACGCGCTCCGGACTTTAGGGAAAAAAGCAGGCGCCATCACGCTTGCCGGCGACTGCATCAAATGCATTCTGGCGGTCCTGACGGTACGGCTGATCTTCGGTGCATCGCACCCGGAAATACTGAAACTGCTGACGGTGTATGCTGCGGCCGGAACGATTCTCGGCCACAACTTCCCGTTTTACTTAGGCTTCCGCGGCGGAAAAGGAATCGCTGCGACCGCGGGTCTGATTATCTCATTTGACTGGAGAATCACGCTGGTCTGTGCAGCGCTGTTTTTCCTGAATCTTGCAGTAACACACTATGTTTCCCTCGGTTCCATGATGGTTTACGTTGTCTTTTTTGCAATGGCCGTTATCATGGGACAGGCGGGCTGCTTTGCGCTGGAACCGCCGTATCTTTATGAGATGTACGTGGTGATCGCACTTCTTGCCGTGCTTGCCTTCTGGGAGCACCGTGCAAACATCAAGCGTCTCATCGCGGGAACAGAGCGGAAAACGTATTTATCCAAAAAGTCGGAGAAATAAAATATGGCAAAGATTAGCATCATCGGAGCAGGAAGCTGGGGAACCGCCCTCGGCCTCCTGCTCTGCAACAACGGGCATGACGTGACGATCTGCTCGGAAAATGAAAAGGAAATTGAGAGCTTAAAGGAACACAGAGAGCATCTAACGAAGCTTCCGGGCGTAAGACTGCCGGATGAAATGAAGTTCACCTGCGATGTGCGCGGCTCCCTTTCCGGACAGGACATCCTTGTGATGGCAAAAGCATCCCCGTACGTGCGAACCACATGTAAAAAGTATGCGGCGGATATTCCGGACGGCCAGCTCATCGTCAATGTGGCAAAAGGCGTGGAAGCCGATACCCTGATGACGATGTCTCAGATCATCGAGGAGGAAGTGCCGGGAGCGAATGTCGTTGTTCTCTCCGGACCGAGCCACGCAGAGGAAGTCGGCCGCGGCCTGCCGACCACGATCGTTGTCGGCGCGCATGACCGCGAGAGCGCACTGTATGTGCAGAATGTGTTCATGAGTCCGGTCTTCCGCGTTTACACAAGCCCGGACATCACGGGAATTGAACTTGGCGGAGCTCTGAAAAATGTCATCGCACTGGCAGCCGGAACGGCGGATGGTCTTGGCTACGGCGACAATACGAAAGCGGCTCTGATTACCCGCGGGATCGCGGAAATTGCACGGCTCGGCACGGCGATGGGTGCCCATGCGGAAACCTTCTATGGCCTTTCCGGCATCGGTGACCTGATTGTAACGTGTGCGTCCGTACACAGCCGGAACAGGAAAGCAGGATATCTGATCGGCCAGGGAAGAACAATGCAGCAGGCGATGGATGAGGTTCAAATGATTGTTGAAGGTGTCTATTCCGCAAAAGCGGGGCTTACCTTGTCAGAAAAATTCGGAATCGAAACGCCGATCATTCAGGCAGTCAATCAGGTTCTGTTTGAAAACAAAAACCCGAAACAGGCTGTGGATGAACTGATGCAGCGTATGAAAAAAGACGAACTCGCCCCGGATCTCTGGGAGCGGTAAAAATAAGAAACCTGTCACTTCTGTGAAATGATACAGAGACGGCAGGTTCTTTTTTTTGTGCAGACCGAAATTTTTCAGCAAAAATACGGGAAAAAGATGACAATACTTTCGAAATCAAGTATAGTAATAGAAAGCGGAATAATTTTAACTGAAAAGATGCGGAGGAAAATACAGCAGGAGGAAGAAAGAATGAGAGGAGTAGAAACAAGAATTCAGGAAATCCGCCATGCCATTTTTACGGAAGTTGCAAAAATGGCGTATGACGTGGACTCCCCGGTGGAAAAGACGATCGAGGAAATTCCTTACCGTGTAATTCCCGGTGAGGTCGGAAATTTTAGAAATGATGTGTTTCTGGAGCGGGCGATTGTAGGAGAGCGGCTTCGCCTTGCAATGGGACTTCCGTGCAGAAGCGCGGCAGAGCACGCCCCGATCTCGGACAATATCAAACTGGCGGACCAGGCGGAGACGTATTATACACCGCCGCTCATTAATGTCATCAAATTTGCATGCAACGCCTGTCATGAAAAACGGGTTCTGATCACGGAGGGATGTCAGGGATGTCTTGCACATCCGTGCGTGGAAGTCTGTCCGAAAAAGGCCATTACGCTGGACCGCACCAATGGACGATCCTATATTGATCAGGATAAATGCGTCAAATGTGGTCAGTGTGCCAAGGTATGCGGATACCAGGCTATTATCATTCAGGAGCGTCCGTGTGCGAGAGCCTGCGGAATGGATGCCATCGGTTCAGATGAGAACGGAAAAGCGGATATCGATTACGAGAAATGTGTATCCTGCGGCCAGTGTCTCGTCAACTGCCCGTTCGGCGCTATTTCGGACAAATCCCAGATCTTCCAGGTAATCCGTGCGATCCAGTCGGGAGAGCGCGTCTATGCAGCGCTGGCACCGGCGTTTGTCGGCCAGTTCGGACCGAAAGTAACGCCTGGAAAACTGCGTGCGGCGATGAAAAAGCTCGGCTTTGCGGATGTCTTTGAAGTTGCGATCGGAGCGGATCTCTGTGCGGCACAGGAGGCAGAGGATTTTGTGAACGAAGTTCCGGAGAAACTGCCGTTTATGGCGACATCCTGCTGTCCGGCCTGGTCTGTAATGGCGAAGATACTGTTCCCGGATTACGCTAACTGTATCTCGATGGCACTGACCCCGATGACGCTGACGGCGCGTCTGATCAAGAAACACAATCCGAATGCGAAGGTTGTCTTTGTCGGACCGTGTGCGGCGAAAAAACTGGAGGCCATGCGCCGGTCTGTCCGCAGTGAGGTGGACTTCGTTCTGACGTTTGAAGAGATGTCGGGCATTTTCGATGCGCGCCAGGTAGATGTGAGTGCACTTGAGGAAGATCCGGACGGCGTCAGCGATGCATCGGTGGACGGAAGAAACTTTGCTGTCTCCGGCGGCGTTGCAAAATCTGTGGAAAATGTAATCCGTGAAAAATACCCGGACCGCGAAATCAAGATGGCAAATGCAGAAGGTCTGAAGGAATGCCGGAAACTGCTGACAATGGCAAAGGCCGGAAAGTACAACGGTTATCTTCTCGAAGGCATGGCCTGTCCGGGCGGATGCGTGGCAGGAGCCGGCACGATGCAGTCAATCAAAAAGTCGCAGGCGGCAGTCAACAAATATGCGGCGCAGGCAAAACACAAGATTTCCAGCCAGACAGAATATGTAAAAGAACTGGACAAGCTGGTAGACTAAAAAGAACAGCAAGGTGGAGAAAAAAGTGAAAAAGAAAAGAAAGATGGGCTTTGCGGCAGCGATTCTTGCAATGGTACTTCTGTTTGCAGGATGCGGCCAGACAGAGACAAAGTCGGAGAGCAGCGGGACAAAAAGCACAGGATCAGAAAGTACAGTATCAGAAAGTACGCAGACAGAGAGCAGCACAGTGGCATCGGAAACAGAAGATGAGACACTGGTCCATGTGCTTGCATTAAAAGGACCGACCAGCATGGGAATGGTAAAAATGATGAGCGATAACGACAGCAAAGAGTCACCTGCGGACACGTTTGAACTTGCCGCTGCCCCGGATGAGGTCAGCGCAAAACTGGTACAGGGAGAGGTGGATATCGCCGCGGTTCCTGCGAACCTTGCAAGCGTACTCTACAACAAGACAAACGGCGGCGTGCAGGTGCTCGCAGTCAATACGCTCGGTGTCCTTTATATCGTCGAGGACGGCGATACCGTACATTCCATTGCGGATCTGAAAGGCAGAACCATTTATGCGGGCGGCAAAGGTGCAACTCCGGAGTATGCTTTGAATTATATCCTCGAAAAGAACGGCCTCGTACCGGGTGAGGACGTAACGATCGAGTGGAAGAGCGAACACGCCGAGTGCGTGGCAGCACTTGCAGAAGATGCCGATGGAATCGCCATGCTGCCGCAGCCGTTTGTAACGACGGCACAGACGAAAAAAGAAACGCTGCGCACCGCACTTGACCTGACCGAAGAATGGAACAAAATCCAGGAGTCCGAAGGAACAGTGAGCACACTGGTGACAGGTGTTACCGTTGTGCGCACTGCCTTTGCCAAGGAGCATCCGGAAGCAGTTGCAGACTTCATGGAAGCTTACCAGGCATCCGTATCCTACGTAACCGAAAACACGGATGAGGCGGCAAAACTGATCGGGGATTATGACATTGTTCCGGAGGCAGTCGCAAAGAAAGCGCTTCCGGCGTGCAACATTGTCTGCATCACCGGTGATGAGATGAAAGAGAAGCTTTCCGGTTATCTCGGTGTACTCAAAGACCAGAACCCGGAGGCAGTCGGAGGAGAACTTCCAGGAGATGACTTCTATTATTCCGAATAAAGACAAAAAAGAGAAACAGAGAAAAACGAAGCGCTGGCCGATCGTGTTCTGGCTTATGATCTGGCAGGCGGCAAGTGTTTTTGTCGGGCAGGAGATCCTTCTGGCATCTCCTGCCGCTGTTTTGAAACGCCTTTTTACGCTTGTAACAGAACCGTTCTTCTGGCAGTCCCTGCTGTTTTCCGGAGCACGCATCGGAGCCGGATTCCTTCTTGGTGCGGCGGCGGGAATTGCAGGAGCTGCACTTGCCGGTCGGTTTTCCATTGCAGAAGAACTCCTGACGCCGCTGGTTGCAGCAGTGAAAGCAGTGCCGGTCGCTTCTTTTGTGATTCTGATCCTGATATGGGTTTCGTCGAAGAATCTTTCGGTTGTGATTTCGTTTCTGATGGTATTTCCGATCCTGTATACAAACACGCGGAACGGCCTGCGGGAACTGGACACAGCGCTTTTGGAGATGACAGACGTTTTTCAGGTTCCGCGGCCGGTGCGGCTGCGCTGGGTGATCCTGCCGCAGCTGTACCCATATATCCGGACGGGATGTTCACTTTCCCTCGGCCTTTGCTGGAAGGCCGGAACGGCAGCAGAAGTAATCGGCATTCCGAACCGATCCATCGGAGAGCATCTGTATCAGGCAAAAATATATCTCGACACACCGGGACTCTTTGCCTGGACGGCAGCGATCGTGTACGTCAGCTTCTGTCTCGAAAAAGCTGTTTTAAAAGGAATGGATCTTGCGGAAAAAAGAATGCTGGTGATGAAATGAGAGAAGATACGATTGAAATCTGCCATCTGAAAAAAGCGTATGGAGAACACGTTATTTTTTCGAATCTTACGATGGAACTGAAAAAAGGAGCAGTGACCTGTCTGATGGCTCCTTCCGGGGCGGGAAAGACAACCCTGCTGCGGATTCTGGCAGGCCTGGAGCAGGCGGACGGCGGAAAAATCGGGGGACTGGAAGCCTTAAGAAAAAGTATGGTTTTTCAGGAACCGCGGCTGGCAGAAGAACTGACAGCTGCAGCCAATATCCAGCTCTCGGTAAGGCGCCGCATGTTTGGAAAAGAAAAAAGAAGCTTCCGTCATCTTGTGGAGGAGATGGAGGAACTCGGCCTTTCGGGCTGTGAAAACCAGGCTGTATCGGAACTGTCGGGCGGCATGCGCCAGCGGGTGGCGGTTCTGCGGGCCATGCGCATGGACGCAGATTTCCTCCTTTTGGATGAGCCGTTCCGGGGACTGGATGCGGGGACGAAAAAGAAAACGATGAACTATATCCGCAGAAAAGGAAAAGAAAAAACGATACTTCTGGTCACGCATGATTTAGAAGAAGCCGAAGCAATGGGGGACTGGATCTGCACCTGCAGCAGACTGGATGGTATCCTCGAAATAAAGAGAAACAGAAAAAGCAGCACAGAAATCTGAAACGGAAAGAAACAGATTTTCTGTGCTGCTTTTTCTGTGAATCCGCAGTTACAGCAGGTCATCCGGTATGGAAGCGGAGCGGAGCTGTTCGTCCATCGTGTCGATGAGCGCCATGTCGGCTTCAGAAAGTTCGAAGTCGAAGACATCCGCGTTGGCAAAAATGCGGTCCGGCTGTGTCGATTTCGGGATGACACTGATGCCCTGCTGGACGAGGTAGCGGAGGCCGATCTGCGCTTCAGTGCGTACATACTTTTCTGCCAGCTGCTGCATAATCTCACGGTTCAGATAAAGACCTCTTGCGAGCGGCGCATACGCTTGAACGGCGATTCCATGTGAACGGCAGAAAGCGATGAGCGGTTTCCGGTTCCAGAGCGGATGGCATTCGATCTGGTTGACGGCCGGGATGATGCCGGAAAATTCAAAGAGGGCGGTAAGGTGCGGCTCCTCGAAGTTGCTGACGCCGATCGATTTTGCACGCCCGGATTCGCGGATTTTTTCGAGTGCGCGCCATGTCTCCGGGTAGCAGCCCGGCACCGGCCAGTGAATCAGGTAAAGATCAACGTAGTCGAGACGGAGACGGTCGAGGCTGCGGTTGAAGGCACCTTCGATATCACCGACCCGCTGCGCGGTATTCCATACCTTTGTGGTAATAAAAAAGTTTTCCCGCGGAATCCCGCTTGCGCGGATCCCGCGGCCGATGCTGTCCTCATTTTTATAGGAGGAGGCGGTATCGATCAGACGGTAGCCGTATTTTGCCGCGGTGACAATTGCTTTTTCTGCCTCTTTTTCTGTCGATTTGTAAGTGCCAAGCCCCAGAAGCGGCATCGCTCTGCCGTCGTTCAATGTGATGGTTGGAATAGAAAGTGCCATAAAAACCCTCCGTATCTTGAATCAAAAAAAGATTCTGCCGTATTTCTCTCATAATTATGTTTAGTATAACATGAAAATTTAAAGAAATCAGACCAAATATATTAAAAAAGTTTAACACAATCGGGAAATGAAAAAAATAACAAGCCACGCAAGAAAAAAGAAGGATGCCAGGACGGCCTGTACGGCGAATTGTACAGAAATTTTGTGGAGGCCGTATTGATTTTGTGCATGAAATAGAGTATAATAAGTTTGAATTGATATTTATTTATCATTCCCTGTACAATCTGCAGGACGTTTCAGGAAAACAAAAGCGGACGAAACGGACGGCAGAGCAGAAAAACGGGGACAGAGGAGGCCATATTATGCATTTATTATATGACGAGAATGGAAATCCCATTCCGCACGGAGCTCACGACGAGCACCATCATCACCATGACCATCATCACGAGGGAGAAGACTGCGGACATGCCTGCAATGCATGCGGTTCCGAAGAAAAATGCAAGGACGAGAATCTTGCCCTTTTAACCTATATGCTGCAGCACAATGAACATCACGCAGCAGAACTCGACGAGATGGCCGACAAACTGGAAAAAGCCGGAATGGCGGACGCCGCAAAACAGATCAGGGAGGGAGTATCCGATTTCCAGAAAGGCAATATGCGCCTGTCCCTTGCACTGACGCTTGTAAAAGAGCATTTGAAAGAAGTTAAGTAGAGGAGGCGTAAGCTATGTGCCTTGCAACGGTATACAAAAATCCGGAGAACACAGTTGTCTGTAAAAATGTAAGCCGCATCGATGTCGATGGAGAATACGTTCTCATCCGCGACATCCTGGGCGAAGAGATCAGACTGCAGGGTAAGATCAAAATGGTAGATCTTGCAAACAGCATCGTAGAGCTGGACTGTGAATGATAATTGGTTGACGGAACCAGTTATTCTATAAAAGCGGTTTTAAGACCCCGGGGTCTGCGAATCGGAACAAACAGAACAGGCGAACCGGGACTTAGAATAGGAATATATTATATTAAAGCGGAGGTAAATTGAATTATGAAACTTTCAGAAGAGATGAAAAACAAGACCCTTCTGTCTTTTGAGCTGTTCCCGCCAAAGACAGAGAAGGGACTGCAGAATCTGCCGGGTACCATCGACCACCTGATGAAGTACAACCCGTCTTACATTTCCTGTACATACGGAGCAGGCGGCGGAAACGTCGGAGCAAACCGTGAAGTATGTCAGATGATCAAAAATGCCGGAACCACACCGGTTACTCATTTCACCGTTATCAAAAACACAAAAGAAGGAATTAAAGAACAGCTGGATCAGTATCTGGCTGACGGCGTAGACCACATGCTGGCACTGCGCGGTGATATTCCGCTTGGCGAGACCACAACCTGCGGTGACTTTGACTACGCTACGGATCTTGTAAAATTCGTACGTGATACCTACGGCGACAAATTTGAAATCGCTGTTGCAGGTTCACCGGAAGGCCACATCTCCTGCAGAAGTCTGGAGTCTGATATCGCAGTTCTGAAACAGAAACAGGACAACGGAGCTGACTACATCATGACACAGCTCTGCTGGGATATGGAGCAGTTCAAATACTGGCTCGATGCAATCCGTAAAGCAGGAATCACCATGCCGGTAGACGTTGGAGTTATGCCGATCCTGGATCAGGCAGCTACCATCAACATGGCACTTTCCAGAAACGGCTGTGTGATGGACAGAGAGCTTTCCAGAATGATCTCCAGACACTGGCTGTTCCCGAACCCATTTGCAGCAAAAGATGCAGAGGGCAAACCGTTCGACGTATTCTACGACAAGAAAGTTGCAGAGTTCAAAGAAGAGGGTATCGAATATACCGTAAAACAGATTGATGCATACCGTGCACTCGGTGTCAATGGAATTCATCTGTATGCACTGAATAAATGGAAAGACGTATCTGAAATCATCGACAGATCCGGCCTTTGCACACTGGTTTAATGAATTAATTACTTGAATTTGGGAGGCATCCGATTTTTATGGCACACGTAATAGCTGTCGCCGGAAAAGGCGGCGTTGGAAAAACAACATTATGCGGCTTGCTGATCCAGTATCTCTGCGAGTCAGGAAAAGGTCCTGTTCTTGCAGTTGATGCGGACGCAAACTCAAACCTGAATGAGGTACTCGGTGTAGAAGTAGAAGCTACCCTTGGAGATATCCGGGAGGAGATTGCCCGTGCAGAGATGGCATCCAAAAACCCGATTCCGGCAGGTATGAGCAAGGCAGATTATGCGGAATTTAAATTTGCAGGCGCTCTGACTGAGGAAGATGATTTTGACCTGCTTGTGATGGGAAGAACACAGGGAAAAGGCTGCTACTGCTTCGTCAATGGACTTCTGCAGAATCAGCTTGCAAAGCTGTATCCGAATTACCCCTTCATGGTTGTGGATAACGAGGCAGGCATGGAGCATATCAGCCGTGGTATACTTCCGGGAATGGATACAGCTATTTTGGTCAGTGACTGCTCAAGAAGAGGAGTACAGGCCGCTGCGAGAATCGCGGAGCTGATCAAAGAATGCGATATGAAGCCGAAGCAGGTAGGACTGATCGTAAACCGTGCGCCGAATGGCGTGTTAAATGAGGGAACCCGTGAGGAAATTGAAAAACAGGGATTAACTCTCCTTGGCGTTGTTCCGCACGATGATCAGGTTTATGAATATGACTGTGACGGAAAACCAACCGTACGTCTGCCGGAAGACTCTCCGGTACGCGCGGCATTAAAGAAAATCGTAGAAAACCTTGATTTATAAAAACAGAGAATCTGCCCTCCGCTTTGTACACGCTGCAGACGGAGGGATATTTCAAAAGTAAAATATCCCCCATGGGAGGATGTTTTTACCATAAAAATATTAAAATACAATCTTGAGGAGGACAAGATGAGCGAATTCAAATTAACAAGCGTAGAAGAATTCGAACAGGCCACGAATGAGCTCCTGGAAAATGGTGCAAAGGTTGGCGCTGACGCATGGCAGTTTCGTGTAAAAAACCAGACCCCGCACTGTAAATTCGGTGAGCAGGGAACCTGCTGCCGTATCTGTACGATGGGACCTTGCCGTATTACACCAAAGGCACCGAGAGGAATCTGCGGATGCGATGTACACGGTATTGTAGGACGTAACTTCCTGCGCTTTACAGCAGGCGGTTCCGCAACACATTCCGATCATGGCCGTGAGATCTGCCACACACTGCATGAGGCTGATCCAAACGGAAACTACAAAGTAAAAGATCCGGAGAAACTGATCCGTATTGCAAAAGAGTGGGGCGTAGAGACAGAAGGAAAAGATATCTATGATCTGGCACATGAGATGTCCGAGCTGGCTCTTTTAGAGTATGGTAAACCGTTCGGAACACAGAGATTCCTGAAACGTGCTCCGCAGCATACACAGGAAATCTGGGAGAGAGAAGAAATCGCACCGCGTGCGATTGACCGTGAGGTTGCATGTTCTCTTCATATGACCCATATGGGATGTTCTTCCCTTCCGGAAGCACTCGTTCGCCAGTCCCTTCGTTCCGGACTTTCCGATGGATGGGGCGGCTCCATGATGGGTACCGAGTTCTCTGACGTACTGTTCGGAACTCCAAAGCCGATCGAAACCGAGGCAAACCTTGGTGTTATGAAAGAAGATGAAGTAAATATCATCGTTCATGGCCATGATCCGTCACTTTCCGAGATGATCTGCGAATACGCAGACGATCCGGAGATGATCGCATATGCAAAAGAAATGGGAGCAAAGGGAATCAACGTAGCAGGTGTCTGCTGTACTTCCAATGAAGTAGCAATGCGCCGCGGCGTGCCGATGGCAGGTAACTTCCTGCAGCAGGAAAACGTGGTACTGACCGGTGCCTGCGAGGCCATCGTTGTTGACGTACAGTGTATTTTCCCGGCCCTTGGACCTTTAAGCAAATGTTTCCATACTAAATTCGTTACCACCAGCCCGATTGCGCAGATGCCGGATGCAGAATACATTCGTTTCAACGCAAAAACAGCAGGTGAGAATGCAAAAGCCATCGTAAAAATGGCAATTGAAAACTTTAAAAACCGGAAACCGGAGCTGGTACATATCCCGCATATGAAGCAGAAAGCAACCGTGGGATACTCTTTTGAGTCCATCATTAAGACTCTGGATAAAGTAACCAATTCCCAGGTTGACCAGACCGGAACTCTGATGCCGCTGTGGCAGTGTGTGGCATCCGGCGTTATCCGCGGTGCAGTTGCCATGGTAGGATGCAACAACCCGAAAGTCCGTCCGGACACCGCTCACATCGAGCTGATGAAGAAGCTGATCGCGCACGACGTTATCATCGTTGCTTCCGGATGCTCTGCACAGGCAGCAGCAAGAGCAGGTCTGATGGACAAACGTGCTAAAGATCTCTGCGGTGCAGGCCTGAAACGTGTCTGCGAGCTGGCTGATATCCCGCCGGTACTCCACATGGGATCCTGCGTTGATATCTCCCGTATGATGGTTCTTGTAGCAGAACTTGCTAAAATCGGTAATGTCAATATTTCCCAGCTTCCGGTTGTCGGATGTGCTCCGGAGTGGATGTCTGAGAAAGCAGTTTCCATCGGAAACTATGTTGTAGCAACCGGTATCGATACTTACCTTGGCGTAGAGCCGTACGTATCCGGATCCACTGAGGTAACAGGACTTCTGACCAACGGTGTCCGCGACTGGGTTGAGGCAGCTTACACAGTAGAAAAAGACATCGACAAGCTGGGCGATGCAATGCTCGCACGAATCGAAGAGAAACGTGCCGCACTCGGCGTATAAAAAGGACAGGGCGGTCCCTGACGTAAAAAGAGACCGCCCTTTTTGAAGTGAAAAGGTGTAAAATGAAAATAGCAGTAACTGGAAAGGGTGGCGTAGGAAAAACAACCATCGCAGCGACCCTTGCAAGACTTTATGCAGAAGAAGGCCATCCGGTTCTGGCTGCAGATGTCGATCCGGATGCCAATCTGGGCCTTGCGCTTGGATTTCCGGAAGAAATCCTCGATTCGATCGTTCCGATTACCAAAATGAGAAAACTGATCGAAGAGCGCACCGAGGCAAGTGCAGACAACCGGTTTTACAAAATAAATCCGAGAGTAAGTGATATTCCCGATAAATACAGCAAAGAGTACAACGGAGTCAAACTCCTGACGCTTGGCACCGTGGAGACGGCCGGAAGCGGCTGTGTCTGCCCGGAGCATGTGATGCTGCGGAGAATCATCAACAGCCTGGTCCTTCACAGAGGGGATGTTGTCATCCTCGACATGGAAGCAGGCCTTGAGCATCTGGGAAGAGGAACGACGGAGGGCATGGATATGTTCATCGTAGTCATCGAGCCGGGTGCAAGAAGTATTCAGACCTATAAGAATGTCAAACGTCTGGCCGAAGAGCTTGGCGTTCATCAGGTTCATGTCGTGGCAAACAAAGTACGCGACGAAAAAGATGAGGCATTCATACAGGACCGTATCCCCCCGGAGGATCTTCTGGGCATGGTCCACTACAACCCGGAAATTATGGAAGCGGACAGGGAAGGTTCGTCTCCATATGATTACAGCGCGGCTGCAGTAGAAGAGATACGGAAAATAAAAACAAAAATCGATAAGTCAAACATGCCTGGCATGGAAAAAGTGTGATAGGAGGAAAAACACATGACATTATTCGAGAGAGTATTTGGCGGAAATGATGCAGTATACGGTCTTACCGAAGCTGCCGTTGATGCCGCAATCGCAGCAAACGGAGAGGAAAAAGCAGTCAGCTTCCCGGACACTGCTTACGCACTTCCGTGTTACTATGCTGTAACAGGAGTAAAGGTTACCAACTTAAAAGAGATGAAAGAGGCTCTTGGCGTGGTAAAATCTCTGATGACAAGAGAAAATCAGCTGAATGATGTATTTATGTCCGGTGTTGCAACTGCACTCTGCGCAGAGTTCATCGAGGCAATTAAATACATCGACGGTGCAAAACCATATGATGAGCCGTGCTACGGCCATTTAAGCGATGCCATCATCCGTGAGCTTGGTGTGCCGCTTGTAACAGGCGATATCCCGGGCGTAGCTGTTATCCTTGGAAGCGCTCCGACCGCACAGGAAGGCGTGGATCTGGTTAAGAGCTATCAGGCACAGGGTATTCTTGTAACACTGGTTGGCGGAATCATTGATCAGTGTCAGGAACTGGGATACAAGACCGGCGCAAACGTACGTGTCATCCCGCTTGGAAAAGACGTAACATCTGTTATCCATGCTGTATCCGTAGCAATCCGTGCAGCCCTGATCTTCGGTAACGTAACTGCAGGCGATGCAGGCGCACTGATGACCTACACCAAAGACCGTGTACCGGCATTCGTAAATGCTTTTGCTCCTCTGGATGATGTGATCGTTGCATGCGGCGCTGGTGCGATTGCACTTGGCTTTCCGGTTATCACAAACGATGACAAAGACGTTCCGGCTATTCCGAAGAGCCTTATTATCCAGAAGGACGTTTCCAAATTCAACGCAACTTCTCTGGAAGCACGCGATATCAAGATCAAAATCACCAACATTGATATCCCGGTTGCATTCGCATCTGCATTCGAGGGTGAAATCATCCGCCGTGGTGATATGCAGGTTGAGTTTGACGGTTCCCGCGTAGACTGCTGCGAGCTGGTTCAGACAAAAGATGCTTCCGAAGTAGAAGATCACAAGATCGAGCTGATCGGACCGGACATCGACGAGTTCGAAGTAGGTTCCAAGCACAGCATTGCATACGTTGTTGAGGTTGCCGGAAAGAGCATGCAGCCGGATTTCGAGCCTGTATTTGAGCGTAAATTCCACAGCTACCTGAACTGCATCGAAGGTGTGATGCATACCGGACAGCGTGATATGATCCGTATCCGTGTCAGCAAAGAAGCTTTCAACGCAGGCTTCCGTGCAAAACACTTCGGAGAAGTTCTGTACGCACAGGTGAAGAACGAGTTCGAGGCTGTTGTTGACAAATGCCAGGTTAAGATCTACACCAATCCGGAAGACTGTACCAAGATCCGCCACGAAATTGCAATCCCGGTATTCGACAAACGTGACGAGCGTCTGTCTACCATGACAGATGAATCCGTACCGGTATACTACAGCTGTATCATGTGCCAGGCATTCTCCCCGAGCCATGTATGTGTTGTTACACCAGAGCGTCTCGGACTTTGCGGTGCTGTTTCATGGCTGGATGCAAAAGCTACCAACGAGCTGGATCCGAACGGACCTTGCCAGGTTATCACAAAAGAAAAAGTAATCGATGAGAGAATCGGTGAGTACGAGGATGTTAACGAGGCTGTTCGTAAACTTTCCCAGGGTGCTCTTGATGATGTATCTCTGTACTCCATCATGGAAAAACCAATGACATCCTGCGGATGCTTCGAGTGTATCTGTGGTATCGAGCCGTTCTCCAACGGTGTCTGCATCGCAAACCGTGAGTACGCAGGCATGACTCCTCTGGGAATGACTTTCTCCGAGCTGGCTTCCATGACAGGCGGCGGTGTTCAGACTCCTGGATTCATGGGACACGGCAAACACTTTATCGCTTCCAAGAAGTTTATGAAAGCAGAAGGCGGTGTTGCCCGTATCGTATGGATGCCGAAAGAGCTGAAAGAGCAGGTTGCAGAGAAACTGAATGAAACAGCAAAAGAGCTGTACGGTATCGACAACTTTACCGATATGATCGGTGATGAGACCATCGCAGAAGATCCGGAGACACTGGTTGCATTCCTGACCGAGAAAGGTCATCCGGCACTTGGCATGGATCCAATGATGTAATTCGTATTTTACAGGCTTATCCTGTGAAAGAATAAGCAGACCGGCATGGCTTGGGAGGGGATTCCAAAGCGGAGGAGGAAGCCCTTTCCGGCACATGCCGGCAGCTGTAAAGTGATTTTCTGGGAAAAAACGGCTGACGAAAAGAAAACGGATACTTTTTGTCAGAAAATCTTGGAAAATATCCTGGTAAATCTTGCATTCTCCGGGAAAAAACGTTAAAATAATAACAGGTGTGTCCATGAAGCGGAATCATGGAGATATGCCTGTATGGAATTTTATTTTTAAGGAGGCTTTTTTTATGCCGTTTAATCGCAAACCACAAAAGTTTAATGCAGCAATTAAATCCGTTGTAATCGGCAGCGGAGACAAAACCGTAACTCTTGGCGGAGAAAACGTATTACCATTCTATGCTTTCGACGGTGAAATCAAAAACGGACCGAAGGTCGGCGTTGAAATCACAGACCTTGGTATGGAAGGAGAACCGGAAAGCGTAAAAGCATACTATGAAGGTGCAGCTACCATGGGCGAGATTGCAAAAAAAGCAGCAGCTATGGAAGGTGCAGATTTCCTCTGCCTTCGTCTGGCAGGCGGAGACCCGAACGGTCTGAACAAATCGGTAGAAGAACTCATTGAGACAGTCAAAGAGGTTGCTGATGCCGTTGACGTGCCGCTTGTTGTAGAAGGATGTAAAAACGTTGAGAAGGATTCCGAACTGCTCACAAAAGTAGCAGAGGTCCTTCAGGGAAGAAACGTTCTTGTTATGTCCGCAAGAGAAGAAGATTACAAGGCAGTTGGTGCAGCCGCAGGTCTGGCATACAACCAGAAAGTCGGCGCTGAGTCCGCTGTAGATATCAACCTTGCAAAACAGCTGAATGTTGTTATGACCCAGCTCGGTGTCAGCGCAGACAGCATTGTTATGAACGTAGGTTCTGCAGCAGTCGGATACGGATATGAGTACGTAGTATCTACACTGGACCGTATCAAAGCAGCAGCATTATCCCAGGACGATAAAATGCTGCAGATGCCAATTATTACTCCAATCGCTTCTGAGACATGGAATGTAAAAGAGGCAATGGCAACAGAAGAGGAATCTCCGGAATGGGGAAATCAGGAAGTACGAGGAGTCTCTATGGAGATTCAGACAGCAGCCGCATCTCTGGCTTCTGGTTCTGATGCAGTTATCCTCAAACATCCACAGTCTGTTGCAACCATTTCCAAAATGATTCAGGAACTGATGTAATCAGTACGTAAGGAAGAGATTAGGAGGATAAAGAATTATGGCATTATCAGGTATTCAGATTTTTAAAATGACCCCAAAGAAAAACTGTAAGGAGTGCGGATGTCCGACCTGTATGGCATTCTCCATGAAGGTTGCACAGGGCGCTATGGATATTTCAGCGTGCCCATATATGTCTGACGACGCTATGGCACAGCTTTCCGAAGCTACCGCACCGCCAATGAAGACGATCAAAGTCGGAACCGGCGACAGTGAGTACACTCTTGGCGGAGAGACGGTCCTCTATCGTCATGAGAAAACATTTGTAAGCAAAACCCGTTATGCGGTATCTCTCTGCAGCTGCATGTCTGACGAAGAGATCGATGCAAAACTGGAAGAAGACAAAAAAGTTGATTACGACCGTATCGGTGAGCGTATGTGCGCAGAGATGCTGTATGTAAACTATGCCGGAAATGGCGTAGACAAATACGTATCTCTTGTAACGAAAGCAGCAGCAACCGGAAAAGTTCTGGTACTTGGCTGTGAAGACGCAGATGCTGCAAAAGCTGCTCTGGAAGTATGCAAAGCAGGCAAACCGATCCTGAATGGTGCAAATGCATCCAACTATGAAGAGATGAGCAAACTTGCCACAGAGGCAGGCGTTGTTCTCGGCGTTAGCGGCGCAAACATTGATGAGCTTCACGACACCGTAGAAGCAATCGAGAAACTCGGCAACAAGAACCTTGTTCTTGATACCACAGAAGCGACCATCAAAGAGACTTTCGCTACTACCGTACAGGTAAGACGTGCATCCTTAAAGGATACAGACCGTACCTTCGGTTATCCGTCTATTGTAAATCTGGCAAAAATCGCACAGGGCGACAGATATATGCAGCAGGCACTGCTTTCCCTGTTCACCATGAAATACGGTTCCATCATCGTTCTTGAGGAGATGGGATACGCAGAGGCACTTCCGGTATTCGGACTTCGCCAGAACGTATTTACCGATCCGCAGAAACCGATGAAAGTAGAGCCGGGCATCTACCCGCTGAACGGCGCAGATGAAAATTCGATCTGCCTGACCACAGTAGACTTTGCCCTGACCTATTTCCTGGTATCCGGAGAGCTCGAGAGATCCGGAGTTCCGGTTAACCTTGTAATCAACGATGCCGGCGGACTTTCCGTACTGACTTCCTGGGCAGCAGGTAAATTCTCCGGTAACTCTATCTCCAAATTCTTCAAAGAGAATGTAGAAGATAAAGTAAAATCCAGAAAAGTTATCATTCCTGGTAAAGTAGCCGTATTAAAGGGCGACATTGAGTCCAAACTTCCTGGATGGGAAGTAATCGTTGCTCCGCTTGAGGCAGTTCAGCTTGTGAAATTCATGAAAGATCTGCAGGCAAACGGAGAACTGTAATACATAAAAAATCCGGGAGGAACTCCGGTATCCGGAAGTTTCTTCCGTGAAAAAATAATTATGGGGGATTCCCAAAAGAAAAGGAGAAGAGATATGGCAAAATTTGTAACCATCGGCGAAAGACTTTCCGTTACAGCTCCTACTGTAAACAAAGCATTCGCAGCAAGAGATGAAGAGCCAATTTTAAAGAGAGCAAAACAGCAGCTGGACGCTGGTGCCGTTTACCTTGATGTAAACATCGGACCGGCTGAAAATGATGGAGAGGACATTATGAAGTGGGCTGTTGAGCTGCTGCAGAGCAATTTTGACAATGTTCCGCTGGCTCTGGATACATCCAACAAAAAAGCAATTGAGGCTGGTATCTCTGTATACAATCGTTCCAAAGGAAAACCGATCGTAAACTCTGCAGATGCTGCAGGAAGAATCGAGTACGTTGACCTTGCGGCTGCAAACGATGCAATCGTTATTGCACTTTGCAACGGTGAAGGAATTGCAAAAGACAACGACGAGCGTATGATGTACTGCCAGACCCTTCTGGAAAGAGGTATGGAGCATGGTATGGAGCCGACCGATCTGTGGTTTGACCCGCTGTTTCTGGTTGTAAAAGGAATGCAGGACAAACAGATGGAAGTTCTTGAGTGCATCAAGATGTTCAGCGATATGGGACTGAATTCTACCGGCGGACTTTCCAACAACTCCAACGGTATGCCGAAAAACATCCGTCCGATCATGGATTCCGCACTTGTAGCTATGGCTATGATGCAGGGTCTGACCAGCGCCATCGTTAACCCGAATGACCTGAGACTGATGGAGACCATTAAATCCTGTGACGTATTCAAAGGCAACACTCTGTATGCAGATTCTTATCTGGAGCTTTAATCTTTAAATCTCGCAGGTTTTCCCCTGATGGTGCCGCAGCGTTTGCGAAAACCTGAGGCACCATCAGGGGTTTTTCTATCTAAAAGCGGAAAAATAAAAAAAGCGGAGAATATATACGACTGGGGGATTTACAGATTATGGCAAAAGTAACCTTTCGATTTGAAGAAGGAGAACCGGTAGTCACCTACGCAACCGAGGGTGAGCGCCTTCTTGAAGTAGCGCAGAAGAGCAATGTGCCGATTGATGCACCGTGTTCCGGAAACGCATCGTGCGGTAAATGCCGCGTTCGTCTTGTGAGCGGTGAGCTGGATTCCAAAATAACCCGCCATATTTCTGAGGAAGAATATCAGAATGGCTGGAGACTGGCGTGCGTCAGCACCGTCAAAGGCGATGTTGAAGTGGAAGTGCCGGACATTGCATCCGCTTACCGGAGCCGCATGAAAGTGGCAGACCTTAGTTCACCGAGTGAAATTGCAATTTTTGAAGATACGAAAAAGAAAATTACAGACGCCGGCCTGGAATTGAAAAACAGCATGCAGGTGATTACAATCTCAATGGAAGAGCCTACTCTGGATGATACGATGCCGGATAACGAGAGAGTAACCTGGGCTGTACAGGCAGCGACGGGGCTTGAACGGGTACGGATTCCGTACTCTGTACTGAAAAAAATGCCGGATGTCCTTCGGGAATCCCATTTTCAGGCACAGTGTGTCGTCCGGGTTACGGCAAATGACGTCTTTTTATACGATATGCTTCCAATGGAAGCAAAAGCAGTGGTCGGTGGTCTCGTTGTCGACATCGGAACAACGACAGTTTCTGCACTGATCGTGGATATGCTGAGCGGAGAAATCCTGGCAAAAGCCTCTTCCGGAAACGGACAGATCCGGTATGGTGCGGATGTTATCAACCGTATCATTGAATCCCAGAAACCGGGAGGCCATGAAAGACTGCAGAATGCAATCATCAAAGAAACCTTAAACCCGATGATTTCCAACATGTGCCGCGCAGCGAAAATCAGCAGTCAGCAGATTTACCGTGCGGCGATTGCCGGAAACACTACCATGGAGCATCTGATGATGGGCATCAATGCAGATCCGCTTCGGATGGAGCCGTATATTCCTGCCTTCTTTAAAACAAACTCACTGTTTGCATCGGACGTCAATCTTGCGATTCATCCGGACGCCCATATCATTCTGGCACCGAACATCGGAAGCTATGTGGGCGGAGATATTACTGCCGGCGCGTTGGTCAGCATGATCTGGAACCGGCCGGAGATGAGTCTTTTTATTGACCTTGGTACCAATGGCGAGCTTGCATTTGGAAACTCTGACTTTATGGTAAGCTGTGCCTGCTCGGCCGGACCGGCCTTTGAGGGCGGCGATATCAGCTGTGGTATGCGTGCGACCGACGGTGCGATTGAAAAATGTACGATCGATCCGGAGACGATGGAACCTTCGTACCATGTTATCGGAGATGAGGGAACGAAGCCGATTGGTCTTTGCGGTTCCGGAATCATCGATGTAATTGCAGCGCTGTTCCGTGCGAAAATGGTTAATCCGAAGGGAAAATTTATCCGGGAAGGCAGACGGATCTGCCACGACAAATATGGCATGGGAAGCTATGTCATCGCCTTTGAAGAGGAAGCCGGAAGCGTCCGCGACGTTGAGATTACAGAAGTAGATATCGACAACTTTATCCGTGCCAAGGGCGCGATTTTCTCAGCGATCCGTACGATGCTGAACTATCTGGATATGGATGTTTCCATGATCGAGGAGGTTTACGTAGCGGGCGGTATCGGAAGCGGCATCAACATGAAAAATGCCGTTACCATCGGTATGTTTCCGGACATCCCGCTGGAAAAATTCCATTACATTGGTAACTCTTCCCTGACCGGTGCGTACTCAATGCTTTTATCGACAGCAGCAGAGAAGAAAACGTATGAGGTTGCCCGGAACATGACATATCTGGAACTCTCTACGGTACCAACCTATATGGATGAATTTGTAGCGGCGTGCTTCCTGCCGCACACAGACACGACGATGTTCCCGTCTGTGGAAGCATAAAACGGAAGCAGAACTTGCTGTTACGATTCAAGGTGAAACACATGTGGTTTTGCTTTGAATTGTGGCGAACCTTTTTGAGAGGAATTGGATTTACATGGCAGTAGACTTAAATTACGAAAAAGACAGCAAAGAGCGTATTCCGTATGAGCATTATCTGGAAGTGTATCAGAATGCAGATCCAAAAGAGATTTCCAGCCGGTGCGACGTTCCGTATGATGCGGAAAAACAGGAGTTTACCGTTTCCCTGATGGGTGTTTCCTACCGGATTTCGTGGCCGGAGTACAACGTATTTCATATTGGAGATGATGGAAGCGTTTCGCCGATAATTGGCTGGTATCCACTCGAGAAAAAACCGAATGCAAAAATTTTGGTATTGCGTTATCTGACAGAGGGCGGAGCTGCTCCGTCTACCGGAAAATTTTTGACGTACCGGGAGATTCCGTGGGGAGAAGTTTATTTTAAACAGTTCCAGGGAAGATGCCTGTTCCGTCTTGCGTTTGGCTTTGGCGGAAAGCTGGATGCATTCCGTGAAATCATGGAACGTGTCGGCGCTCAGGCGATTTCATCCGGTGATGTCGGATATGAGCTGGAGTTTATGAAAGGGCTTTTTGTACGACTGATTTTATGGGCAGGAGATGATGAGTTTCCGCCGTCCGCGCAGATCCTCTTTTCGGACAATTTCCCGGCTGCATTTACGCAGGGAGAGGATATGGCGGTTGTGGGAGATGTCACAATTGATATGCTGAAGGCTCTGGCTGCAAAATAGTTATGGTTTGAGGCCATCAGGATGGCTTCTGGATCGAAAAAAATAAGCGGAGGAAAATAACATGGGATTTTCAACAGTACCTTGCAATGAGTTTGTAGAAGTGCTCGGTTCCAAAGCACCGGTTCCGGGCGGTGGCGGAGCTTCTGCACTGGTTGGCGCTGTCGGCACAGCGCTTGGCAACATGGTTGGTGCGCTGACAGTAGGTAAAAAGAAATATGCGGATGTCGAAGAGGAAATGAAAGAGCTGATGGCGAAAGCAACCACGCTTCAGGACGAACTGCTTCACCTGATCGAGCGCGATGCAGAAGTGTTCGAACCGCTCTCCAAAGCATACGGCATGCCGCGCGAGACAGAGGAGGAGAAGGCAGAAAAAGCAAGAGTCATGGAGATTGTGCTGAAGGATGCCTGCTCTGTTCCAATGGAAATTATGGAAAAATGCTGCGAAGCAATCGACCTGATCGTAGAATTTGCAGCAAAAGGTTCTGCACTTGCGATCAGTGACGCAGGTGTTGGCGCAGCATTCTGCAAAGCAGCCTTAGAGGGTGCTTCCCTGAATGTATATATCAACACGAAATCTATGAAAAACCGGGAATATGCAGAAGAACTGAATCGAAAATGCGATGAAATGCTTGCGGTCTATACCGTAAAAGCAGACGAGATTTTCCGGAACGTACTGGGAAGACTGAAAGCCTGAAAACAAACGGCCAGAGAAGCTTCCCGGCAGCAAGCGGGTTGCAAAAGGAGTTCTCTTTGACCGAAAAGAAAAGCGGAGGATAAAAAAATGGCAAAACAGTTATTAGGAAAAGAAGTAACAGCAGCATTAAATGAGAAGATCAAAGCAAATGTAGCAGAGCTGGAAGCAAAAGGAGTAAAACCGACTCTCGGAATCATCCGTGTCGGAGAGAGAGAGGATGACCTTTCCTACGAAAGAGGAGCAACCAAACGCTGTGAGACCTTAGGCGTTGCATACGAGAAATTCCTTCTCCCGGCAGACGTTACCCAGGAAGAGCTGATGGCTACCATCGATAAAGTAAACAAAGACGATTCCATCCACGGCGTTCTGATTTTCCGTCCGCTTCCGAAACATCTCGATGAGGCAGCAGTCATCAAAGCACTCTCCCCGGAGAAGGACGTAGACGGTATCACAGACGGTTCCATGGTAGGCGTATTCGCCGGAACAAAACAGGGCTTCCCGCCATGTACTCCGCAGGCCTGCATGGAGATCCTCGACCACTACGGCATCGACTGCACCGGTAAAAAAGCCGTTGTCGTAGGCCGCAGCCTCGTTGTAGGAAAACCGGCAGCCATGATGCTGTTAAAGAAAAACGCAACCGTAACCATCTGCCATACCAGAACGAAAGACATGCCGTCTGTAGTTAAAGAGGCAGATATCGTGATCGTAGCAGCAGGCCGTGCAGGTGTTGTAGATGATACTTACCTGTGTGCAGGCCAGACCGTTATTGATGTCGGAATCAACGTAAACGAAGAAGGAAAACTCTGCGGAGACGTTGCATACGCAAAAGCTGAGCCGATCGTTGAGGCAATCACACCGGTTCCAGGCGGCGTAGGATCCGTTACCACATCTGTTCTGGTCGGCCATGTGGTAGAGGCTGCCATGAGAAAAAACAGCTGATCATAGGCTGAAGATAAGAAAGTGACAGAAAAAAGGCACTGTGCGTCCGAAAAAAGGGCGGCGGTGCCTTTTTTGCGTGCGCGGCAGTGCAGTTTTGGTGATAGGAGAGGGGGCCGGCTCATAGAATATAACAGTACATAGCAACAAAGATCAAAAGGGGGACAATAGCGCATGGATGCATATTCAGTATACCGCGATATTCAGAAACGAACGAAGGGCCAGTTCCTGATCGGAGTGGTGGGGCCTGTACGGACGGGAAAGTCCACCCTGATCCGCCGTTTCCTGGAGGTGCTGGCACTGCCGTATCTTTCGGAAAAGGAACAGGCGGAGGTACGGGATGCCCTGCCTTTAAGCGGGGAGGGAAAGACGATCACAACGGTGGAGCCGAAATTTGTGCCGAAAGACGCCGTGGAGCTGCAGCTTGGGGAGGGCGATCCGATCCGGCTGCGACTGATCGACTGCGTCGGCTTTCTGGTGCCGGACGCGGCGGGAAATCTGGAAAATGAGAAGGAGCGGATGGTGAAAACACCGTGGTCCGAGCAGGCGATTCCGTTCCGGGAGGCGGCGGAGATCGGTACGAAGAAGGTGATCGCAGAACATTCCACGATCGGTCTTATGGTGACGTGCGACGGATCGTTCGGCGAGCTGCCGCGGGAGAATTTTCTGCAGGCGGAGGAACGGACCGTTGCGGAGCTCAAAAAGCAGGGAAAGCCCTTCCTGATTCTTGTGAATGCGAAAAAACCGTACCGGGAGGAGACACAGCGGCAGGTAAAGGAGCTTGAAACAAAATTCGGCGTGGCAGCGATGGCGGTGAACTGCGACCAGCTCCGCAAAGAAGATATTCTGCATATGCTCGAAAAGGTGCTGTATGAGTTTCCGCTTCAGCAGATGGAATTTTATATTCCAAAATGGGTGGAGCTTCTTGCCGATGACCATCCGCTGAAGGCAGAGCTGCTGCAGAAGATCCGTGAGATGTGCAGGGAAAAGACGCGCCTGAAGGATGCAGTGGGCGGAAAAACAGCGATTGCCAGTCAGTATGTCAGCCAGACACTGCTGCAGTCGATGGATCTTGCGAGCGGTACGGTGAAGGTGCGGATTGAGGTGAAAGAGCAGTATTATTATGAAATGCTGAGTGTACTTGCCGGCGTGGAGATCAAAGGCGAGTATGATCTGGTGCAGACGATCCGCGAGCTGTCGGCACAGCGGGAAGAGTACCGCAAGGTAGAGGACGCGATTCATGCGGTGCGCGGATGCGGCTACGGCGTCGTGATTCCGGGGAGGGAGGAGATTCAGCTGGAGGAGCCAGCCGTGATCCATCAGGGAAACAAATACGGCGTGAAAATTAAATCGGTGAGCCCGTCGATTCATATGATCAAGGCCAACATCGAGACGGAGATTGCGCCGATCGTCGGAAGTGAGCAGCAGGCGGAGGATCTGATCGCCTATATCAAAGAGAGCGCAAAGAGCCCGGAGGGAATCTGGAATACCAACATTTTCGGCAAATCCGTCGAGCAGCTCGTTGACGACGGCATCCGCAGCAAAATCGCCCAGATCACCGAGGATGGCCAGGCAAAACTCCAGGATTCCATGCAGAAAATTGTCAACGACAGCCGGGGCGGAATGGTGTGTATTATCATTTAATACAAAAGCTGTTCGAATATTTTTGAGTAATTGTGCAATAATACTTGAAAAGCGAACCAAAATAGCGTATAATCCGAATTGTGAAAAGAAAAGAAGAAAAATGTAACTTCCTGGAATGTTCGATGATCTCATTATTTTGAACCTACATTTACTTTAAACGGGAGGCTTATTATTGTCATGTGGATGTCAGGCCACCCTGGAAACAGACGTCAGTGGAAGGCAGAAATGGTGACTGCGGCTACCCACCTAGCTTGCGTTGCTAGGAGTCAAAGTATGGGAAACGGCATTCCGGGGTTACAAAAGAGAAAAAAGAGAATCATGAAAATGGTTCTCTTTTATACGTTACATACAACCAAAAGGAGAAGGAACATGAAAAAACAGGGTTTTGGAACAACAAAAGACGGAAAAGAAGCATTGCTCTACACGCTCTCCAATAAAAACGGAATGGAAATCAGTGTAACCGATTACGGCGCACATCTGGTATCGGTTCTCGTTCCGGATAAGGATGGAAAGAAGAGAGACGTTGTCCTTGGATTTGACTCCGTAACCGGCTATGAGACCGACGGAAGCCATTTTGGAGCCACCATCGGAAGAAACGGAAACCGTATCGCGGGAGCAGCATTTGAACTGCACGGAAAAACATACCAGCTGGCAAAAAATGAGAACAACAACAACCTGCACAGCGGCCCGGACGGATACGATTACCGCCTCTGGAACGTAGAAGAGGCGGATGACAGCGCCGTTACCTTCGTTCTGATGAGCCCGGACGGAGACCAGGGATTCCCGGGAAACTTTGAAGTGTCCGTTACGTATACCCTGACCGATGAGAACGCCGTAGAAATCCACTATGAGGGAAGCTGCGATCAGGATACCGTTGTCAACATGACAAACCACAGCTACTTCAACCTGGCAGGCCACGATGCCGGATCTATTGAGAACCAGACACTTGTCTTAAAAGCGGAGCAGTTCAGCCCGGTGATCGATTCTGCATCCATCCCGACCGGCGAGCATGCACCGGTACAGGGAACCCCGATGGATTTCACCAGCGAGAAAGCAATCGGAGCAGAGATCGAAGCAGATTTCGAACAGCTCAAACTGACCGGCGGCTACGACCACAACTTTATCCTGGACAAGGCTGTCGAGGGAAGCATTGAGCTGATGGCAGTCGCATCCTGCAAAGAGAGCGGCATCACCATGGAAGCCTTCACGGATCTGCCATGCGTTCAGTTCTACGCCGGAAATTTCATTGCTCCGGTTACCGGAAAGAATGGGGTATTCTATGACAAACGCAACGGCTTCTGCCTGGAATCTCAGTATGTGCCGAATGCCATCAACCAGGAGGGTGAGGAGAAACCGATCCTCGAGGCAGGCGATACTTACGACACCACAACCGTATACAAATTCATTTTCTAAGATCCTATTTTATAGCAATCCTCGAAAATAATGCAAAAAATTCAGCACCGCAGAGCGTGAATTACTGCGTCACAGATTTTCGTCGTACCCCGGTACGCCTTCAAATCTGTTCCTTGCAATTCGCGCTCTGCAGCACTGCCTTTTTTGCATTATTTTCGGGTCTTGCTATAGAAACAGCATAAAAAAGCTCCCTTCCTGCAGCGTCCTGTGAAAACAGGAGCGCAGGCGGGGAGCCTTTTTATGGGAAAATATGCAGAAAACGAATTCTGAAAAAACAGAAAAAGAAAAGACCCTGTTTTCGAATCCAACAGAATCTTACCAGTTATGTCATATTCTTTTCAGAGGTGGGTAACCGCTTCGCCATCTGAATCAACCTGCAAGCGGAATAGCAGACACCTTTAAGCGGAGGATGGCGCCTGACTAAGAACAGGCGAAACCAGAATCTGAAACGGTTTACCCGGCCGTTTAATGCAATGCATAAATCTCGCTCGAAGGTTTCTAAAAATCTAATCGAAAATTTTCAGACATTCCATATCCCATAATAGTCTTTGAATGGAAGCTTTCATCGGAAGCATCAACCCTATGCATACAGAGCAGGTTTCCTGACTTACAGATCATCGTTCCACATTCCTTCTCATATGTTGCGGACATACAATGGATTTGTTATGCTTCACTCCCTGATTACAGTGACCGGATCGCCCAGGAATCTCACCTGAATTCCCTCTCTCACCAAAAGACGGATCTTCTTTTGATGCACTCTGGATGTTGATATGAAATTTATACACAACCGTACTATATACCATAGGGCGGTATTTGTCAAGGAAAAATCGCAAAAAGAAAAGGAATCGGACAAAAAGCCGTGTGCATAGAATGAGATATGAAGAGAAAAAATGATAAATTGGAATTGATACTGTTAGGAGTGGGGATTCTCCTGTTGCTGTTATTGTTTGTTGTGAAGCGCCGTCTGGATGCGCCGGAAGAGACAGCGACAGCAGAAAGCAGGACGGAGACGATGGAAGGCAAAAAGCAGGAGGAGACGATACAGAACATGGAACAGGAAAACGCGGCTTTTCTGAACAGTAAAAAGGAAGAACAAAAAGAAACAACGGCAGCCGGACCGGTACAGATTCGTGTCCTTCTGACGGACTGCGGAAAGCTGGGATACGCACAGAAACAGGTGTCCCTGCGTGGAAACGCAAGCCTTTCCATGAACGACGGCGCATACATAGCTTCCCCGCAGGAGACGATCTGTGTGACGGAACAGGAATGCGGGGAAGTTGTGCATGTGGTGCCGGCCGATGAGACGGCGGGAACGGCGGTTTCCCTGACGGGAAAGCCGGAAGACGAGACGGTTTATCCGGGAAGTTTTGTCATCTATAAAAGCGAAGAGGGACTTCTCGTTGTAAATGAACTTGATCTGGAAATGTATCTTCGGTATGTCGTGCCGAGTGAGATGCCGTCCTCCTACGAAAAGGAGGCATTAAAAGCACAGGCGGTCTGTGCGAGAACGTATGCGTGTGCCAGGATTCGTGAAAAAACGTGGGAGAACTACCACGCGGATGTAGACGACAGCGTGGAAAGCCAGGTCTACCACAATATGGAAGCGCAGCCGGAGACAGACGCTGCGGTGGCGGAGACAGAAGGAAAAATCATCACCTGCGGCGGGGAACCAATTCAGGCGTATTTTTTCTCAACCTCCTGCGGGAAGACGAGTACGGATGAAGTGTGGAATACGGCGGAGACGGCAGAATATCTGAAGAGCGTGACGGTAGGCGGGGAGAAGCAGGAACCGGAGACGGAGGAGGCATTTGCATCGTTTATCACCAAAAGGGACAGCACAAGTCTGGAAGTGGAGGACGGCTGGTACCGCTGGCAGGTGACGATTCCGGCGGATGTGCTGTCAGAACGGGCAGCGGATCAGAAAATCGGGGAGATCACGGGGATTGAGGTGCGGCGGCGGTCAGAGGGAGGTGCGGCAGAAACCGTCCGTATCGAGGGGAAAAAAGGATCCATGGAAATCGAGGGAGAGTATCAGATCCGAAAGTTCCTCTCGGCGAAAGGCTGGCCGATTCAGAAAAATGACGGAACTGTAAGCTGTGAGATGGAGCTGCTTCCGAGTGCCTGCTTTATCGTGGTTCCGGAAAAAGAAGGGGAAACGGCTGTCTCCTTTACATTTTACGGCGGCGGCTACGGCCACGGCGTCGGCATGTCACAGAACGGTGCGAAACATCTGGCAGAGCAGGGAAAATCGTATGAGGAGATTCTCCGCTATTTTTACCAGAACATCGAAATCGGCGACTGCCGTTCCCTTTTTTAAAAAAATCACCGAAAACAGATTTTTTGTGCTATAATGGGCGAAAGTGAAAAACAGTTAGAAAATGACGAGGAGAGAAACATGGCGACAATCAAGGACATAGCGGCACGCGCCGGCGTTACGGCGACGACGGTTTCCCGCGTGATCAACAACCGCGGATACATCAGTGAAGAGACAAGAAAAAAAGTAACGCAGGCGATGCAGGAGATGAATTACCAGCCGAATGAGCTGGCGCGTTCCCTGGCAAAAGCGCATTCCAATACGATCGGGGTTATCGTTCCGCACATCTCGCACCCGTTTTTCAGTAAAATGATCAGTGCACTCGAGAGCGCGGCGGCAAAGCGGGGCTACAAGATTCTGCTCTGCAACTCGAAAGATCAGCCGGAGAAAGAAACCGAATATCTCGATATGTTCATCTCCAACCGTGTAACCGGCGTTGTGATGGCAAGCCGCGATGTGCAGATTGAAAAGTTTCATGATCTGAAAATTCCGATCGTCAATTTCGAGCGAGAGGAAAATACGGAGGCCATTACGATCCAGTGTGACAACGAGCAGGGAGGAGCGCTTGCAGCATCGCATCTTGCGGACTGCGGCTGCCGCCATCTGCTTCATTTCGGCGGAATCGTCGGAAGAGATATGCCGGCGGACCGGCGTGCGGATGGATTCCTGCGCGTCTGCCGGGAGCGGGGGATTGAAGGGGAAGTTCTTTTGAGTGACCGCTTAAGCTACGGCTCCATGCACTATGAATCCTATATTGAAAAGGGCCTTCTGGAGCACCCGGAGACGGACGGCATTTTTGCAAGCAGTGACCTGATTGCCGCACAGGTACTCCAGCGCCTTTACGCCATGGGAAAACGGGTGCCGGAGGATATTAAAGTTATCGGGTTTGATGACACTGTGATCGCCGGGATTACCACGCCTTCCATCACGACGATCCATCAGCCGATTGAGGAAATGTCGGAGCTTTCCATTGCGTATATCGACCGGAGAAGAAAGGGAGAGATGGTGCCGAATGTGACGACCATGCCGGTGAGCCTTGTGGTGCGTGGTTCGGCGTGAAACAGAAAAAAAGAGAGAGACTCCGCGGAAAAAATAAGCTGCGGAGTCTTTTTCTGTTCCAGAAAGTAAACGATAGACAGAAAATGGTAAAAAAAGACAAAGAAAAAGGCTGAAATTTGTTGAAAAATACAGTATGTAAACGGTTGACATATAATTGCGGCAACGGTATACTGCAAGTGAAAGAAACGTAACACAGATTTTCCGTTGCCGGAACGCTGTGACAGGATAAAGAATAAGATAAAGGAGAACGAACAACATGACAGTGGAATATCAGAGAAGACTCGAGAAACACTATGATGAGCTGAAATGGCTCTACTGCGAGCTGTATCCAAACGGACAGGGAAGATTTGAAGAGCTCTGTGCGAGCATGGAGCAGTGGTACAAAGAGCGGAATAAAAAATGGAAAGCACTCGACCGTAAGAGAGAAAAACAGAAGAACTGGTATAAGAGCCAGAAAATGCTCGGCATGATGCTGTACATCGATGCATTCGCAGACAACATCAGCGGCCTTGAGGAGAAGTTGGATTACTTAAAAGCGTGCAACGTGAATTATCTGCACCTGATGCCGTTCCTTGCCACTCCGAAAGGAAAGAGTGACGGCGGCTATGCCGTTGCCGATTACCGTACCGTACAGCCGTCCCTTGGAACGATGGAGGATCTGGCTGCACTCTCTGAAAAATGCCACGACCAGGGCATGAGTCTCTGCATGGATTTCGTTATGAACCACACTTCCGAGGATCATGAGTGGGCCAAACGTGCACTTGCCGGAGAAAAAGAGTATCAGGACCGTTACTTCTTTTTCGATAACTACGACATTCCGTCCGAATATGAGAAAACCTGCCCGCAGGTATTCCCGACAACGGCACCGGGCAACTTTACCTGGAGAGAGGACTGTCACAAATTTGTCATGACAACATTCTACCCATACCAGTGGGATCTGAACTATGCGAACCCGGTTGTCTTCAATGAGATGGTCAACAACATGCTCTATCTCGTCAACCAGGGAATCGATATCGTCCGCATCGATGCCGTTCCATACATCTGGAAACAGCTCGGCACCACCTGCCGTAACCTGCCGCAGGTACATACCATTGTCCGCATGATGCGTATGATCACCGAGATCGTCTGCCCTGGCGTTCTGCTGCTCGGCGAGGTTGTCATGGAGCCGGAAAAGGTTGTTCCGTACTTCGGAACTCTGGAAAAACCGGAGTGCCATATGCTGTACAACGTAACGACGATGGCATCCACCTGGCACACCATTGCAACGGCAGATACCCGCCTGCTGAAACATCAGATGGATATTGTGACGAGACTGCCGAAGGACTATGTCTTCCTGAACTATCTGAGATGCCACGATGATATCGGCTGGGGTCTCGATTACGAATGGCTGAAACAGTTCGGCATCGCCGAGGCACCGCATAAAAAATATCTGAATGATTACTTCCGCGGCTATGTGGAGGGAAGCGATGCAAGAGGAGAGCTCTACAACGACGATCCTGTTCTGCAGGATGCGCGTCTCTGCGGAACGACGGCTTCTCTCTGCGGTCTTGAGGCGGCAGGCTTTGAGCAGAATGAAGAGAAGACGGCACAGGCCATCCAGAGAATCGAAATGCTGAATGCATACCTCTTCATCCAGTCCGGTATTCCGGTCATCTACAGCGGTGACGAGATCGGCCAGGTCAACGATTACTCCTACAAGGAGAGCGAGGACTACGACCGCAGATCCGACAGCCGTTATATTCACCGCGGCCACTTCCGCTGGGATCTGGAACCGGCGAAGGATAAAAAAGGAACGGTACAGAATCGGATTTTTGCTTCGATGAAGAAGATGGAAGAGCTCAAATTCAAATATCGTCCGTTTGATGGGGAGGCGGATGTCTGGACCGAGGAAACGTACGATACCGCACTTCTCTGCGTCTGCAGAAAATCCGGCAATGAGATGGTGACGGGAATCTTCAACTTCAGCAACGAGGACCGTACCGCATGGATCGATATGGGAGAGTTCACCTGGAAGGATCTGTTTACCGGCGAAAAACGCGTTCTGCGCGGTGTTCCGGTTCCAGCCCGCGGTTACGCATGGTATTACCGCAAATGGGATTGAAATCCCTTGCGAAGGAAAGAAAAGTATGATATGCTTTGTAGGCTATCCTGCAATACAAGATGTGTGCAATAATGGGATAGATTCACGAAAACAAAGAAAAGGCGGTTTTGCCAGATGATAAAAACAATCCGCGGTTTTATGAAGCGCCTGAATGAGGACCATGTCGGTGCTTATGCAGCGCAGAGCGCGTATTTCATTCTTCTTTCCTTTATTCCGTTTGTTCTTCTGGTTGTTACGCTTGTAAAATATACGCCGCTGACACGCGACGATGTTTACAGCGTTCTGATCAATATGCTGCCCACGGAGTTCCAGAGCTACGTGGGCGGTATTGTAAATGAGATCTTTTATCAGTCCGTTGCCTATATGCCGATTACGATCATCACAACGCTGTGGTCGGCGGGAAAGGGCATTGCGGCGCTGACAAACGGGCTGAACAGCATTTATCACGTAACAGAGACACGTAATTACATCATCAACCGGCTGCGGGGCATGGCATATACCTTGATATTTGCCGCTGCATTCCTCACCAGTCTGGTGCTTCTGGTCTTCGGAACCCGCATTCAGAATAAGCTGACGGAACATCTGCCGATGGTGGCGCGCGTGACATCCTCTATCATGGGCATGCGTACCCTGATTACGACAGGCGTGCTGGCGGTTCTGTTCCTGGTGCTGTATAAATGCATTCCGAACCGGAAGGCGAGCTTTAAGAGCCAGTGCCCGGGCGCACTGATCTCATCCCTTGCCTGGTCTATTTTTTCCCTTGCATTTTCCATGTACCTCGACATCGCGCTTGCAGCGTCCAATATGTACGGCAGTCTGACGATGATCGTGTTTATCATGATCTGGATGTATTTCTGCATGTGGATCCTTCTGATCGGCGCGGAGATCAACGCGTATTTTGAGGATAAACTGCGGAAACTGCAGAACGCGGCGATCGAGCATTTTATGGAAAATAAAGAGACAAATAAAGAAGCGGGAAAATAATGGCTTGACATCCGGGGGTCAAGACGGTACAATAAACATTGTTTATGAAAGTTTTATAGATAATCTAACAGGAAAAATGCTGTGAAGATGTTCAGAGAAATATTTTTTCCGCCAGAGAGAGGGAGTCATCGGCTGCAAGCTCCTTCAGGTTCAGGAATATTTCAAATTTCGCATTGGAGCAGATGTCCGGAACGCATAGCAGGATACTGGAAATGCAAGTAGGGACAGACGTTTGGTGTACGTTACAGCACCGGCTATGAGTGTCTGCAGGAAGTATCTGCAGAAATCAGGGTGGTACCGCGAAATTTCAGATCTCGTCCCTTTGTGGGGCGGGGTCTTTTTTTCGTGAGCAACGAGCCAGGCAGCCATGCTTGCATGGATATCTGGCGACTGCCACGAAAATCAGATGCTCCGCTGTTTGCAGCGGGGTATCTGATTGTTTTTCACATTTACCATCAAACAAGCAAGAAAAAGAAAGTAGGAGAGTCAAATGCAGGAAAAAAGTGTATTAACCGGCCATCTGTCTGAATTAAAACAGAAGATTGAAAATGGACTGGAAGAGCTGAAAAGCTCCAAAGAACTGTATGAATTTAAGAGCGAGTATCTGGAAGGAAAGAAAAGTAAGATCAGCGGGCTGATGAAAGAAATGAAAAACATTGCCCCGGAAGAGCGCGCAAACTACGGTAAATCCGTCAATGAGTTAAAAGAGTGGGCGCTTGGCCGTTTCCAGAAAGTGGAAGAGGAGATGAAAGAGCGCGAGCTGCAGAAGAAATATGAGTCCGAGAAAATCGACCTGACCCTTCCGGCAGAAGAGACAGCGATCGGAAACCTTCATCCGGTTACCCTGATCCGCAAACAGCTCATCGACATCTTTGCAGGCATGGGCTTTGAGGTATACGAGGGAAGAGAAATCGAGACCGATTACTACAACTTTACTGCACTGAATACACCACAGGATCACCCGGCAAGAGATATGCAGGATACCTTCTATCTCTCCCCGGAATTCCTGCTTCGTACCCAGACATCGGCAGGCCAGATTCATGTCATGGAAAACAAAAAGCCGCCGATCAAGATCCTTTCCCCGGGACGTGTTTTTCGGTCTGATGACGACGCAACCCATTCTCCGATGTTCCATCAGATGGAGGGACTCGTTGTCGACAAAAACATCACCCTCTGCGACCTGAAAGGAATGCTCGACGTACTCGTACAGAAGATCTACGGCGAGGGAACCACAACCCGTCTCCGTCCGTCTTACTTCCCGTTCACGGAGCCGTCCGTTGAGGTAGACTGCAGCTGCTTCGCCTGCGGCGGAAAAGGATGCAGCCTCTGCAAGGGAACCGGCTGGATCGAGGTCCTTGGAGCAGGTATCGTAAACAAACGCGTGCTGGAGAACTGCGGCATTGATTCAGAAGAGTACAGCGGCTTCGCTTTTGGCATCGGCCTGGAGCGTATCGCCATGCTGAAATACGGAATCAACAACATCAAACTGTTATTCGGTTCCGATCTGCGGGTTTTAAATCAGATTAACGAGAAATAAAGACGAAACAGTTTGAATTTGGAGGTTTAATATGTTAGTACCGTTAAGTTGGCTGAAAGAATATGTAGATATTGATGTTACCCCGGAAGAACTGGAGAAAAAACTGTTCGACGGCGGTTTTGAAGTAGAAGAGCGTTATCAGGTGGGAAAAGACATCAGCAATGTTGTTGTCGGGCTGGTGGAGAGCTGCGAGCCGATCCCGGAGACCCATCTTCATGTGTGCCAGGTAAATGCAGGAGAACACGGCACCATGCAGATCTGCTGCGGCGCCGACAACGTGCGCACCGGCGGAAAATTCCCGGTTGCCCTTCCTGGCGCTTCTGTTTATGCAACAGCAAAAGATCATAAGACCATCGAGGGTGTTATGACCATCAAAAAAGGAAAATTAAGAGGATATGAGTCCTGCGGAATGCTCTGCTCCGGCGTGGAGCTCGGCCTTACCGAGGATCTGTACCCGGGCGCAGGCTACAACGGACTGCTTGTTCTGCCGGAAGATGCCGAGCTTGGCGCAGATGTCAAAGAGCTGACAGGTCTTGACGACTGGATCTTTGATATCTCCCTGACTGCAAACAGACCGGACTGCCAGAGTATCCTCGGTATCGCAAGAGAAGTATCGGCGATGCTGGAAAAACCTTTAAAAATGCCGGCAACCGATTACAACGAGACGGATGTGGAAAAAGAAGGCTTCTCTGTCCGCGTGGAAGCTCCGGAACTCTGCCCGCGTTACAGCGCTCATTACGTATATGACGTAAAAATCGGAGAGTCCCCGGCATGGATGAAACGCCGTCTGGCACTCGTCGGCATGTCCGCGATCTCCAACGTGGTTGATATCACAAACTACGTCTTAAAAGAGATCGGTCAGCCGATGCATGCTTTTGACTGCTCTTATCTGGAAGGCAATGAAATCTGTGTCAGAAGAGCAAAAGAAAATGAAAAGATTGTGACCCTCGATGAGCAGGAATACACAATGAATGAGAACAACCTCGTGATCTGCGACGGCGTAAAACCGGTTGCACTTGCCGGTGTCATGGGAGGCTTAAACTCCGAGATCCGCGACACGACAGAGGCTGTTATGTTTGAGTCCGCAAAATTCGCACGCGACAACGTCAGAAAGACAGCCCGTGCGCTTGGAAAAGCGACGGATGCCAGTGCAAGATATGAGAAAGGCGTAGACGAGTATTCAACCGTACTTGGTATGAAACGTGCCCTGCATCTGATGGAAGAGCTTGGCTGCGGTAAAGTTTCCCGTACCCATTTCGATGTGAACACCGGAAACTCCATTGATCCGACTCCGATGACCGTCAGTGTCAGCAAAGTAAACGGCGTACTCGGTATCGAAGTTCCGGAAGCAGAGATTCTCCGCATTATGAAAAACCTGAACTTTGCACCGGAAATCAACGGCGATGAGCTGACCATCCAGGTTCCGGCTTATCGTGAGGATATGCTGCCGGAGGGAGAGAACGATGTCGAGCGCTATCCGGACGTGGCAGAGGAAGTCATCCGTATGTACGGCTACGATCACGTAACCGATACCTTCCTTTCCGCTGCACAGGTAACGATGGGCGGCTACAATGAAGAGCAGAAAGGCGAGCTGGCACTGAAGAATACCTTATGCACCATGGGTATCTACGAGTGCATGCATTACTCCTTCTTCTCCCCTGCAGATCTGGATCTTTTGAAACTGCCGGCAGATGCAAAAGAGAGAAATGCCATCGAGATCATCAACCCGATCAACCAGGATCTGTCCCTGATGCGTACCACACTGGCAGCTTCCATGCTGAATGCCATTTCCAGAAATGAGAAACAGGGCACCCTTGAAGGAAGACTGTTCGAGGTAGCAAGCATCTACATTCCGGAGTCCCTGCCGCTGACATCCTACCCGGATGAGAGAAAAGTTCTCTGCGTCGGAACCTTCGGAAACAACGAGAGCTTCTTCACTATGAAGGGCATCGCCAACACCATCGCCGAGAGCATGGACATTGAGTTCACCTACGAGCCGGTTCAGAAATCCTTCCTGCATCCGTATCAGGCAGTGAAAGTACTCTGCGAGGGTACAGAAATCGGATACTTCGGAAAAGCAGCATATGATATCCAGAACGAGCTGAGCATGCGTGCTTCCGCTTACATCATGGAGCTTGACTTAAAAGAGCTCTCCAGATGGTACGGCAAAAAACGCACCTTCCAGCCGATCTCCAAATTCCAGGAGGAGAAACGTGACCTGGCATTTGTCATGGACAAAAACATCAGCTGCGGCGATGTAGAGAACTGTATCCGCGAGGCAAACAAATACGTAAAAGAGATCCGTCTGTTCGATGTTTACGAGGGCGGCCAGATTCCGGAAGGCAAGAAGAGCATGGCGTTCACCGTCACCTTTGCACCGAAGGAAGAAGCATTTGACTTCGAAAAAGTACAGAAATTTGTCGAGAAGATCTGCAAGAAACTGCAGAATGAGTTCAACATCGAACTGAGAGGCTGATTTTTATGAAACTTTATATCATGCGCCACGGTGAAACCGCGTGGAACGTAGAAGGCAGACTGCAGGGCCAGACGGACACCGAGCTGAATGAGAACGGTGTCCGTCTGGCGAAAGTGACGGCGGAAGGACTGAAAAATATCCCGTTTGACCTTGGAATTTCCAGTCCACTGCGCCGCGCAAAGCACACGGCAGAGCTCGTCCTTGCGGGCAGAAATGTGCCGCTTACGACCGACGACCGCCTGATGGAGCTTTCCTTTGGCTCCTGGGAAGGGCTTGGATGCCGGGCAAACAATTTTGAGATTCCGTCTGAACACTTCGACGATTTTTACAGAGATCCGTTCCACTTCCGCCCGGCGGGAGACGGAGAGACAATCCAGGAGGTCTGCGACCGGGCAGAAGCGTTCTATCATGAGCTGACTGCGAAACCGGAGTTCCAGGACAAGACGATCCTGATCGCCACCCACGGCTGCTGCATGCGCGCGCTGCTGCGCAATGTCTATGAAGACAAGAACGACTTCTGGCACGGCGGCGTGCCGTACAACTGTGCGGTCAGCATCATCGAAGTACAGAACGGTGTTTCCACGCTGCTTGCGGATAATAAAATCTATTATGATCCGTCGGACTGCGTAAACTTTTATAAAGAAGTAAAATAAAAAATGATATTCAGAGGCAGACATAAAAGGAAAGTATTTCCCTTTGTGCCTGCCTCTTTAAATCGCGTTTGCCGTCTGACAGAAAGTGTGATACTATAGAAATAACGGATTTTAACACCAGTAGACAAGAAGTCCCCCGTTTCTGAAGCGGTGGGATGAATTGCTAAAAGAAACATAACGGCATTGGCGGGCGGAGAGAAATCGGTATCCTCCACTGACATGAGGCAAGTCACAGTCGAACTATTTTCGACATGTCAGACTCCGTGAAATACCGACTGTGAGTTGAAACAATGAAAGCGAAAAAGGAGGAACATAAGTATGTCCATGGTAACACTGGGAAGTACAGGAATCTGTGTAAACAAGAACGGCTTCGGCGCGCTGCCGGTACAGCGTGTCACGAAAGAAGACGCTGTTTATCTGCTGCGCAAAGCGTATGACGGAGGCATCCGCTTTTTTGATACCGCGCGTGCATACAGCGACAGCGAGGAAAAATTAGGCGCAGCGTTTGAGAAAATGCGTGAGAAGGTCTTTATCTCTACGAAGACGATGGCAAAGGATGTGGAGGGGTTCTGGAAGGATCTGGAGACAAGCCTTTCCCTTTTGAAGACGGATTACATCGATATCTATCAGTTCCACAATCCGTCCTTCTGTCCTAAGCCGGGAGATGGAACCGGCCTGTATGAGGCGATGCTGGAAGCAAAAGCACAGGGAAAAATCCGCCACATCGGTATCACGAACCACCGCATGAGCGTGGCAGAGGAGATCATCGAGTCCGGTCTTTACGAGACGCTGCAGTTCCCGTTCTGCTATCTGGCAACGGACCGTGAGAAAGCACTGGTACAGGGATGCAAAGAGAAAAATATCGGCTTTATCGCAATGAAAGCGCTCTCGGGCGGGCTGATCACAAACTCCGCGGCTGCATATGCTTTTGAAGACCAGTACGACAACGTGCTTCCGATCTGGGGCGTCCAGAGAGAAAAAGAGCTGGACGAGTTCTTAAGCTACATTGCCTGTCCGCCTGCCATGACGGATGAAATCAAGGCGATCATCGAGAAAGACCAGAAAGAGCTCTCCGGCAACTTCTGCCGCGGCTGCGGTTACTGTATGCCATGTCCGGCAGGCATTGAGATTAACACCTGCGCGCGCATGAGCCTGCTTCTGCGCCGTTCCCCGTCCGCCAACCAGCTCACCGAGCGCGGCCAGGCGATGATGAAGAAAATCGAAGGTTGTCTCCACTGCGGCGCCTGCATGAAGAAATGTCCCTACGGTCTGAATACGCCGAAGCTTCTCGAAGAGAACTACGAAGATTATAAAAATGTACTGGCAGGAAAAACGCTGGTATGAGTAATCTGATCTTCAGCCTGAACGCGACGATGCCGATCTTCCTGACAATGATTTTGGGACTTTTCTTTCGAAAGGTTGGTATTCTGGACGAATCGTTCACAAGCAAAATGAACAAATTTGTGTTTAAAATCGCACTCCCGGTGCTGCTGTTCCAGGACCTGTCGGATTCTGATTTCTCCGCTGTGTGGGATATCAAATTCGTTCTGTTCTGCTTCTTTGCAACACTGCTCTCAATTCTTGCGGTATGGGGACTTTCCCATCTCTTAAAAGAGAGAAGTGCAAGAGGCGAATTTATCCAGGCGGCGTACCGGAGCAGTGCGGCGATCCTTGGTATTGCCTTTATCCAGAATATCTACGGAAATTCCGGCATGGCGCCGCTGATGATCATCAGCAGTGTGCCGCTGTATAATATCATGGCGGTTGTCGTTCTTGCAGTATTCCGTCCGGAACGGGAGGAGATCACGGCAGATTTTGTGAAAAAGACGGCGAAAAATATCGTGACAAACCCGATTATCCTCGGGATCGCTGCAGGACTTCTCTGGTCGGTGCTTCGCATTCCAAAGCCGGTGATTCTGCAGAAAACGGTGCAGAATATTGCGGTACTTGCAACGCCGCTCGGCCTGATTGCGATGGGTGCGTCGTTTGAGGCAAAGAGCGCGGCAAAGAATATCCGGCCGTCGATTGCTGCAGCTGCGATTAAGCTGGTCGGTCTTGCAGCTGCCTTTCTGCCGATCGCCGTGATACTTGGCTTCCGTCAGGAAAAATTGGTGGCAATCCTTGTGATGCTGGGTTCCGCAACGACGGTGAGCAGTTTTATCATGGCGAAAAATATGGGTCATGAGGGAAGTCTGACGGCAAACACCGTTATGCTCACAACGTGCGGCAGTGCCTTTACGCTGACGTTCTGGCTGTATCTGATGAAAACGCTGGCGTTTATCTAACCGGATTGCGAATATCCGCTTTGATTTTCAGTACACCAAAAGCGTGTCCGGGATTTTGTCCGGGCACGCTTTTATCAATCATAAAAATCAGAAAAAGAGGGAAAAGAATGGACTTCAAAAATGCGGTCAAAGCATTACAGATTGGAAAAAAGGAAGGAAAAAAATTCCGCCTTTCTACGGAATTTGGGAAAAATCCGGAAGAAGAGCTCCCGTTTCCGGAATATCCGCGTCCGCAGATGCGCCGGGAAAACTGGACAAATCTGAACGGATGGTGGGAGTATGCGTTCACGGAAACGCAGAAAATGCCAGAACAGCGGGACGGAAAAATTCTCGTTCCGTTTTCCCCGGAGTGCGATGCGTCCGGCGTGAAGCGGCAGCTGCTTCCAAAAGAATATCTGTGGTACTTCCGCACGATTCAGCTTCCCAAAATTCCTGCCGGAAAACGGCTGCTGCTGCAGTTCGGCGCCGTGGATCAGGATGCGGTAATTTACTGCAACGGAAAGCGTGCCGGAGGCCATCTCGGCGGGTATCTTTCTTTTTCAGTGGATCTTACGCCGTATCTCAAAACGGGAGAGAACGAGCTTGCCGTCAAGGTGCGCGATGAGACGGACACGGACTGGAAGGGCCGCGGAAAGCAGAGCCTTACCCCGGGCGGCATGTTTTACACCGCGCAGAGCGGCATCTGGCAGAGCGTCTGGATGGAATGGGTGCCGGAGACGTATCTGGAACGCATCGTGATCACGCCGGAATATGATACGGCGAGCGTAAAAGTACGGGTTTTCCTCAACGGACCGGATGCGGGACTGACGAAAAAAATTACGGTGCGGGAGAGCGAAGCGCCGGATGCGAAGGTGATCTGCGTCCGGGAGACGAGAGAAAACGAGGCGGAGCTGATTCTCGGTAATTTTGCAGGCTGGAGCCCGGAACATCCGCATCTCTATGGGGTTTCCATTGAAGCGGGAGAAGACCGCATCGAGAGTTATTTCGGCATGCGCAAATTCGGCATTGGAAAAGATGAGAAAGGAATCACGCGTCTTCTCTTAAACGGAAAGCCGTATTTCCAGAACGGTGTCCTCGACCAGGGTTATTGGCCGGAAAGCCTCTACACGCCGCCGTCCGATGAGGCGATGGTTTATGACATTAAGACGGCCAAACGCCTCGGTTTCAATATGATCCGGAAACACCTGAAAGTTGAGTGCGCAAGATGGTATTCCCACTGCGACCATATCGGTATGCTGGTGTGGCAGGATATGATCAACGGCGGCGGCCGGTCGATCCAGACGTTCCTTTTGTACCTTCCGACCGTACTGCCGTTTGTGACAACGGAATTCAGGGATAACTGTTATCCGCTCTTTTCGCGGACCTCAAAAACGGGAAGAGAGTGGTGGAAGCGGGAGTGCCGCGAGACGGTTCATCAGCTTTACAATGCACCGTGCGTGTCGCTCTGGGTTCTGTTCAACGAGGGATGGGGACAGTTTGATGCCAGGGAGATGACAGAAATGGTGCGCGCTCTCGATCCGACGCGGCAGATCGACCACGCGAGCGGCTGGTACGATCAGGGAGCGGGGGACATCAAGAGCCTTCACAATTACTTTCGTCCGTTAAAAGTAAAACCGGAGGAGCGCGCGTTTGCTTTTTCTGAATACGGCGGCTATACGTATCCGGTACAGGAGCATCTCTACTCCGAAAAATCGTTCGGCTACCGCACATACCAGAACCAGGCACAGTACCAGAAAGCGATGGATGCACTGGCAGAAAAGATAAGAGAACTCACAGAACAGGGACTTGCCGCAGCAGTCTACACACAGCTTACCGATGTCGAGGAGGAGTCGAACGGCATCCTTACGTATGACCGGAAGGTGCGCAAATGGGAACCACAGGAAGCAAAAGATTTTTGCCGAAAAGAATAATTTGGTAAAATTTTTGTTGACAAAGCGAGGATGAGTTGCTAATATATTGGATAAGGCGTTGGAAGTTGTAAGAAATTGCTGAAAATCCGCGGCGCCTGCGGATGGAGGAAAGTTGGTGTTTATGGAACAGAAAAGAACATTATCCCTGCTGGTGGATAATACGCCGGGACTTTTAAGCAGAGTAGCTGGTCTTTTCAGCCGACGCGGATACAATATCGAGACGATCACCGCCGGTGTGACAGCAGACCCGCGATACACAAGAATGACTGTTGTTCTGTACTGCAGTGATGAAATGATTCTGGAGCAGATCAAAAAACAGCTGGCAAAACTTGTCGATGTGCGGGATATCAAAGAGCTGAAGCCGGACGAGAGTGTCAGACGAGAGCTGATGCTGGTCAAAATCCGTGTGAATGAAAATGAACGCCGCAATGTCATCGCCATCTCCGATGTCTTCCGTGGAAGAATCGTGGATGTGGGACAGGAAAGCCTGATTGTAGAGCTGACCGGAAACCAGTCAAAGCTCGAAGGGTTCCTGAATCTGGTACAGGGATACGAAATCCTGGAACTGGCCAGAACAGGAGTGACAGGACTCTCCAGAGGAGTCCACGATGTGCGTTACCTCGATTAACGCAGATCACATTACATACGTTTGCTAGAGGAATGAAGTTTTTGTATAGAAAAGTTCATTTCCCTGACAAACAGCAAAAGGCAGAAATGCTTTTCGCTGTATAAATTGACCGACCTGCCGCCGGTCAAGACATTCTATATATATGGAGGAAAATAAAATGGCAGCAAGACTTTTTTATCAGGAAGATTGTAATCTCTCTTTACTGGAAGGCAAAAAAATCGCAATTATCGGCTACGGAAGCCAGGGACATGCTCATGCACTGAACCTGAAAGATTCCGGCTGTGATGTTATTATTGGACTTTATGAAGGCAGCAAATCCTGGGCAAAAGCAGAGGCACAGGGATTCAAAGTATACACCGCTGCTGAGGCTGCAAAACAGGCTGATATCATCATGATCCTGATCAACGATGAGAAACAGGCTGCAATGTACAAAAAAGATATCGAGCCAAACCTGGAAGAGGGCAACATGCTGATGTTCGCTCATGGTTTCGCTATCCACTTCGGACAGATCGTACCTCCGAAGAACGTAGATGTAGCTATGATCGCTCCGAAAGCACCTGGCCACACAGTAAGAAGCGAGTATCAGGCTGGCAAAGGAACTCCTTGCCTGGTTGCTGTTGAGCAGGATTACACCGGAAAAGCTCTGGACAGAGCACTGGCTTACGGCCTTGGAATCGGCGGAGCAAGAGCTGGTCTTCTGGAGACAACCTTCAGAACTGAGACCGAAACAGACCTGTTCGGTGAGCAGGCAGTTCTCTGCGGCGGTGTATGCGCCCTGATGCAGGCTGGATTTGAGACTCTGTGCGAGGCTGGATACGACCCAAGAAACGCATACTTCGAGTGCATCCATGAGATGAAACTGATCGTAGACCTGATCTATCAGTCGGGATTCTCCGGAATGAGATACTCCATCTCCAACACAGCCGAGTACGGCGATTACATCACCGGACCGAAGATCATCACAGAAGAAACCAAGAAGACCATGAAGAAGATCCTTTCCGATATCCAGGATGGTACTTTCGCAAAAGACTTCCTTCTGGATATGTCCCCAGCAGGCGGACAGGCTCACTTCCGTGCAATGAGAAGAAAAGCTGCAGAGCATCCGTCAGAGAAAGTCGGAGAAGAAGTCAGAAAACTGTACAGCTGGAGCAACGAGGACAAACTGATCAACAACTAATCGGTTTGCTGTCAAATGATCCATATCGGGAGGCTGCCTTTGCGGGCAGTCTCCTTTTTTCGTTCTATCGTTTTATCATAGAAAAAACACTTCCGCGCCATGCATATCCCCCAATATGATAGGGCGCGGAAGTGTTATCTTTTCTGTATTCGTTTTTTTTATGCCTCCTGACGACAGGCAGGAAAAGCACGGTAGTATTTGATATAAGAACTTAAAATATCAAAAAATTCGGAATTGGTCGGTTTTGTCAGAACCGGATGCACAGAAAGCGAAAAGAGCAGATCACGGTTTCCGCGGGTCCAGCAGACGGAAATAGCGGTGCGGATGTCTCGTTCGACGCAGGAGGACGATACCTGAAACGTTTGCGCGATCTTTGGGTACAGCGTTTTGCTGACCCGAAGGAGATAATCTTCGTCTTCCATGCATAAAGCGATACCATAGGCGAGATAGCGAAATCCGCGGTATTTTGCACCAATTCCTAAAGAGTGTAGTAGAAAGTAAATTTCAGTTTCCATTACGATGTCTCCTTTTATTCAGTTTTTACATAGTCTTTGCAGACGGGCATGCCAGAGGTGAAAGTTTGTATGGCATACGATTTTCCCCTTTCACTTATGATACGTGGAAAACGTCGAAAAATTACATATTCAGAAAGAAAAAGTGACAATATAGTAAAATAAAAGAGAATATGACACGAAATAAAGAAATGAATGTAATGAAACGGGAGAGGGAAAAATAACATTGATTTTTCAGAAGTTCGCTGGTATAATGAAAACATGATTACGGGGTATGGCGTAGCTTGGTAGCGCGCACGGCTGGGGGCCGTGAGGTCGCAGGTTCAAATCCTGTTGCCCCGATCGGTAAGAGTGTCGTTTTACGGCACTTTTTTTCTTACAGACAAAGACGTGTGCGGAAGAAAAATGAATTGCGCAGAAAAAACAGGGAGGAAGTTATGGGGAAAGTAACGATACAGAGTATGGCAAAGGAGCTGGGATTGTCCCGGAATACGGTTGCCATGGCATTAAAGGATGATCCGAAGGTAGCTCCGGTGACGCGGGAGAGAGTTCTTCGGATGGCGAAAAGAAATGGCTATCTGGGCGAAAATGTATATGTGGAAGAAGTTCGGGCACCGCAGGAGAAGCATTACAATATTATGGTTCTGCGTACGCGGGATGCCGCTGTTTATTGGGACCGTGTCGTGAGCGGCATCTCCGAGGAGGCGAGCCTCAATAACTGTCAGACGCGCGTTGCGGTCGTGACGGAGCGGGAGGAGGAGAACGGCATTCTGCCGCTCGGCCTGAATGAAAATATCGATGCGATCTTCTGCATTAAAATGCTGCCGCTGGAATATATGCAGAAACTGGTAAATCTGGGATACCGCATTTTTCAGCTCGACCATTACTGCGGTATCGAACAGCGGCCGATGGGCGATATCGTGCGTGTGGACGGTGTGCAACCGGTGAGTCTTCTGACGTCCCATCTGATCGGGCAGGGCATGACGCGGATCGGTTTCCTGAGTGAGCACAGCAGCACGTATGAGTCGATGCATGACCGGTATGTCGGTTTCCTTGCAGCGATGGAACAGGCGGGCATTCCGCTCGAGGAGGAGCTTGTGCGCCCCAATATGGAGAGCGATCATTTTTATTACCCGGAAAATTTTGACAAGATTGTGGCGAGCTACGATACACTGCCGGAAGCGATTGTCTGCGGCAACGATATGATCGCCAAAAGACTGACAGAATCCTTCCGGAAAATCGGCGTGCGCGTGCCGGAGGATGTGGCACTGACCGGATTTGATGATGATGAGGACCGGATGCTGTATCCGTTCTTCTCAACCGTTCATGTCGATACGAAGTGGCTTGGCCGCCGTATGGTGCATGAATTTTTATGGCGGGAGGAGCACCCGGAAGCGCCGAAAGAGCGGATTCTCGTTTCGGGGGAGGTTGTGGTGCGCCGTTCCTCGTGCAAGCGTCAGGGATAGAAAGAAATAGAAAAAACAGGAAAAAGTGAACAAAGAAAGAAAGCTAGGGACGCCCCGGCGGACGAGAAGAAAAACCGTCTGCCGGGGCGTTTCCGGCTCCCTTTTTGCAATGATTCAAATTCGTGCATAAATGCCATGTAGAAAAACACTAATTAGTAATGCAAAATGGTGCATTTAAGGAAAACTAAACTGAACAAAAACGCAAGAATAAAAACCTTGTTAATATCACACATTAAAAAATAATGGTGCAAAATAATGCATTATATCGCCGGAAGGAAAGGAGAGAGCGAAATGCAGAAATGGATGGAGGACCGCTGCAACCTGGATATCGATATCATTGCACTGCCGGGCTGGTCGGATGCAACATCCAAAATTTCCCTTCTGATGGGCGATGAGACACAGCGACCGGACATCATCTGGTGGTGGAACATGGAAGCTGACTATACGAAATGGGTAGACGCAGGCCTTCTGGTGGATGTTTCTCCGTATATGAAGAAATACACCAACATGGTTGACTACTACAACAGCGTAGATCCTGGCGTTATGTTCTATGCATCCGGAGACAACGGAATTTACCGTATCCCGGGCGACGTTGCAGAGCCGGCATGTGAGACTCTGTGGATCTGGAAAGACTGGCTGGACAACTTAGGACTGGCTGTTCCGACTACACTGGATGAGCTCAAGGAAATCCACGGAAAACAGGTAGAGGATTACCAGAAATACCTGGAAGAGTACAACAAATAAAACAACGAAATCATGTATTAGAGCACCCGCCGGAGCCTCCTTTCCGGCGGGTGTATTTTTACGGAATCCTGCGTTTTGCGCTTGACAGAGATGGAGAAAAATGGTAACATAAGAGCCAAGTTAGGAAAAAGGCAAAGAAGAGGAATACTACATGGAGCTTCCGAATCCAGAAAGCTGTTGGGTGATGCGAAACAGCAGACGAATTCCGTGGAACTGACCTCAGAGCCGCTGCTCCCAAATTTAGAATAAAAAGAGTAGGTGCAGACGGAAACCCACCGTTAGAGGGGCAGGATATGCAGATGTTTCATCCGTATCCGCAGAGTGTACAGAGAAAATCTCTGTAAAACAGGAGTGGTACCGCGTAAGATAGCAAGTCTTTCGTCTCTTGTGTCAGAAGCCGACACAGAAGATGAGAGATTTTTTTATGCTTTCATCCCGAATTTATGTCGGCAGAATAAATTATATTTCACTTTCTGAGAGGAGAAAATCATGATGAATGTAAAGAAGTATCAGAAACAGTACTATATGCCGCCGGTTCCGTGCATGGACTGGGCAAAAAAAGACAGCATCGAGAAAGCACCGGTATGGTGCAGCGTTGACTTGCGTGACGGAAACCAGGCGCTTGTCATTCCGATGAGCCTGGAACAGAAGGTAGAGTTCTTCAAACTTCTTGTGGAAGTTGGTTTCAAAGAGATCGAGGTTGGCTTCCCGGCAGCATCCGAGACCGAATATGAGTTTCTCCGCACCCTGATCGAGCAGGATCTGATCCCGGAAGACGTAACCGTTCAGGTTTTGACCCAGGCGAGAGAGCATATCATCCGCAAGACCTTCAAGGCATTAAAGGGCTGCAAGAATGCTATCGTTCACGTTTACAATTCCACTTCCTATGCACAGCGTCAGCAGGTCTTCAAAAAGTCGAAAGAAGACATCCTGAAAATCGCCGTTGAGGGAGCGAAGCTCTTAAAAGAGCTGACAGAAGAGGCCGGCGAGAAATACCGCTTCGAGTACAGCCCGGAGAGCTTTACCGGAACCGAGCCGGAATATGCGCTTGAGGTGTGCAACGCCGTTCTCGACGTATGGCAGCCGACTGCAGACCGCAAAGCCATCATCAACCTGCCGAGCACCGTGGAGCTTTCCATGCCGCACGTTTATGCAAGCCAGGTGGAATACATGAGCAAAAACCTGAAATACCGCGATAATGTCGTTCTTTCCCTTCATCCGCACAATGACCGCGGCTGCGGCGTTTCCGATGCAGAGATGGGTATCCTTGCCGGAGCAGACCGTATCGAGGGAACGCTGTTCGGAAACGGCGAGAGAACCGGAAACGTGGATATTATCACGGTCGGCATGAACATGTACATGCAGGGCGTCGATCCGGAGCTTGACTTCTCCGATATGCCGAAACTCTGCCATGCATTTGAATCCTTCACCGGTATGAGCATCAACCCGAGAAGCCCGTACTGCGGATCTCTCGTATTTGCAGCCTTCTCCGGTTCCCATCAGGATGCGATCGCAAAAGGCATGCACTGGATCGAGGAGAAAGCACCGGATACCTGGACCGTTCCGTATCTGCCGATCGATCCGACCGATATCGGAAGAAACTACGATGCAGACGTCATCCGCATCAACAGCCAGTCTGGAAAGGGCGGTGTCGGCTATATTCTGGAGACGAAATACGGCCTGAATCTGCCGGCGAAGATGCGCGAGGCTATGAGCTATACCGCAAAATCCGTTTCCGATCATCTGCATAAAGAGCTGCGTCCGGATGAGATCTTTGAACTCTTTAAAGATACCTTCGAGAACGTAACGACACCGTACAACATCAACGGCGTTCACTTTAAACAGCTCGATGAGGGCAGAATTGAAGCACAGGTTACCTCCAATTACGAGGGCGGTGAGTATGCAACTGTATATGCAGAAGGAAACGGCCGTCTGAATGCTGTCAGCAACGCGCTGAAACAGCAGTACAATCTGCAGTATGATCTGGTCAGCTATACGGAGCACGCGCTGGAGCAGAGCTCAAGTGCACAGGCAATTGCCTACGTCGGCATCAAAAAGCCGGACGGAATCCTTTCCTGGGGCGCAGGCGTAGATCCGGATATCATCCGCGCTTCCATCGACGCGCTGGTAACTGCAATCAACAACCGATAAGAAAAGAGAGAGCATATGCTGTTTAAAAACAAAATTGAATACACCAAAGGAATGTTTGTGGAGATTTACGGCACCGAGATAAAAAAAGTACGTCTGGTACTGCGGATCATTACAGGGATTGCTGTTGTGGCTGCGATCGCTTTTATGATCTACGGTGCAGCAGCGCGGGGATTTATCATGCCGGGAGACTTCTTCAATCTTGGAATCTCCATTCTGATGGCACTTCTGTGTACGTTTCTGCCGAATCTGATGGCACGTTCACAGATGAAAAAATGCAAAAAGAGAGGACTCCTTGGAGAACGTACCCTTCGTTTTACTGAGCAGGTGCTCACAATGACATACGAAAAAGAGGGCAGAAGCACTGATATTCCGCTCGAAGAGCTGACAAAGGTGACGGAGTTTGACAACTTTATCCGCATCACCATCGGAGGCAGAAGCACCTTTCTCGATAAGAAACGCTTTGAAATCGGAGACGCGGCAGCGTTTGTGACCTGGGCGGAAGATAAAATCGCAGAGAATGCGGAAAAAGAGGAAGAGGCACTCGCACTCGAGGAGACAGAAAGGGAAGCTCCGGCGTTAGAAGACGGCGAAGCAAAAACGGAGGAGTCCGACGAAAATTAAATCATACATTCTGACAAAAAATATTTTGGCAGAATGGTGGAAAATGGCTGTGCATTTTTGTGCACAGTCATTTTTTGTATATTTTTGTTGTTTTTTCATACTTCATCCATTATAATAAGAGGAAGCGTACAGGTAAAACTAATCTGAAACGTATCCGGCCGGGAGTTAGAGAGGCTCTGCCGGGAGTCAAAGTGAAGGAGAGAAAGAGCATGGAAGTATTATACAAAAGTACCAGAGGCAATGGAGAAACCGTAACTGCATCCCAGGCAATCTTAAAGGGTCTGTCCGACGACGGCGGATTATTTGTACCGACCTCCATTCCAGCACTGGATGTTCCCATGGAAAAACTTGCGGCTATGAGCTATCAGGAAGTGGCATACGAGGTAATGAGCCGTTTTCTTACCGACTTTACAGAAGATGAACTGAAAAACTGTATTGCAAACGCATACGATGCAAAATTTGACACAGAGGAAATTGCACCGCTGACAAAAGCAGACGGTGTTTACTATCTGGAGTTGTTCCACGGCGCAACGATCGCGTTCAAGGACATGGCACTTTCCATTCTGCCGCATCTGATGACGACCGCCGCAAAGAAAAACGGCGTGAAAAATGAGATCGTTATCTTAACTGCTACATCGGGAGATACCGGAAAAGCAGCAATGGCAGGCTTTGCAGATGTGCCGGGCACCAGAATTATTGTATTTTACCCGAAGAACGGCGTAAGCCCGATTCAGGAAAAACAGATGGTAACACAGAAGGGCAAAAATACCCACGTTGTTGCCATCCACGGAAACTTCGACGACGCACAGACCGGCGTGAAGAAAATGTTTAACGACAAAGAGCTTGGAAAAGAGCTGGCAGATAAAGGCTTCCAGTTCAGCTCTGCAAACTCGATCAACATCGGAAGACTCGTTCCGCAGGTCGTCTACTACGTATATGCTTACGCAAACCTGGTGAAAAACGGAGAGATTGCAGACGGAGAAAAGATCAATGTAACCGTTCCGACCGGAAACTTCGGAAATATTCTCGCTGCATTCTATGCAAAACAGATGGGACTGCCGATCGCAAAACTGATCTGCGCTTCCAATGAGAACAAAGTTCTGTTTGACTTCTTCCGCACCGGCGTTTACGACAGAAACAGAGACTTTATTCTGACAACATCACCGTCCATGGATATCCTGATCTCGAGCAATCTGGAGCGTCTGATCTACCGCATCGCCGGAAACAGCGAAGCAGCAGACCGCGAGCTGATGCAGGATCTTGCAAAGGACGGAAAATATGAGATCACCGATGCGATGAAAAAAGAGCTGGCAGACTTCTACGGCAATTATGCATCCGAACAGGAGACAGCAGACGCGATTGCAAAACTGTACAGCGATACCGGATATGTGATTGATACCCATACCGCGGTTGCAGCGGCTGTATACGGAAAATACCGCGAGGAAACCTATGACGAAACTAAGACCGTCATCGCATCTACCGCAAGCCCGTATAAATTTACAAGCAGCGTTCTTGCAGCGATTGCACCGGAGTATGACACCCTTCCAGTACTGGAGCAGGTAGACAAGCTGTCTGCACTTGCCAATACCGAGATTCCGCGTGCGATCGAAGAAATCCGTACTGCACCGGTGCTTCATACGACAGAGTGTGATGTAGATCAGATGCCGGAGACTGTTCGGGCGTTTTTGAAATAAGATAAAGCAGGAGCAGAATTTTAAAACAGGCAGAGCACACAGCAGGCTTTGCCTGTTTTTGCAGGGAGAGAAGAATAAATAATGAAAAATAAAGTAATCAGGGGAGTACTGGCGGCAGCCTGCGTGACAACCGCTGTCAGTGCTGCGAACGTATTTGGAGCAGGCACAGAGCAGAGTCTGGTAAATGAGGCTTCTGCTGTTACACAGGAAGAAACAGAAGAAACATCGGAGGCGGAAACCACAGACGAAAATACGCCGGAGATGACAGAAACGGAGACGCCGGATTCGACAGCGGAAAATGCCGCCTCGGATCTTCCGGCGGCAGAAGTACAGAGCGGAAAGCCCGAAGAGACGGCGGTATCCGTGCAGGCTGGAAGCTATTACCCATGGGTGAATGAGAACGGGATCTGGTATTTTAAGGATCCGGATGGTACCATTGTCAAAGGAGCCTGGAGAGAGTACGACAAGAACCGTTACTACCTGAATAATGACGGAAAAATGGCGGTCGGCTGGAAAAAACTTGATGGAGCCTGGTATTATTTCCAAAGCTGGGGCGGTGTTTACCGGGATGCCTTTTACACCGTGAAAAATGTACCGTATTATTCTGATGCGGACGGAAAAATGGCGACCGGCTGGAAACTGATCGATGATGTGTATTATTATTTTGATGATCAGGGCGCGATGTACCGGAATCGTTTTTTTGAGTATGACAAGAATACGTATTATGTTGATGCGGATGGAAAAATGGCATCCGGGTTCGAACAGATTGACGGGATCTGGTATTACTTCCGAAGCTGGGGCGGCATGGCACAAAACACCTTTCTGACGCATAAAAATAATATTTATCATGTTGATACGGATGGAAAGATGACGACCGGCTGGCTGCTGCAGGATGGAACCTGGTATTATTTCCGAAGCTGGGGCGGCATGTACCGCAGCACCTTTTTCAAAGCACCGACAGGAAGTGCACTTTACTATGCCGATGAGAACGGAAAGATGGCTGTCGGAAAAAAACAGATCGACGGTGACTGGTACTATTTCAAGGACTGGGGCGGCATGTATCAGAATGCATTCATCAAAAACGGAACGAGTGTATGCCATGCGGCTGCAGATGGAAAACTGACCGTCGGCTGGCTGCAGCAGGGCAGTACATATTACTATTTTGATGAAAACGGAGAGCAGTATTTTGACCGCTTTTTTGAATATGACAACAATACATATCGTGTGAATGCAGATGGAAAGATGGTAACCGGCTGGCAGAAAATCAATGGTACGTATTATTATTTCCGGGGCTGGGGCGGCATGTACCGTGGTACCTTTTTCCAGCTTGGCGGTGAAATGTATTATGCCGATGCGGATGGAAAGATGGTGACGGGCTGGCTTTCGAAAGAGAACCAGTGGTATTACTTCCGGGAAAATGGTGCGATGTACCGCAATACCTTCTTTACGCATTTAAACAACAGTTACTATGCCGATGCCAACGGCGTGATGGTGACGGGAGAGCGGACTATCAACGGCGCTTCCTATTACTTTAAAGACTGGGGAGGCATGGCAAAGAACCAGTGGCTCAATGCACAGAAACGGATGGTAAGCGGTGATCCGCAGACGGGCTGGTATTACTTTGGAAGCGACGGAAAGATGGTAAAATCGTATTACGCTCTGCTGAAAAAGAACAGCAGCAACTGGTACTACAGCTTTGACGAAAACGGAGTGTGCATTCTCGGCTCAAGCCAGTATGTGCGTGCAAAGGACAGCGTAAGCGGAAAATATTATACGATGGAGCATCAGTATTACACGGATCCGTCTGTGAGTGACCGTGATTTCTTTGCGGCTATCTGCAGTGCGGAGGCGGGTGTCCAGAGAAAAACAGGTATGACGGCAGTTGCGATGGTCATCCGGAACCGGATGGCGGCACAGAATATTTCGCTCCGCACCGCGATTTATAAACAGCAGCAGTTTGAACCGGCGCGGAACGGAAGTCTGACAAACTATCTGACGGGAATTGCGGAGCAGAGCAGTTCGATTATCAATCAGCTGAAAAATAATGGAGCCTACGGTGCAGTGGATGAATCCCAGTCGATCATGGATGCATATCTGAAGAACGGCACAAAGCGTGTGATCCCGGGCTTTGGCGATACGAGAGATGATTTTGATTATCTATATTTCATGACTCCGAAAGCATTTAAAAATCTGAATATGGATAAAGAAAAATGTGTGACATATACATACACCTATAAATGGACAACTTCCAGCGGAACAGCGCGGGAAGATTCCCATATTTTCTTTGTGAACTGGGTGAAAAAACAGAGCTGATCGGACGTCATATCGAAAGAAGGGGCGAACAAAAGATGACATTACAGGAAACAATCGAACAGATCCATCCGCTTTCGAAAGAGGCGATGGATCGTGCCAAGGCTCACTGGGACGGCATTGCAAAACCGCTCCACAGCCTCGGAAAGCTGGAGGACGTGCTCATCCAGATTGCCGGAATCACCGGAAAAGAGGAGATTTCGATTGAAAAAAGAGCACTTCTGACGTTCTGTGCGGACAATGGCGTTGTGGAAGAAAACGTGACGCAGAGCGGTCAGGAAGTGACAGCGACAGTTGCGGAAAATTTTCTGCAGGAGAAGGCGACAGCAGCCATTCTCTGCCGCGGCGCGCATGCGGATCTGTTTCCGATTGATATCGGAATGGCGCGCGATACGAAGGTTCCGCGGTATAAAGTTGCGTATGGAACAAAAAATATGGCAAAAGGTCCGGCGATGACAAGGGAAGAGGCCGTTCGTGCGCTTGAAACAGGAATCGCCGTGGCGGAAGAAAAAATTGCGGCGGGCTATCAGCTGATGGCAACCGGTGAGATGGGCATTGGAAATACGACGACGAGCAGTGCAATGGCAGCCGTTTTCCTGAATCAGCCGGTTCCGGAACTGACGGGACGGGGCGCCGGGCTTTCGAGTGAAGGTCTTGCGCGGAAAATTGCAGCGATTGAAAAAGCAATTGCCATCAATCAGCCGGATCCGTCCGATCCCATCGATGTGCTGGCAAAGGTCGGCGGTTTTGACATTGCCGGCATGGCGGGTGTCTTTCTTGCAGGGGCTGCACATGGCGTTCCGGTTGTGATGGATGGCTTTATTTCCTGTGTGGCAGCGCTTCTTGCTGCACGGATTGCACCGTTTGCAAAGGACTATATGATCGCTTCGCACGTATCGAAGGAGCCGGCGGCGCATCTGCTGCTTGCAGAGCTTGGAAAAGAAGCCTTCCTGCACTGCGATATGTGTCTGGGCGAGGGAACGGGCGCCATCATGCTTTTCCCGATTCTGGATCAGGCAAATGCCGTATACCGCGGCATGGCGACATTTGACGAGGCACAGATCGAAACGTATGTGCCGCTGACTTAAAAAAGGCAGGTGAAACGATGATACATCTGGTTACAGGCGGCAGCGGCAGCGGAAAATCGGCGTATGCGGAGCAGTGTATTCTGGATTTTGGCGGAACACGGAGGGTTTATATCGCAACGATGCAGCCATTCGGTGCGGAAGGGCAGGCGCGTATTGCACGCCACCGGAAGATGCGCGCGGCAAAGAAGTTTTCGACGATTGAGTGTTATACGAATTTAAAAGAAGTGGAGCTGGAACCGGGAAGCGATGTGCTGCTCGAATGTATGTCGAATCTCACGGCAAATGAGATATTTGATCCATCCGGGGCGGGAAAAGCGCGGGCGGAGGAGGAAATTCTTGCGGGCGTTTCCCGTCTGGCCCATCAGGCGCGGAATCTGGTTCTGGTGACGAATGAAATTTTTTCGGACGGATACCGATATGAGGAGGAGACGATGGAATACCAGCGGATCCTGGGAAACATTAATGTACGTCTGGCAGAGATGGCGGACTGTGTGACCGAGGTTGTGTATGGGATTCCCGTCAGAATAAAAAAAGAATAAGATGAAAACGATATGGAATAACTTTAAAGTGGCGTTTGCCATGTACTCGAAAATCCCGATGCCGCCGGCAGACTGGGAAAAAGAGAACATGAAATATGCGTTGTGTTTCTTTCCGTGGGTCGGACTGGCTGTTGGTGCAGTTTCGGCGGTGCTTTTCTGGCTGCTGAAGCAGATTGGCGCGGGAAGCATGCTGCGGGCTGCAGTGCTGACGGCAGTTCCGGTTCTGGTGACGGGCGGTATTCACCTCGACGGCTATCTGGATACGATGGATGCGTTAAGTTCCTGGAGAGAAAAACAGCGCCGACTGGAAATCTTAAAAGACCCGCACGCCGGAGCATTTGCGATTATTATGGGATGTCTGTATTTTGTACTGTACGCGGGCGCAGCCGGAGAACTTATCTGGAAGATTTTTCCGGCGTATGCATTTGGCTTCGCAGTTTCGAGATCGTTCAGCGGTCTTTCGATCGTGTTTTTTCCAAATGCCAATCCGAAAGGAACAGCGGCAGCGTTTGGCATGAGCGCAGAGAAAAAAAGAACGGCGGCGGTGCTTGTTGTGACGATTTTTGCCGTGACGGCGCTCTCAGCTTCGTTCTGCGTCTGGGCGGCACTGGATGTACTGGTTGTATCGGCACTGGTATTCTGTTATTATAAATGGAAAAGCAGTAAGTATTTTGGAGGAATTACAGGAGATCTCGCAGGCTATTTCCTTTCGCTCTGTGAGCTGGCACAGCTCCTGTCTCTTGTGGTACTTTCTCTTGGAATGGAGAACTGGAAATGAAATTAGTAATTGGAGGGGCTTTTCAGGGAAAGCTTAACTTTGCAAAGAAGATGACCGGAAAAGAAACAGGATGGGCCGATGGGGCAGCAGTTTCGAAAGAGGAGCTGTCGGCATGTTCCGGCGTATATGATTTTCAGGAACTGGTCCGCAGATGGCTCCTTCTGGAAGAGGAGACCGGGACTGCACCGGAAGCGGAACTGGAAGAACTGCTGCAGAAAAATCCGGAAATCTGCATTGTTACGAATGAACTCGGTTACGGAGTGGTTCCGATCGAACCCTTCGACCGGAAATGGCGGGAAAAGACGGGGCGCATCTGTACGGAGCTGGCAGCAAAGGCTGATTCGGTAACCCGTGTGGTGTGCGGAATCGGAATCCTGCTGAAAGGTGAGGAAAAACATGATTAAAATTGCAATGATCCGCCATGGAAAAACCTATGGCAATACATTAGGACGGTATATCGGCGTGACGGATGAACCACTGTGTGAGGAAGGGAAAAAAGAGCTGGAACAGCGGACGATGGATACTGTTGAGCTTCTGTTCGTCAGCCCGCTGAAACGGTGTCTGGAAACGGCAGACATTCTGTATCCGTACGCCAAACAGGTCAAAATCCCGGAATTTGCAGAGTGCAATTTTGGTGAGTTTGAGAACAAAAATTATCAGGAATTAAAAGATAATCCGAAATACCAGGAGTGGATTGATTCCATGGCGACGCTTGCCTTTCCGGGCGGTGAGAGCCCGCAGCAGTTCAAGGACCGCTGCATCGCCGGCTTTGACAAGATGGTGGATACGTGTATCCGCCGCCATTACCGCAACGTGGCGATGGTGGTACACGGAGGCACGATCATGAGTATCCTTGAGCAGTACGGCGTGCCACAGAAGAGTTACTATGACTGGCGAGTAGAAAACGGCTGTGGATATCATCTGTATCTCTCGGAGCAGAACTGGAAAATGGGCCGTAGAGAAGCTGTGGTGGAATCGGAGATAAGGCGGTAAACAAAAATGGTGACAGCAGAATGCCATGCCCATATTTTTATGGACGGTGTGGATTACAAAAAGGCGGCGGCAGCGCATGAAAACGGCCCGCGGGAGGATCTGATCCGGGAACATCTGGCGGCGTATCAGAAGGCAGGGATTTCCTATGTGCGTGACGGCGGGGATCCGTACGGGGCGGGTGTTCTTGCACGGAGCCTTGCGCCGGAGTACGGGATCACATACCGCACACCGGTTTTTGCGATTCACAGGGCGGGCCGTTATGGAAAAATTGTCGGACGCGCATTTTCAGACTGGAAAGAGTATTGTGCGCTTGTGCGTGAAGTACGCCGTGCGGGCGGAGATTTTATCAAGATCATGACGACGGGAATCCTGGATTTCGCGACAAAGGGGCATGTGACCAGTGAGCCGCTTTCCAGGGAGGAGGTTTTTGCAATGACGGCTGCGGCACATGATGCGGGGCTTTCTGTGATGGCGCATGTGAACGGCGCACAGGCTGTGATGGATGCGGCAGAGGCAGGCGTGGACTCGGTTGAACACGGGAACTTTCAGAATGAAGAGAGCATCTGCTGTATGGCAGAGCATGCAACAATCTGGGTGCCGACAATTGTGACGGTTTCGAATCTTCTGGAGAACGGCAGATATCCGGCTGAAACGCTGGCGTGGATTTTTGAGACGCAGAAAAAAGGTCTGCAGCTCGCATTTGAAAAGGACGTTGTGCTTGCGGCGGGAAGTGATGCCGGCGCATACGGCGTACTTCACGGAAAAGGAATCCGGGAAGAAGAGAGTGTAATGCGAAAAATCCTTGGGGCAGAAAATGGGCAGGAGCTGGAAAAGCGGCTTGCGTTTGGAGAAAAAAAGATCCGGGAAAAGTTCTGAAAATTTTCTGCGTTTCAGGCTTTAGAAAAAATTTAGAATTAAACGGGCAGACAATGCTTGCGCTTTCGCCCGGACTATGGTAAGTTTAAATCACTTTTACAAGAACTTTAGAGAAAATGAAACAGGGATATTCTGAGACAGAGGGTAAATGCTATCCTCTGTTTTTTGCGTGCAAAAATGACAGTCTGGATATCCGCATCGACGGAAGGGAGCAAATGAAAGCAAAAGGAAAACTGGGGCTGCAGGGCTTTCTTTCCTTCCTTTTTCTGGCGGCGGGATGGTATCTGATGCAGTATTTCTGCGCCTATGTCGTACTGTCCGGTTCCATGGAACCGGAGATCCCGACGGGATCTGTTGTGGTTGTGGATGGACGGAAGAAGGAATGGAATCCGGGGGATGTGATTACCTACCGGAGAGGAAATATGGTGGTGACACACCGGATCGTGGAAAAGAGCGAGGAAGGATACTGTACTAAGGGGGATGCCAACGCGGAGGAAGATGCAGGCATCGTTTTGGAAAAACAGGTGATCGGGAATGTGATCGTAGCTCTTCCCTGGCTTGGCTTTGGTATCGTCTGGCTCCGGCAGAGAGGAACACTCTTTTTTCTGGCCGTGGGAGCGGTGATGCTTTTTACAATCCGGCAGCTTTGGCACGGTAGAAAAATCATGCAGGAAAACAAGTTATAAAAAGAATTAGCAAAATTATTTAGGAAAACAGGAGGAATTGATCTATGAAAAAACAGCGGAAAATCGTATTCTGGGCAGCATCACTGCTTCTGACAGGAGCCCTGGCAGCGGGCGGAACACTGGCGTATCTGACGGATAAGGATTCTGTGACGAACCAGTTTGTTGTGGGAAAAGTAGATATCGAAGGAAATGAACCATCGTACGCACCGGATCCGGACGGAAAGACCAATCATATTGTGCCGACCCAGGTGATTCCGAAGGACCCGCGTATCAAAAATAAAGGTAAAAATGATTCTTACGTCTATATGGATGTTTCCATACCAATCGCAAAAGTGATCGTTGCAGATACATCCGGAAACCGTTTAAACGGCGGAGCAGCCGGCGATACGGAACTGTTTTCGATGAATCAGCTTTCGAAAAAATGGGTGCTGATGTACAAGAAAAAACAGAACAATTCGATGGTATATACATATCTCTACAATGAAGTGCTTGCAGCTGGCAAAACGACGGATCCTTTATTTACGAGCGTGACAGCAGCTAATATCGTGGAAGGGCAGCTGGATGAAAAAGAGGTCGATATTCCGATCAATTATTATGCAATCCAGGCGCTGAATACCGGTGAGGGAAGTACGGCTGCCGAGCGGGCAGCAAAGGCCTGGGAGAAGTATGTAAATCAGAATAATGGGCAGAAGGGGCAGGTAACGGCACCGCAGTCGGAGCCGGAACAGACAGAAGCACCTGGAATTTAAGCAGTTTTCTGGGGGACAAAAGATGAAGAAAAAGACGAAACGGCTGTTTTTCCTTGCGGGTGCGGCCGGGTGTACGATGGCGGCAGCCATTTGGCTGCTGCCGGGAACTTCGGCGTATTTTACAGATCACGAGAGTGTCTGGAATCGTATGGTGTTCGGACATAATACAAGTACGATCGATGAAGAATTTCCGACACCGACGCCCGTACCGCCAGGGAAAAGTGTGGTAAAGAGAGTAAAAATCAGAAATGAAGGTTCCGTTGCCTGCTATATTCGTGCGGCACTTATATTCAGTGAACCAATTGAAGCGATTGAGGGACTTGATACGGAAAACTGGGTAAAAGGAGAAGATGACTACTATTATTACAAAAAACCGGTTTCAGAAGGCGAAAGCACGACGGAATTGTTTACCGGAATCCGCGTTGCAAAAGAAATGGAACAGAAAGAACTTGAGGTTTCGGTCTATGAGGAATCGGTGCAGATCCAGAAGGGGAATATGGTATTTCACGGCTATCGGGAGGCATGGGATGCTTATGAGAGAGGTGGTCAGACATGAAAGGAAAACGCGTCAGGATCGGATGTGCGGCGGCGAGTCTTCTGATGGGAATCAGCGGAACGTATGCATATTACCGGAGCAGTGTTGAGACCATTAACAAAATAGCTGTCGGAGATGTAAATATTGGAATCTGGGAATATGAGGAAGACGGGGATGGAGAAAAGAAGTATGAGGGACCGGAAAACGGCATTGTACTGCCTTCCCAGGTGATTTCAAAAATTCCGCGGATCACCAATTATGCCGAACCATGCTATGTCCGCGTAAAGCCTGTGTTTGATGCGGAAGAAACGCAGGATTACCGTCTGGGGGAAGAGGATCTTGGGGGAATCGAGGACGTCTGGCTGAAAGCAGGAGAGTATTATTATTATCCCAAAGTGCTGGGAAAGCAGGAATCTGTCGATTTTTTCCGTACAATCACCATTCCATCTGCGTGGACCAGTGAGGCGGAGGGACAGGTGCTGTCCGTTGAAATCCAGGCGGAGGCCGTACAGGCAGCGAATGTGACGCCGGATTTTACGGCAGAAGCTCCGTGGGGAGAAGAACTGGAAATTGAACAGTGTGTCCACGAGGCGGATAATACCGTTTCGGAGGTTTCGCAGCAGAGCTTCCTCACCGTTTCGTACGAAGGAGCAGCGCGGAATCTGATCTTGGCACCCGACAATTTCTTTCGGAACTTTCCAGTGCTGATGCCGGGAGATGAATGGGAAGATACGTTCACACTGGTGAACACGACAGCAAGCCGTGCAGAATTTTTTCTGCGGACGGAACTTCCGGAAGAACTCAGTGAAACAGAAAAAGAACTGCTTTCCAAGGTGAAACTGGAAATACGAGAGGGAAACAGCGTGATTTATGAAGGTGATTTAGAGAGTGAGGGACTATGGGCAGCAAAAAGTCTTGGAATATGCAGTCCAGATGAACGGAAAGAAATCTGTTTTTCAATCCGTGTGCCGTCAGAACTTGGAAATGAATGGGCACTTCGGAAAAGCGGGGTAAAATGGATTTTTTCTGTCGAAGGAGAAGATCTGCCGCAGGAAGAAGGCCCCTCTATCTGGCACAGCGCGCCAAAAACAGGTCTGCGCGATCCGTCAGCAGCGGTCCCCATTGGAATTGCCGTGACAGGAGCCTTCCTGTTTCTTGCCGCGGGCCGGTCTGAAAGGAGGGAAGAATGAAAAGAGCAAAGAAAAGCTTCTGGTTTCTCGCAGGAATTCTGCTGTTGTTGGGATTTTGTTTTCGGGAAGATGTTCTGGCTTCGAGTCTTACGAGTCTTCCTTCTCTTTCGAAAGCCGGAATCGGAGAAGTTGTATCATCGGACTCTGTTATTGACGGCCGATATGATTTTACCCCGCTGATCGGAAGTGAGACAAAAATCCGTTTTGGAAGTACAGATGGAAGTACCTGGGACAATCTGTTCTGCAAAAACGGAGAGAGCCATTCGAAATGCTGTTCCACATGGTGGCCGGCGGCCGATGTGAAGGGATGGAGTAATCTCCGTTCCTTCACGCCGCTGGAGTCGAAAAAAGGAAAAATGTATGCGGAATATACGAATGTTGGAGAGTGCCACGGGGAAAATGTAACGATGCGGATCTGGCTGGAAGACTGGCAGAACACGGTTGTACCATCAGGGTATGAGGACGTGGATGCGGTAGTCGTGGCGATTGACCACAATAAGCCGGTCATTGATATTAAAGGTCTGCTCTGGATCAAGGTACGGTTTGCTTATTACGACAGTAAAGGAAATCCGCTGAATGTGAAAGGGTATTTTACACTTTCAGATCTGGACTTTAAGCAGGGCTTTTATCTGGCTGATGAGACAGAACATATCTATCTGACGAAGGAGGCAGATGCCAGAATCGTCTACGATGCCAGAACAGAAGCGATCTGGTCGGCAAGACGCGGCTCTGAGCCGGACGGTGGAACAACTCCGGAAAATTCGGAAGGCTGGGTTACAGTTACCTTTGAAGGAAATTCCCAGACGATGATTTTCTATGATGGAGGCACTAACGACGCGGTAACTGGTCCTGGCGGCGGAGTAAAAGCACCGAAAAAATGGCCGGATAATTTTGTAAACGATACTTCCAGTACGTACAACAACTGGCATGGAGCATCCCGGGAAACGGGAATAACTGTTGTGCCGTGGAATACTTCGGAATTTGGTTACACAGCGAACGTTCCCTGTCATCTGTCGAAAGTAGGAGATCTTGTAGTGAAAAAAATGGATGCAGAGACAAAAGAAGCTATTTCGGGTGCAGAATTTACCGTGTACCGCTGGAAAAACAACACCTGGAGTGAATTCAAAAAGATGAACTGGGTGAAAAAAACGGGTTCTTATCTGCTGGAGGGAATTCTGGATACAGACAGTGAAAATGGAAAATTCCGTGTTGTGGAGACAAAGAATCCAGCTGGTTATGCAGGAAGCTGGGAGCAGGAATTTTCCATTGACAAGGAAGGCATGCAGACGATCCATCTGGAGGCAGAAAACACAAGAAAAACAGGCTCACTGAAGATAAAAAAGACGGAAGAAAACTCAGGGAAAGCACTTTCTGGTGCAACATATCAGGTGATTGCGAGCGGAGCAATTACAACGGTAAACGGAACAGTGCTGTTTCCGGATCAGGCGGTAGCAGCTGTGCTGAAAACGGATGAAAATGGAGAGGCGTTCAAAGACGGGCTGGAGTACGGAACGTATCTTGTGCGGGAAACGGCGGCTCCAAATGGATATGTGCTGGATCCGACGGAAAAGAAAATAACGATCGGGGAACAAAACGCACAGATCACACTGACGTTTACAAACTGGAAGAACCGTTTTATTCTGCAGAAAGTAAGTCAGGGAGACGGAAAAGTGCTTCAGGGAGCAGCCTTTCATATCTGGACGAAAGATGGAAGTTTTGATGAGACAAAAAAGACGGATGCAAATGGAAAAATTGAGCTGACGGGACTTTTGGACGGTGTCTGGTACTATCAGGAGACAGCATCTCCGGAGGGCTATCTGCTGGACAGCACATGCCGGGAATTTGTGGTAGAAAACGGAAAAATTGACGGTAAATCGGAACTGTCGGTGACGGTCGAAAATGATGGAACACATCTGACAATTGAAAAAATAGATGCAGAGAGCGGAAAACGAATTTCCGGCGCAAAGCTGGTATTAAAAGATATGGATGGAAACCGTGTGGACAGCTGGATTTCAGGAGGAAGCGGCCCGCATGAACTGGAAAAATTAAAGCCGGGTTCTTATGTCATTGTGGAGGAGGCCGCGCCGGATGGATACCTTGCGGCAGAACCGGTTTCGTTTGTGCTGGAGGCAAAACAGGAAGTGCAGACCGTGACGATGAAGGATCTTGCATGTGAAACCTTGACGATTACAAAGAAGATTAAGGCGGATGAGATTACATGGGCGCATGGAAATCCAACGTTTCTGTTTTCCGTGAAGGGAAAGGATCTGTATGGAAAAGAACATACATACCAATGCTATCTTACGTTTACAAAAACACAGGTGGAGAAAACGACAGATCAGGACGGCTACACGGAACAGTCGGTACAGATCCGGGGAATTCCGGCAGGAAACGATTACCGGGTACAGGAGAAGAAGGTGCTGCGGTATTCGCTTATGCAGGTGACAGGTACGAAGAATGTTACCGTGAAAAAACTAGAAGAGCCGGCATATGGAAAAGATCCTGCGCGCGTCTTTTCGGTATCGGTAAATCTTTGCGGACATCCCAAAGAAAGTGAGGTTGTATTTGAAAATCAGAAATACCGCTGGGATGATTATGGACACAACAGTATTGTAAAAAACCGGATTCCGGTTGAATAACAAAATGGAAAAAACATTCCACCATCGGTTCGGGTGGTGGAATGAAAACAAAATGGAGAGAGAAAAAATCGGCAGAAAAAGAAGAGGGATTGCAGTTCTGACATTGGCGGCGCTTTTTTTCTGGTATCTGCCGCAGATTCAGGTAAGCCGGCAGATTCGAAAAGAACAGGAAGAAGCGGTGGAGATGTATGTCAGAGAAGAAAAAGAAGAGAACAAAGAGGAAAACGAAAAAAGCGAAGAAGTGCAGGAGCAGGAACCGGGCAGTACAGACAAAAATCTGTTTCGGACAATTGATTTTGCAGGACTTCGATCAAAAAATAGAGAAATCTGCGCGTGGCTCTGGATTCCGGGCTGCGCCTTAGATGTTCCGGTTGCGCACGGGCAGGATAACGCATATTATCTGACACACGATGCGTTTTGCAGGGAGCGGATTTACGGCAGTATTTTTGCACCGTGTGATACACCGGAGGATTTTTCTGAACGTCACACGATTTTATATGGGCATAATATGCGGGATGGAACGATGTTCGGAGGATTGAAAAAGTATCGTGAAGCGTCGTGGAAACAGGAATTTCCGTATCTGTACCTGTATTTGCCGGGTGAAGCATGGCAGTGCCGTATTTGGAGTGTGGAGGAGACGGATGCCAAAAGTGATGTTTACCGGCTGGGAGCATGGAGCGATGCGGACTGGAATGCATGGGTACAGGAAAGAAAAGAAAACAGCATGATCTTTGGCAGCGGTGAGGAAAAGGAAGTTCAAAAGATACTTACCCTTTCCACCTGCATTGGTGACGGCAGCAGTTCACAGAGACTGGCTGTACATGCGGCGGTGGAGATGATTTTTGCAACAAAATCTGGAAGGGAAGAGGGTTCTGTGCTAGAATAAGACAGAATCAAAAGACTTATGATACAGAGCAGGAAAAAGGATGGCGATAAGACATGAAAGAACTGTATACGGCAGCAGGAATTTTTGTGGTTCTGATACTGCTGGGAGTTTGGATGGTACAGAATAACAGAAATGAACAGGAAAAGAAGCTGGTACAACTGCGGAAGAAATGGGGAAAAAAGCAGGAGAAACGGACGGCACGGGAAAAGAAAGAAAAACTGGAAGCGTGTCTGAGACGAAAAGCAGGGGAAAACTTCTGCGTGGACGCGATTACCTGGAATGACCTGGATCTCGATGCGGTTTTTGACACAGTCGACCACACAGTGTCGGTGTGCGGGGAAGAATATCTGTACACGGCGCTTCGGATGCCGGTCACAACAACAGAAATCAGGGAAGAGCGGGAACGGCTGATGAAGCTTTTTGCAGAGAACCAAAAAGCCAGAGAAGCAGTGCAGAAAGCACTTCTTTTGATGGGAAAAGAAAAGATGAATCCGCCGACAGAAGAAATAGCCGTACTGATGGAGGCGGAGCCGGGAGAGAAGGGGAAATATCTTCTGATGGCCGGTATTGCTGTGCTTGGAATTGGACTGCTGTTTGTACTGCCTCCGCTGGGTGTGTCTGTTCTGTTTGCTTCTATGGTCGGCAACGGACTGATGCATGGAAGGGAGAGCAAAAAGCTGGAGAGTGCATTAAAAGCGTTTGGCTGTATCCTGCGGCTGCAGCGGACAGCCAGGGAACTTGGAAAAGAAAAAATTTCCGGACTGGAAATGTATCAGAAGCGTCTGGAAGAACAGGAAAAACAACTCCGTCCGATTACAAGAAAATGCAGAACACTTGTGAATACGAAAGAATCGCAGGGCGGTGCAGCAAACATGATTTTTGCATACTTTCGCACGTTCTTTCTGCTGGATCTGATCGAGTATTCTTCGGTTGTTTCCGGAGTGAAATCGTATGAAAAAGCGATTCTGCAGATGGCAGAGGATCTTGGACTCCTGGACTTTGCACTGTCTGCAGCATCGTACCGGGAGAGCCTTTCGTATTACTGCCGGCCGGAATTCCTGGATGAGAAAAAGGCGGGCTGTCGGATCGATGTGGAGGAGCTTTATCATCCGCTTCTGACACATCCGGTGGCAAACAGTCTGTATGCGGAGGGCGGAATTCTGCTGACCGGCTCGAATGCGTCGGGAAAATCCACATTTATGAAAAACATGGCAGTGAATGCGATTCTGGCACAGGCACTGAACACGAGTCTTTCGAAGCGGTACCGCGGTGTTGTGTGCCGGATCATGACATCCATGGCACTCCGCGATAATCTGGCACAGGGAGAGAGTTACTTTGTTGTGGAAGTAAAATCTTTAAAACGGATTCTGGAGGCAAGCCGTGAAAAAACACCGCTTCTGTGCGTCATTGATGAGGTGCTGCGGGGAACAAACACGACGGAGCGGATTGCAGCGTCAGAGAGTGTGCTTGCTGCCCTGCGCCGTGCAAATGTGCTCTGTCTTGCAGCAACACATGATACTGAACTGACGTATCTGCTGGAAGATCTCTACACCAATTATCATTTTGAAGAGCAGATTACCGCGCAGAGTATTTCCTTCCCGTATCGCCTGGAACAGGGGCCGGCAAGAGGAAAGAATGCGATTGCGCTGCTTGGAAATATGGGAATTGATGAAAAAATTGTGAAACAGGCAGAAAGAAGAGCTGCGGAGTTTGAAACAACAGGAAGCTGGGAAAAGAATAAGTTTCTGAGATAGAAAAACAGCCGGGAAAAATTGATCTTTTTTGAAAAAATATGCGAAAATGGTTCAGCATTTTTTCATTGTGTGTTATGATAAAATAGATCGCGTGATCCGGCAGAAAAACCGCCGGATCTGTTAAGGAGAAAAACATGAGCAGGACAGGCTTGGAAGATGCATATATTATGCGCGGCAGCAAGAAACTCCGCATGGGATATACGACGGGTTCCTGCGCTGCAGCGGCAGCGCGGGGAGCGGCGTTTATGCTGCTTTCCGGGAAAGAAATACAGGAAGTGAAAATCCATACGCCAAAGGGCATTGTTCTGAATCTGGAATTGCTGGATATCCGGAGAAGTGCCGAAAAAGTAAGCTGTGCCGTCCGAAAAGACGGCGGGGATGATCCGGATGTGACAGATAAAGCATTGATTTACGCGGAAGTGACGTTTGGAACAGAAGAGGGAATTGTAATCGATGGAGGATTCGGCGTCGGGCGTGTGACAAAGCCGGGGCTGGATCAGCCGGTCGGAAACGCGGCGATCAACCATGTACCGCGCCAGATGATCCGCGAGAATGTGGAGGAGATTCAGAAAAAACTCGATGATTTCCGCGCACTGCAGGTTATCATCTCCGTACCGGAAGGGGAAGAACTGGCAAAGCATACATTCAATCCGAGACTTGGCATCACCGGCGGCATTTCAATCCTTGGAACGAGCGGGATTGTAGTGCCGATGAGCGAGGAGGCGCTGATTTCCACGATCCGCGTCGAGATGGAAATGCGGAAAGCACAGGGTGACCGCGTCCTTCTGGTGACACCGGGAAATTACGGACAGGACTTCTTAAAAACGTATCCGTGGGTCCGTGCAGACCATTCCGTTAAGTGCAGTAATTACGTCGGAAAAACACTGGAATTTGCAGCTGAGCTCGGCTTTGACGCCATCCTTTTTGTGGCCCATCTTGGAAAATTTGTCAAGGTGTCCGGCGGAATTATGAATACCCATTCCCACGAGGCAGACTGCCGTGCGGAGCTTCTTACGGCGCAGGCGGTGCGTGCAGGGGCGGATCTTGCACTGGCAAAAAAACTGCTGGAGACTGGAACGACGGAAGAAGCGGTGCAGATTTTAAAGGAAGCAGGATGCCTGAAAGAGACCATGGAAAAAGTGACAGAAAAAATTGCTTTTTACATGAATTACCATATTGAGGGCAGAGTGCAGACGGAGGCGATTGTTTTTTCAAGCAATGAGGGCCTGCTCGGGGAAACCCCGGGAGCGGGAGAACTTCTGGAGCGCCTGCGGGAGCAGGAAGAAAAAGAAAACAGAAAAGAGTAAAAACAAAATGACAGGAATTTTATTTGGAACAGGAATCGGACCGGGAGACCCGGAGCTTATGACGTTAAAGGCCGTCCGTCTGATCCGGGAAAATGATACGATTGCAGTACCAGGAGAGAAACCGGAAGAGAGCATTGCCTACCAGATTGCTGTTCAGGCAGTGCCGGAACTGGCAGAAAAAGAGCTCGTTGCTATTCCAATGCCGATGACAAAGAATGCCAAAGAACTGGAGGAAAATCACCGGCGCGGTGCAGAAAAAATAGAGGAGCTGCTGGATGCAGGAAAAAACGTAGTATTTCTGACACTCGGAGATCCAACCGTGTATTCTACCTACCTTTATGTACACAGACGGGTACTGGAAGACGGTTACGATGCGAGAATTGTAAGCGGTGTTACATCGTTCTGCGCGGCAGCAGCATCTCTTTCCGAGGGACTGGTGGAAAATTCCGAAGAACTGCATGTGATTCCGGCGTCTTATCAGATTGAAGATGCACTGGAACTTTCAGGAACAAAGGTTCTGATGAAAGCGGGTAAAAAGATGCCGGCTGTGAAACAGTTCCTGAAGGAAAAGAACTGCCGGGCGGTGATGGTAGAAAACTGCGGCATGGATACGGAACAGAAGTATTTCAGCGCGGAAGAAATCCCGGACCAGGCAAGTTACTATTCACTGATTATTGTAAAAGAAAAGAGGAAAAAATAGATGGTACATTTTATTGGAGCGGGCCCTGGAGCCCCGGATCTGATTACGGTAAGAGGACAGAAGCTGCTTGGTGAGGCGGACATTATCATTTATGCAGGTTCTCTTGTCAATCCGGCACTGCTGGATCTGAAAAAAGAGGGCTGTGTGGTATATAACAGTGCAACCATGACGCTGGAGCAGGTGATTGATGTTATGAAAGAGGCCGAAAGCAAAGGCCAGACTGTGGCAAGACTCCACACGGGAGATCCGTGCCTGTACGGTGCAATCCGCGAACAGATTGATGCGCTCGATGCCCTTGGAATCGCTCACGATGACTGTCCAGGTGTCAGCTCTTTCTGCGGAGCGGCTGCTGCCCTTGAAATGGAATATACGCTGCCGGATATCTCCCAGAGTGTTGTCATCACCAGAATGGCCGGAAGAACACCGGTTCCGGAGCGGGAGAGCATTGCGTCTTTTGCGGCACATCAGGCAACGATGGTTGTATTCTTAAGCACGGGACTCTTAGAGGAACTTTCCCGTGAGCTGATTGCAGGCGGCTATACGGCAGATACTCCGGCAGCGATCGTTTACAAAGCAACCTGGCCGGAGGAGAAGACGTTCGTCTGCACCGTTGGAACACTTGCCGAGACGGCGAAAAAGAACCAGATCACCAAGACAGCGCTGATGATCATCGGAAATGCCGTTTCCCAGGGAAATTACCGCAGAAGTGATCTGTACAATCCGGCGTTTACCACCGAATTCCGAGAGGCAGAAAAATAAGATGAAAATAGCCATAGCAAGTTTTACAAGAAACGGATGCGTCTGGAATCAAAAACTCTGTGCGGCACTGAAAAAACACAGCTGTGAAGGATATGCACTGGAAAAGTACGGGAAAGAAGCGGGAATTCCTGCGATTGCACCGTCGCTTCCTGCATGGACAGAGCGCATGTTTCAGAAAATGGATGCGATTTTGTTTATCGGAGCGTGCGGGATTGCGGTGCGCAGTATTGCACCGTACGTGAAAAGTAAAAAGACAGATCCGGCGGTTCTGTGTATGGATGAACAGGGAAAGTTTGTGATTTCATTACTTTCCGGCCATATCGGCGGAGCAAACGAGCTGACGGAAGAAGTTGCAGCTGTAACGGATGCGGTTCCGGTCATTACAACGGCAACGGATGTCAATCACAAGTTTGCGGTCGATGTCTTTGCTGTAAAAAATCATTGTGAAATTTGTGAGATGGAGCTGGCAAAAGAGACAGCGGCGCTTCTGGTGGACGGAAAAACGGTTGGATTCTGCAGCCGTTTTCCGGTGGAGGGAACAAAACCGGAGGAACTGATCCCGGAAGAGGCGGCAAAACCGTCGATGGGAATCTGCATTACCACATCGGAAGAGGATTCGCCATATGAGAGAACACTTCACCTGATCCCGAAGGTGATCACCGTCGGCATCGGCTGTAAGAAGAATACACCGGCCGGCCGGATTGAAGAAAAGGTTCTTGCGGCACTTGCGGCGGCCGGGATTTCTCCAAAAGCAGTTCGACAGGCGGCAAGTATTGATCTGAAAGCGCAGGAGCCGGGAATTCTGCAGCTGGTGGAAAAGTATGGCTGGCAGTACCGGACCTTTTCTGCAGAAGAACTGGAAACGGCGGAGGGGGAATTTACGCCGTCTCCGTTTGTGAAGAAGATTACAGGAATTGACAATGTCTGTGAGCGCAGCGCAGTTCTTGCCGGCGGCAGACTGATAAAGAAAAAAAAGGCAGCGGACGGTGTAACAGTTGCACTGGCTGCGGCGGACTGGAGGGCAGTATTTTGAGTACAATTTTTGTCGTGGGCATCGGCCCCGGAGCATATGAAAAAATGACGATCGAGGCGGCGGATGCGCTGCGGAACTGCGATGTGATCATCGGCTATACCGTCTATGTGGATCTGGTAAAAGAACATTTTGCAGGAAAAGAATTTCTGACGACGCCGATGCGGAAAGAGGTGGAGCGCTGCCGTCTAGCATTTGAAACTGCGGCAGAGGGAAAACAGGTTGCTATGATCTGCAGCGGAGATGCCGGCGTTTACGGTATGGCAGGTCTGATGTATGAGCTTTCGGAAGAATGGCCTGATATTGAAATTAAGGTAATTCCAGGCGTGACCGCCGCAACGGGAGGCGCTGCCGTTCTTGGTGCACCGTTGATCCACGATTTCGCCCTGATCAGCCTGAGCGATCTTCTGACACCGTGGGAGAAAATTGAAAAACGTCTTCTGCTGGCATCGGAAGCGGATTTTGTCATCTGTCTTTATAACCCGGGAAGCCATAAGAGAGCGGATTATCTGGAAAAAGCGTGTGATCTGATGCTTCGTTACAAAGCGCCGGAAACCGTCTGCGGAATCGTAAGCCAGATCGGAAGAGACGGGGAGACGAGCCGGACCATGACGCTTGCAGAACTTCGCAATACAAAAGTGGATATGTTTACGACGGTATTTATCGGAAACAGTCAGACAAAGGAAATCCGGGATCACATGGTAACGCCGAGGGGATATCGCTATGAATAAAGTAATCGTCTTTGCCGGAACGACGGAAGGCCGGGAAATCTGCAGTTTTCTGAAGAAATATGAGATTGCATCCCTTGCCTGTACGGCGACAGAATACGGCAAGTGCCGGATCGAGGAGGGCGGTGCCCTGACGGTTCGAAGCGGAAGACTGACAGAAGAAGAGATGGAACAGCTTTTTGGCGAAGAACAGCCGGAAATGGTTATCGATGCAACCCATCCGTATGCCGATCTTGTGTCGGAAAATATCCGGTCTGCATGTGAAAAAGCAGGAAAAACGTATCTTCGGCTGCTGCGGCCGTCGCTTGCGGCAGATCCATCCTGCGTCATGGTCGATACGACAGAAGAAGCGGTATCGTATCTGGCGGGCACAGAGGGAAAGATTCTGGTGACAACAGGAAGCAAGGAACTCGCAAAATTTGCAGAGCTTCCGGATTATAAAAACCGTGTGTATGCCCGGGTGCTGCCGTTGCCAGGCGTAATTGCATCCTGCGCGGAACTTGGATTTGATGCCGCACATACCATAGGCATGCAGGGACCGTTTTCTATGGACATGAACGTTGCAATGCTGCAGTCGTTCCATGCCGAATGGATGGTAACGAAGGAATCCGGAAGAAACGGCGGCTTTGAAGAAAAAATTGAGGCAGCAAAAAAGGCCGGTGTCCGTGTCGTTCTGATCGGCCGTCCGAAAGAGGAAGAAGGACTCTCGGAGGACGAGGTCAAGCGGTATCTCGTTGAAAAATTTGATCTGTCCGTGAAACGGGACGTCGTGATCGCCGGAATCGGACCTGGTGCAGAAGCACAGATGACGCTGGCGCTCGTAGACGCGTGTGAGCAGGCGGATGTGCTGATCGGTGCGGGACGCATGACAAAAGCAGTAGAAAAATATCAGAAGCCAATGCTTGCAGAATACAGCCCGGAAAAGATTTACGAGTATCTGAAGGCGCACCCGGAATATGAAAAGATTGTTCTTCTGCAGTCGGGTGATGTCGGCTTTTACAGCGGAGCAAAGAAACTTCAGGCCGTCCTTGCGGAAGATGCGGATTTTTCTGTCCGTGTAGAGCCGGGAATTTCTTCGCTGGTTTATTTCTGTGCCAAAATCGGAGTGTCCTGGGAGGATGCAGCATTTGTGAGCCTGCACGGACAGCACTGCAACTTTCTGGAGACGGTCCGCCGAAACCGGAAAACTCTGGCGATCGCCGGCGGAAAGGGCAGTGTCAGGGAAATCTGCCAGACGTTAAGTTCGTACGGCTGGGAGCAGATTGTGCTGCATGTGGGAACGGATCTGTCGTATCCGGAAGAACAGATTGTGACAGGAACCCCATTCGAACTTGCTAAAATGGAGTTTGCTCCGCTTGCGGTTCTTCTGTTTGAAAACCCGAATCCGGAACCAGAGTTTACAGCCGGCATGGCAGATGAAGTATTTCTGCGTGACAAAGTACCGATGACCAAGCGGGAAGTGCGCAATGCGTCTCTTTCTCATCTGCAGCTTTCTTTGAATTCTGTTGTCTATGATATTGGATCGGGCACAGGTTCTGTTTCGATTGAGATGGCGCTTCGTGCAGCACAGGGAAAGGTATATGCGATAGAAAAAAATCCGGCAGCCGTTGCACTTCTGCAGGAAAATAAAAAGAAATTTGCAGTGGATCATCTGGAAATTATTGAGGGAACTGCACCGGAAGCACTCGAAGCACTCCCGGTTCCGACGCATGCATTTATCGGCGGGTCTGCCGGAAACTTAAAAGAGATTCTGGAACTGCTCCTGCGGAAGAATCCGAACATCCGTGTGGTATTAAATACAGTAACCGTGGAAACATTAGCGGAGGCAGCATCGTGTTTCAAAAAACTTGCGTTTGAAGAGCCGGAAATCGTCTGCCTGCAGGCTTCCAATGCGAAAAAGGCCGGAAGAAGCCATCTGATGATTGCCCAGAATCCGGTTTATATCTTTACAGCCCAGGGAGGTGCCAAAGAATGAAAGCACCAAGAATCATGCTGGCAGCAGGAAGGAGCGGAAGCGGGAAAACGATGATCACCTGCGGACTGCTCCGTGCACTGCAGCAGATGGGAAAGCAGCCCGCAGCGTTTAAATGCGGCCCGGATTATATCGATCCGATGTTTCACGAACAGGTAATCGGCGCCCCGTCGTGTAATCTGGATCCGTTTTTCACAGAGGAAGAAACAACACAGTATCTGTTCTGCAAACATGCAGCGGGTCATGACATTTCCGTATTGGAAGGCGTTATGGGGTATTACGACGGTCTTGGCGGAATTTCTACCAAAGGCAGCGCCTACGATCTCGCCGGTATGACAAAAACGCCGGTTCTTCTGGTTGTCGATGCCAAAGGCATGAGCGTTTCAGCGCTTGCCTTTATCAAGGGATACCTGCAGTACAAAGAGGACAGCCGGATCGCCGGTGTAATCTTTAACCGGATGTCAGAGATGCTGTACCGGGAGATCGCGCCGATGGCGGAAAAAGAACTTGGCATTTTCTGTGTCGGCTTTGTGCCGGAACTGAAGGAATGCCACTTAGAAAGCCGCCACCTCGGCCTTGTGATGCCGGATGAGGTGGAAAATCTGCAGGAGCAGGTCAATCTGCTTGCAGAAACACTGCAGAAGACACTGGATTTTGAAAAAATTCTTGCGATTGCAGAAGGGGCAGAAGAGCTCTCGGGAAAAATGCCGGAAGTCCTGCGTAAGGTGACAGAAAGCGAAGCAGCCGCCAAGGTGCGTGCTGCGAAGCCGATTCTTGCCGTTGCAAAGGATGAAGCATTTTGTTTCTTTTATCGGGATAATCTGGAGCTTCTCGCGTCACTTGGAGCCAAAATCGAATATTTTTCGCCGCTTTCCGATGCGGAGCCGCCAAAGAATACAGACGGATTTCTGTTCTGCGGCGGCTACCCGGAGCTGCACGCAGAAGAGCTTTCGGAAAACCAGACCATGAGAACGAAGATCCGCGATAACATCCGTCAGGGAATGCCGGTTCTTGCAGAATGCGGCGGTTATATGTACCTGTCAGAATCCATGGAGGATATGGATGGAAATGTGTATCCTATGGTACAGGCTGTTCCGGGAAATGTTTACCGGACAAAAAAGCTGGGAAGATTCGGCTATATCACCCTCACGCCAAACACGAAAGATACCTTTCGGAACGGCGGAAATCCGGTGCGCGGCCATGAGTTCCATTACTTTGACAGCACAGACTGCGGAAGTGCATGGCATGCGGCAAAACCGCTGCGGAAGCGGAACTGGGAATGCATTCATGCGACAAAACGGATGATGGCGGGATTCCCGCATCTTTACTATATGGCAAGTCCGCACCTCGCACTGGAATTTCTGGAGCAGTGTGTCTCTTACCGGAAAGAACAGGAGAAAACAAGATGAAAACAGCATTAGCAGCCCTGATTGTGGGCTATGGATTGGACCTGCTGCTTGGAGATCCCTCCTTTTTGTACCATCCGATCCGTGTGATCGGAAATCTCATTGCCCTGCTGGAAAAATGGCTGCGGAAGGTATTTCCGAAAACGCCAAAGGGAGAGCTTGCCGGAGGAGTTTTTCTCGTGATCCTCGTCTGTCTGGCGGGATACGGTGTTCCGGCACTGCTGCTCTTTGCGGCATTTAAAATTCATCCGGTCATCGGCTTCCTTCTGGAGGTTCTCTGGTGCTGGCAGATTCCGGCAACGAAATGCCTGAAGGATGAGAGCATGAAGGTCTATCAGAAATTAAAAGAAAACGATCTTCCGGGGGCGCGCTATGCGGTTTCCATGATCGTAGGACGTGATACGGAAAATCTTTCGGAAACAGGAGTGACGAAAGCTGCCGTGGAAACGATCGCGGAGAATACGTCGGACGGTGTCATTGCACCGCTCCTCTTTCTTGCCCTCGGCGGACCGGCATTGGGCTTTCTGTATAAGTCCATCAATACCATGGATTCCATGGTGGGATACAAAAATGACAAATATCTGTATTTTGGACGGTGTGCGGCAAAGCTGGACGATGTCGTCAATTACATACCGGCGAGAATCAGCGCATGGCTGATGATTCTTGCGTCTGCATGCGAGCGCATGAACTGGAAAAATGCAGAAAAAATTTACAAACGCGACCGTTACTGCCACGCCAGCCCAAATTCTGCGCAGACAGAAGCAGTTATGGCAGGGGCGCTGGAAGTACAGCTTGCCGGAGATGCCGTGTATTTCGGCAAAGTCGTAAAGAAACCAACGATCGGCGATGATATCCGCCCGGTCGAGGCGGAAGATATCAAAAGAGCAAATCATCTGATGTATCTGACCTCGTTCCTCGGACTGGTGTTCTTTGCGGGAATCCGCGCGCTCTTTTTATTTCTGTAAAAAGAGAAGATAGAAACACAACGGAAAAGAGAAAGGAAGGCATATGGTATGAGACAAAATCCACATGGAGGAGACATTTACACGAAAAAATGCAGAGTCGATTTTTCTGTGAATGTCAATCCTCTTGGAGCTCCGGAAAGTGTGAAAGAGGCGGTGAGAAAGAGCGCGGAATCGGTGGAACAGTATCCTGACGCACTGTGCCGGGACCTGACCCGGGCACTGTCGGAAAAGGAGCAGCTTCCAGAAGAAAATATCCTGTTTGCAAACGGCGCCGCGGAGCTTATTTTTGCCCTGACACAGGCTCTCCGCCCGAAAAAAGCGCTGATTGCAGCGCCGGGATTTGCAGAGTATGAAGCAGCGCTTTCAGCGGCAGGGTGTTTTATCCGTATGTATCTGCTGCAAAAGGAAAAAGGCTTTCTTTTACAGGACGATTTCTGCGATGATCTGACCGACGATCTGGATCTTGTTTTTTTATGTAATCCAAATAATCCAACCGGCCTTACGATTCCGCAGGAACTTCTTTTAAAGATCCTGGATAACTGCCGGGAGCGTAACATCTATCTGGTGCTGGATGAGTGTTTCATAGAATTTCTGCCGGAGCCGGAAAAAGTGACGATGCAGGGAAAACTGGACGAATATCCGAATCTGCTGATTCTGCGTGCGTTCACAAAGATTTACGCAATGCCGGGCCTGCGTCTTGGCTATCTGCTCTGCAGCGACGAGGATCTGCTGGATCGGATCAGCCGCAGCATGCAGTCGTGGAATGTTTCGATTCCGGCGCAGATGGCAGGCCTTGCCGCCCTGAACGAGGATGCTTACGTCAAAGAAGCACGGGAACTGATCGGAAAAGAACGCGCCTGGATGAAAGCAGAACTGGAAAAAGCAGGTCTTACCGTATGGGATTCCTGTGCAAATTATTTGTTCTTTGAGGGACCGAAAGGACTTGCCGCACGGCTGGAAAAAGGCGGCATTCTGATCCGCGACTGTTCCAACTACTCGGGCCTTGCCGACGGATATTACCGTGCAGCCGTACGCACACATGAAGAAAACCAGATTCTGACAGAAGCCGTTTCACAGATTCTGCAGTGGTTTTAGGAGGAAAAACGATGGCGAAAGTAATTATGATACAGGGAACGATGTCAAATGCGGGAAAGAGTCTGCTTGCGGCGGGCTTATGCCGGATTTTCCATCAGGACGGATACCGTGTGGCGCCGTTCAAATCACAGAATATGGCGCTGAATTCGTTTATTACGAGAGAAGGCCTTGAGATGGGACGTGCACAGGTCATGCAGGCGGAAGCGGCCGGGATCGAACCGTCCGTTTTGATGAACCCGATTCTGTTAAAGCCGACGAATGACACCGGTTCGCAGGTGATTGTAAACGGTGAGGTACTGGGAAACATGAGTGCGCGGGAATATTTTTCCCACAAAAAAGAGCTGATCCCGGACATCATGAAAGCGTACCATGCACTGGAAGAACAGTATGATATCATTGTGATCGAGGGAGCCGGAAGTCCGGCGGAGATCAACCTGAAAGCCGATGATATCGTCAATATGGGAATGGCAAAGCTTGTGGATGCACCGGTGCTCCTCGTCGGAGATATTGACCGCGGCGGCGTTTTTGCTCAGCTTTACGGTACCGTAGAGCTTTTAGAGCCGGATGAGCGCGACCGCATCAAGGGTCTGATTATCAACAAATTCCGCGGGGACAAAACCATCCTGGACCCGGGCGTTGTGATGCTGGAAGAAAAAACACACATCCCGGTGGTCGGCGTGGCGCCGTATCTCCACATCGAAGTGGAAGACGAGGACAGTCTGACCGAGCGATTCACCAGAAAAGAGGAGATCGGTCTCATTGACCTTGCGGTCATCCGTCTCCCGCGTATTTCAAACTTCACCGATTTCAACCCGTTCGAGCGGATCGAAGGCGTATCACTCCGCTACGTAAGCTCTGTCTCCGAACTGAAAAATCCGGATATGATTCTGCTTCCGGGAACGAAAAACACGATGGAGGATCTGCTCTGGATGCGTCAGAATGGTCTGGAAGCGGCCGTACTGAAGGCGGCTGCGGCCGGAAAAGTAATTTTCGGTGTCTGCGGCGGCTTCCAGATGCTCGGAGATACGCTGAGCGATCCGCTGCATGTCGAAGCCGGCGGAACGATCAAAGGAATGGGACTCCTGCCGATGGATACCGTATTTGCCGGTGAGAAGACGAGAACCCGCGCGGAGGGCGCTTTTGGAAAAACAGAAGGCGTTCTTGCCGGGATCGAGGGAACCCGGATTGAGGGCTATGAAATCCATATGGGAGAAACGGTGCGGAAAGAAGAAACAGAAGCATTCACGTTCATCGATGATCAGAACCGTGCTGATTCGGATAAGCTGGACGGTGCACAGAAAGGAAATGTGTACGGTACGTATGTGCACGGCATTTTCGACAAAGAAGAAGTTGCCGAACGGATCGTGGAAGCACTTGCAAAGAATAAGGGAATTGCCATGGAGCAGATTCACGGTGTCGATTACCAGACATTCAAAGAGACACAGTACGATATTCTCGCAGATGCGCTGCGCGAGCATCTCGACATGAAGAAGATTTATCAAATTCTGGAAGAAGGGGCATAAAGATGAAGATAGAACTGGAGCAGGTAAGCCCGCACGAGATTGAAAAGAGAAGCTTTGAAATTATCACGGAAGAATTAAACGGAAGAACGTTTCCAGAGGATCAGGAACTGGTTGTAAAGCGGTGTATCCACACAAGTGCGGATTTTGATTATGCGGATAATCTCTGCTTTTCGGAGCATGCGGTGGCAAAAGGCATCGAGGCGATCCGGGAGGGAGCCTGCATTGTGACGGATACGCAGATGGCAAGATCCGGCATCAACAAAAAGGTGCTTGCGCGCCACGGCGGTGAAGCGCTCTGCTTTATGTCAGACGAAGATGTTGCGGCAAGAGCAAAAGAAACCGGAAGCACCCGCGCGGCAGCCTGCATGGAAAAAGCAGCGGAGCTGGATAAAAAGCTGATTATTGCGGTTGGAAATGCGCCGACGGCACTGGTCCGCCTCTATGAACTGATCGGGGAAGGAAAAATAAAACCGGCGCTGATCATCGGAGTTCCGGTCGGCTTTGTCAATGTGGTACAGTCCAAAGAACTGATTATGCAGACCAATATCCCGTATATCGTGGCACGCGGACGAAAAGGCGGCAGCAATATCGCGGCGTGCATCTGCAACGCACTCCTGTATATGATGGATCAGGACCGCGGATATTAAAAATAGATGAAAAAACGGAAAGCAGAAGTCTTGACAGATTTCGAATCACCGTTTATACTATGGAACATGGAAAAAGGCTTGGAAGGGAACAAGTAGACGTACAAAAACGCGGACAGAAAGCAGCCGGCAGATGAGAGGCGCATGCAGGTTCTGTACGATTCGAATACATCCCGGAGTTGCGCACCGAATAAAACGGGCGGCAGAAGAACTATGATGCACGTTTTTAGTAGGCTGCGACGTAAGAGACGAACGTTACAGCGTCAGGGTATTCAGAGGTTTTGGATACCGACAAAGGCAGCTGCCGTGAGACAGCTGTGAAGTAAGGTGGTAACACGGGAGATACGGGCTCTCGTCCTTTGAATCGGAAAGGACGGGAGTCTTTTTGTATAAAAAACTTTGGTCCCAGACGGTAACACATACCCGAAAGTCAACCGAAAAAAGGAGAAAAACAAAATGCAGATTTATGACGAACTGATCGCCAGAGGCCTTCTGGCACAGGTAACCGACGAAGATGAAATCAGAGACCTGGTAAACAATGGAAAAGCAACGTTCTATATCGGATTCGACTGCACCGCAGACAGTCTGACCGCAGGTCACTTCATGGCACTGACCCTGATGAAACGGATGCAGATGGCAGGAAACAAACCGATCGCCCTGATCGGCGGCGGCACCACCATGATCGGTGACCCGTCCGGAAGAACCGATATGAGAAAAATGCTGACCCGCGAGGAGATCGACCACAACGCAGAGTGCTTCAAACGTCAGATGGAGCGTTTCATCGAGTTCGGCGAGGGAAAAGCTATGATGCTCAACAACGCAGACTGGCTGCTGAACCTGAACTATGTAGAACTGCTCCGTGAGGTAGGTGCATGCTTCAGCGTCAACAACATGCTCCGTGCAGAGTGCTACAAACAGCGTATGGAAAAAGGTCTTTCCTTCCTGGAGTTCAACTATATGATTATGCAGAGCTACGACTTCTATCACATGTTCCAGAAATACGGCTGCAATATGCAGTTCGGCGGCGATGACCAGTGGTCCAACATGCTGGGAGGAACCGAACTGATCCGCCGTAAACTTGGAAAAGATGCCTATGCAATGACCATCACCCTTCTGACCGACTCTCAGGGCAAGAAGATGGGTAAAACCGCAGGAAACGCTGTATGGCTTGACCCGAACAAGACCAGCCCGTTCGATTTCTACCAGTACTGGAGAAACGTGGACGATGCCGATGTCTTAAAATGTATCCGTATGCTGACCTTCCTGCCGCTGGAGCAGATCGACGAGATGGATTCCTGGGAAGGAAGCAAGCTGAACGAGGCAAAAGAGATCCTGGCCTATGAGCTGACCTCCATGGTACACGGCGAGGAAGAAGCAAAGAAAGCGCAGGAAGGCGCACGTGCCGTATTCTCTACCGGAAGCTCCGAGCATATGCCGACCAGTGAAATTTCTGCAGAGGATTTCACGGACGATAAAATCGATATCGTAACCCTTCTTGTCAAAGCAGAGCTTGCAAAGACCAGAAACGAAGGACGCCGTGCCGTAGAGCAGGGCGGTGTATCCGTAGACGGTGAGAAAATCACAGATCCGAAATATGCCGTAGAAAAAGCAGCCTTCGGCGAGGACGGTATCGTTCTGAAAAAAGGAAAGAAGAATTTCAAAAAAATTTGCGTTAAATAATTAAGTGTGCTATTATAAAAGAATGGATTCCCGGAAGAAATTCCGGGACACACTGAATTATTTGGAGGACAAACAGTCATGGAAAAATATGGCGTAAACGAATTACGAAAGATGTTTCTTGAGTTCTTCGAGAGCAAAGGACATCTTGCTATGAAGAGTTTTTCGTTGATTCCACACAACGATAAAAGTCTTTTACTGATCAACTCCGGTATGGCTCCGCTGAAACCTTACTTCACAGGCGCAGAGATTCCGCCGAGAAGAAGAGTAACAACATGCCAGAAATGTATCCGTACCGGCGATATTGAAAATGTAGGAAAAACAGCCCGTCACGGCACCTTCTTTGAGATGCTCGGAAACTTTTCCTTCGGTGATTATTTCAAACACGAAGCAATCGCATGGTCCTGGGAGTTTTTAACACAGGTAGTAGGGCTCGATCCGAATCGTCTGTACCCATCCATCTATCAGGACGATGATGAAGCATTTGATATCTGGAACAAAGAGATCGGCATCCCGGCAGACCGTATTTTCCGTTTTGGAAAAGAGGACAACTTCTGGGAGCATGGTGCAGGTCCGTGCGGTCCGTGTTCTGAGATTTATTATGACCGCGGAGAAAAATACGGCTGCGGCAAACCGGGATGTACCGTTGGCTGCGAGTGTGACCGTTACATGGAAGTATGGAACAACGTATTCAGCCAGTTCAACAACGACGGCGAGGGCCACTACACCGACCTGATCCAGAAGAACATTGATACCGGTATGGGACTTGAGCGTCTGGCCGTTGTCGTACAGGATGTAGATTCCATCTTCGATGTCGACACCATTCAGGCACTCCGCAACAAAGTATGCGAAATCTCCGGAAAAGAGTATGATAAAGATCATGAGACCGATGTTTCCATCCGCCTTATCACAGACCATATCCGTTCCGCAACATTCATGATTTCCGATGGAATCATGCCGACCAACGAAGGAAGAGGCTACGTACTGCGCCGTCTGATCCGCCGTGCAGCACGTCATGGCCGTCTGCTTGGCATTGACGGACTGTTCCTTGCCCGCCTTTCCGCAAGCGTAATCGAAGGCTCTAAAGACGGATATCCGGAACTTGAAGAGAAAAAAGATTTCATCTTCAACGTTCTGAACAACGAGGAGACCCAGTTCAACAAAACCATCGACCAGGGACTTCGTATCCTCTCCGAGCTCGAAGAAAAAATGCAGAGCGAAGGCAAAAAAGTTCTGGACGGACAGGATGCATTCAAACTGTACGATACCTACGGATTCCCGCTGGATCTGACCAAAGAGATCCTCGAGGAGAAGGGCTACGGCATCGACGAGGACGGTTTCCATGCAGCAATGGAAGAGCAGAGAGAGCGTGCAAGATCGAGCCGTGAAGTAACAAACTACATGGGTGCTGATGCAACCGTTTACGATGAGATCGACCCGTCCGTAACAACTGAGTTTACCGGATACGATCATCTGGAGGATACCTCCAAAGTAACCGTTCTGACGACAGAGACTGAGATTGCAGAATCTCTGATGGAAGGCCAGAAGGGAACCATTTTCGTAGAGAAAACTCCGTTCTACGCTACCATGGGCGGTCAGGAAGGCGACTGCGGTATCATCAAAGGAGCAAATGGTGTATTCGAAGTAGAAGATACCATCAAACTCCGCGGCGGAAAATACGGCCACGTCGGTGTCATGAAATCCGGTATGATTTCAAACGGCGAGGAAGTTACACTTCAGGTCAACGAAGAGGCAAGAAAAAATATCGAGAAGAACCACAGCGCAACACACCTTCTGCAGAAGGCATTAAAGACTGTTCTCGGTGCACACGTAGAGCAGAAAGGTTCTCTCGTAACCCCGACCAGACTCCGTTTCGACTTTGCCCACTTCCAGGCTATGACACCGGAAGAACTGGAAAAAGTTGAGAATCTGGTAAATGAAAAGATTCAGGAGCAGATCCCGGTTGTAACCGACATCATGGATACTGAGGAAGCAAAGAAATCCGGCGCGATGGCTCTGTTCGGTGAGAAATACGGCGACAAAGTACGTGTCGTTTCCATGGGAGACTTCTCCAAAGAGCTCTGCGGTGGTACCCATGTAAAGAATACCGCTGAAATCGGACTGTTCAAACTTGTTTCTGAGGCAGGCGTTGCAGCAGGTGTCCGCAGAATCGAAGCTCTGACCGGACCGTCTGTTACTGCATATTATAAAGCACAGGAAGAGAAAATACATGAGGCAGCAGCTCTCTTAAAGACAACACCGGCGGATCTCCTCGAGAAGATCGCTCATCTGCAGGCAGAGGCAAAAGCACTCCAGGCAGAGAATGAGTCCTTAAAGAGCAAACTGGCAAAAGAAGCGCTCGGCGATGTTATGGATAAAGTAACCGAAGTCAAAGGTGTAAAACTTCTCGCTGCATCCGTACCGGATGTCGATATGAACGGACTGCGTGACCTTGGCGACCAGCTGAAAGAAAAACTGGGAAGCGGCGTTGTTGTTCTGGCATCTGCAAAGGACGGTAAAGTAAGCCTTCTTGCCATGGTAACCGATGATGCGATGAAGAAAGGTGCACATGCCGGAAAACTGATCAAAGAAGTGGCAGCCGTTGTCGGCGGCGGCGGCGGTGGACGTCCGAACATGGCACAGGCCGGCGGAAAGAATCCGGAGAAGATCGACGAAGCAGTTGCAAAAGCTGCTGAGGTACTGGAAGGCCAGATCGCATAACAATAAGCAGGAAAAACAGCACAAAATCCTGCCGCCTGCAGGGCAGAAAAAGGAGCCAGGCAGGCGGCAGGGAAAAATTTTGCAAAAAAATGAAAAAACTTGTTGACGTACGAGATTTTTCTGGTATAATAAGAACAGTGCAAAAAATACCCATACAGTTGTATTATGCACAATCTACAACTGGAGGGAGGTTAGGTGTGAGACTATGTCAAATGTAATCGTTAAAGAAAACGAAACGTTGGACAGCGCTTTACGCAGATTTAAGCGTAGCTGTGCAAAAGCTGGCATTCAGCAGGAGATTCGTAAAAGAGAGCATTACGAGAAACCAAGTGTTCGTCGTAAAAAGAAATCTGAAGCTGCCAGAAAACGTAAGTATAATTAATGTGCAAAAAATCCCCGGCGATCTGTTTTGCCGGGGATTTTTATACTTGTAACTTAAAGTCGCAGGTTTTGACAAAACAGCAAGGCGGTGACAAATGAGAATTTTGTACAAAATAGCAAACAAGCTGTTTCGTATCGTGAAAAAGATTCTGAAGCTGCTTACCAGCCGTATGGTCATTATCGGTGTTGCACTTCTTCTGGAATTTTGCTGGCTGGCCGGAATTGTGATGCAGCTCAATGAAAAATCTGTCTACATCAACTATGCGGTCACGATCCTTTCCCTGATTGCAGTGCTTTCGATTATCAATAATCCGAAAATGAATCCCGGCTACAAACTGATGTGGGCAGTCTGTATCCTGGCGCTTCCGGTAACCGGAATCTGCCTGTACGGCATTCTCGGCCATTCCAGTGTGGCAAGAAAATTCCGTACACATTACGATACAGTTCTGCTTTCGCAGGGAGGCGTTCTTGGAGAGGAAGAAGAGACGCGTAAAAAGCTCGAGGAAGAAAATATCCTGGCAGCGGGGCAGTCTTCCTATCTGACCAATTATGCGCATTATCCTGTTTATGAAAATACAGAAACAGAGTATTACCCGCTGGGAGATGTATGGTTTGAGCACTTTATTGAGGAACTCAAAAAGGCAGAACACTACATTTTTATGGAATATTTCATCATCAGCGAGGGGTATCTGTGGGATACGGTGCTGGAGATTCTGAAGGAAAAAGCGGCCGCCGGTGTGGATGTGCGGCTGATTTACGATGATTTCGGCTGCGTGACGACACTGCCGTATCAGTATTATAAATCGCTGCAGCAGATGGGCATCAAGTGTGCGGCGTTCAATCAGTTCCGACCGGTGCTGAATGTCATTTTAAATAACCGTGACCACCGGAAAATTGCCGTGATCGACGGTCATACGGCTTTCACGGGCGGCATTAATCTTGCGGACGAATACATTAACCGCAAGGAGCGGTTCGGCCACTGGAAGGATTCCGGAATCTGTCTGCATGGTGAGGCGGTATGGAGTTTTACGGTGATGTTTCTGCAGATGTGGAGCACAATCACCGGTATGGAATGCGATTTCGAATCATACCGGCCGGAAATCTATCACGAGGAAGCGTTTAAAAAAGACGGTTTTGTGCAGCCGTACGGCGATTCCCCGCTGGATGGAGAGACAGTAGGCGAGCATGTTTATCTGAACATTATTTCACAGGCGAAAAAATATCTTTATATTTTTACCCCGTATCTGATTCCGGACAACGAGACGCTGACCGCTCTCTGCATGGCGGCAAAGCGCGGAGTCGATGTGCGGATTGTAACGCCGGGCATCCCGGATAAGAAGATTGTCTATATTCTGACGCAGGCCAATTACGAGATCCTGCTGGAATCCGGCGTTCAGATTTACCAGTATACGCCAGGCTTTATCCATTCCAAGAGCTTTGTCTGTGATGATGAAGTTGCGACGGTCGGAACGATCAACATGGATTACCGGAGCATGTACCTGCATTTTGAGTGCGGTGTCTGGATGTACGGCAGCAGTGCGGTTGCCCAGGTAAAAGAGGATGCGCTGATCACGTTTGAACAGTGTGAGCAGATCAATATGGACTACTGCCGAAAGAAAAATTTTGCAGTCCGTGCACTCCGCGGTGCGCTGAAGTTTCTGGCACCGCTGCTGTAAACGGAACAGACAGCATAGTTCTGCGGTCGTCTGCATAGCCTGTAGGGAAGAAAGAGCAGATGTTTCGAGGGAATATGAAGAGAAGAACACGAAATATCGTCTGGAGCCTGCTGATGATCCTGGCGCTTCTTGCAGCGCCCTTGAAAGTGACTGCGGCAGAGCAGAATGGAGAATCTTCCGACAAGCAGCAGAACGAAACAACGGAACAGAAAACAGAAGAGACGGAGGAGACAGCACCGGAGATGACAACGGACCTTGGGCTGGCTTCGCCGTCTGTTCTTTTGATGGAGGCACAGACCGGAACTGTTCTGTATGAGAAAAATGCGTCGGAACAGCGAAGCCCGGCGAGCATCACAAAAATCATGACGCTGCTGCTGATTTTTGAAGAGCTCGAAAAAGGGACGCTCCAGCTGACCGACGAAGTGACGACGAGTGCGCACGCCAGAAGTATGGGCGGGTCCCAGGTTTTTCTGGAAGAGGGCGAAAAGCAGACCGTTGAGACGATGATCAAGTGTATTGTCGTTGCTTCGGGAAACGATGCATCTGTAGCGATGGCAGAGCATATTGCGGGGACAGAAAGCGAGTTTGTCAGCCGGATGAACCAGAAAGCAAAAGAACTCGGCATGAACGACACGAAGTTTGAGGACTGCTGCGGCCTCACGGATTCCGACGGCCATTACACGACAGCGGCAGATGTGGCGAAAATGTCTCGGGAGCTGATCGAGCGCTTTCCGCAGATCCTGAACTATTCCTCTATCTGGATGGAAGAGATTACGCATGTCACACAGAAGGGAAGCAAACCATTCACCCTCACCAATACAAATAAGCTGATCCGCGGCTATGAGGGCTGTGTGGGACTGAAAACAGGAAGCACCTCGAAGGCGAAGTACTGCGTCTCGGCAGTGGCGAAGAAAAATGATCTGACGATGCTGGCAGTCGTGATGGGAGCACCGGACTACAAGGTGCGGTTTGCAGATGCAGCGTCACTGTTCCAGTATGGGTTTTCGTCCTGCAGCATCTACATAGACCGGGAACGCGATCCCCTGCCGGAACTTTCGGTTGTTTACGGAAAGCAGGATACGGCAGAACTGGAATATGCGGAAGAATTCCGCTATCTTGCGACGGGCGGGACGGTGATCGGTGAAGTGGAAAAAACGATGGAACTGCCGGAAGAGGTGCAGGCCCCTATCCAGAAAGGCGAGTGTGCCGGAAGAGTTGTTTACAAAGCAGACGGTGAGGAACTTGGTTCCGTTGCGATTTTATATGGAGCAGACGTGGCAAGAGCCGGCATGTGGGATCTGTTCGGATGTACGATGAAACAATATTTTCTTGGGACGGCATAAAGCCGGAGTATCATGCGCGAAAAGGAGAAAAACATGGCAAAGAAAAATTACTATGCGGTAAAACAGGGAAAGGTTCCGGGCATCTACCGGACATGGGATGCGTGCAAAGCGCAGGTACACGGTTATCCTGGCGCAATTTACAAGGGATTTGAGCGTCTGGAGGAGGCAGAGGCCTTTCTGGGCGGCGGTAAAATGCCGGAACCATTGCTGCGGGAAACAAAAGGAACGTATTTCGCTGCCCCGGAACGAAAGGCAGTACAGAGCACGGCAGCACCCGATCCTTCTTCTTGGGACTGGGAACACCTGATTCTGGCGGAAAAACCATGCGAAGACCCGGAATACGCCGGTGTCGGCAGGAGCGCCGTCGCATACGTGGATGGAAGCTATCAGCATGCGCTCGGAAAGTTCTCCTGCGGTGTGGTCCTCTTCCTGGACGGAAAAGAGTTGAATCTTGCAGAAGAATACAGCGACCCGGATCTCGTCTCCATGCGGAATGTAGCAGGCGAGATCAAGGGCGCAGAGCTGGCCATGGCTTACTGCCTGACACATGATATTCCGGAGCTGGCCATCTATCATGATTACCAGGGAATCGCAAGCTGGTGTACGAGAGAATGGCAGGCGAAAAAACAGGGAACCATCGATTACCGGAATTTTTACGATCTGGCATCGGCCAAAGTTGCGATCCGCTTCTGCAAAGTAAAGGGCCACACCGGCGTCACCTACAACGAAAAAGCCGATCAGCTGGCAAAACAGGCACTGGGCTTATAAACCGCAGGGAAAACGGGTTGTCATACACCGAAAAATCAAGTATAATGAACGGTATGAGAAAATTTACAACGACCTATTACAAACTTTCGTCAAATGGAAAATTTCTGGAAGGAAACGGTTTTCGTCTGGCGTTTATCAGTGATCTTCACAATATGGAGTTTGGCCCGGACAACACGGTGTTAAAGGCAGTCATCGATGAGGCGGCTCCGGATCTTGTCATCATCGGCGGGGACCAGATTGTGGCAAAGCCGGGGGAGAACCTCGACCCGGGTCTGAGTTTCGCGGAACGTCTTGCGGAGGAATACCAGGTAATCTATGGCTGCGGAAACCACGAATACCGTCTGAAGCTGTACCCGGAACAGTACGGCGATCTGTATGAAAAGCTCCGGGAGCGCCTGAAAAAGGCAGGAATCTGCTATCTGGAAAATGAGACGGCGGATCTTACCATCAGCGGCTGTCCGGTCCGGATCTACGGCTATGCCATGGACCGCACCTATTACAACCGCTTTTACCGCGGACCGCTGCCGGTTTCGGAACTGACGGACCATCTTGGAAAACCGGATCCGGCGCGCTACGGCATTCTGCTGGCGCATCACCCTGCCTACCGCAGCTCCTATGCATCATATGGAGCCGATCTGACGCTTTCCGGCCATTATCACGGCGGCGTGGTGGGCCTTGGCGCGCACCGGGGGCTTGTGACGCCGGATTTCCGCCTTTTTTCGAAAAACTGCCGCGGGCTGTTCCTGACGGGCGGCACCTGCCAGATCATCAGTGCAGGAACGGGCGAACACACCATTCCGGTCCGCATCTGGAACAGAAGAGAATTGATTATTACAGATATCGGGAAAACGTAAGGGAGAACAGAGCACATGGCGATACCAGTAAAGCTTCCGGTGTTTGAAGGACCGCTGGACCTTCTTCTTCACCTGATCGATAAAAACAAAATAGATATTTACGATATCCCCATTGTAGAGATTACGGACCAGTATCTGGAATACATTCATCAGATGGAGCGGGAAGACCTCGACATCATGAGCGAGTTCATGGTCATGGCGGCGACGCTTCTGGATATCAAATGCCGCATGCTGCTTCCGAAAGAAGTGAATGAGGAAGGCGAGGAAGAGGACCCGAGAGCCGAGCTGGTGCAGCAGCTTTTAGAGTACAAAATGTACAAGTACATGTCGTACGAGCTGCGTGACCGCATGAACGAGGCGAGCCGTTCCGTGTACAAGGAGCCGACGCTTCCAAGAGAAGTGCTGGAGTACAGGACGCCGGTCGACACCTCCGAGCTTCTCTCGCAGATTTCTCTCGCGAAGCTCCATACGATCTATAAAATGATTTTAAAGCGCCAGGAGGACAAGATCGACCCGATCCGAAGCAAGTTCGGAAAGATCGAAAAAGAAGAGGTCAGCCTGCCGGACAAGATGACGTATGTCGAGCAGTTTGCTGTTAAAAAACGCCGCTTCAGCTTCCGCGACCTTTTGGAATCCCAGCCGGGCAAGGTGCATGTGATTGTCACCTTCCTTGCAATCCTGGAGCTGATGAAAACCGGCAAAATCCGGATCAGCCAGGAGGAGCTTTTCGGGGATATCCTGATTGAATCCCTGGAGGATGAAGACACCGTAGTTGTGCCGTATACAGACGAGACAGACAGTGAGGACAAGACAGATGGAAGAACAGAACAGGAATAAAGAAACTGCCCTGGGTGAGGCAAGACGCCCCTCTTCGGTCGAGGAGGCGGAAGCAGCCATCGAGGCAGTCCTTTTTGCGATGGGAGATTCCGTGGAGCTGGGAAGGATTGCAAAAGCGATCGGCCATGACACGGAGACGACCCGCAGGATTCTGAACCATATGATGGAAAAATATAATACGAAAGACCGCGGCATCCACATCGTGGAGCTTGAAAATGCGTATCAGATGTGCACGAAACAGGAATATTATGATTATCTTGTCAACATCGCCATGCAGCCGAAGAAGGCGGTTCTGACCGACGTCATGATGGAGACTCTCTCGATCATTGCCTACAAGCAGCCGGTCACGAAGCAGGAGATCGACAAGATCCGCGGCGTCAAGAGCGATCACGCGGTCAACAAACTGGTGGAGTACAATCTGGTGCAGGAGCTTGGCCGCCTCGACGCGCCGGGCCGCCCGATTGTGTTCGGCACGACCGAAGAATTCCTGCGGAACTTCGGCGTCGATTCCACCGACAATCTGCCGGAGATCAGTCCGGTCAAGATGGAGGACTTCCGCGCAGAAGTGGAAGAGGAAATGCAGATCAAGCTGGATGTCTGATCCGGCAGGAGAAAAAAGAAGGGAGATACCGATATGCCTACTACGTACGCACACGACAGGTTCGGAAGAGAAGTCTATGAACAGCTTCCGGCAAATTTGAAAAAGATCATTCGAGAAAACAAAAAATTGTATCTGATCGGACTGCACGGGCCGGATATCTTCTTTTATTACCATCCGTTCTCGAAAAACCGTGTGTCTGATTACGGAACGCTTCTGCATGAGCAGACGGCTTCCGTTCTGTTCGAGGATGAGGTGAAAAAGTATCAGCAGAGCCCGTCAGAGGCGATGGAAGCGTATCTGTTAGGCTTTGCCTGCCATTACCTTCTCGATTCGACGTGTCATCCGTATATCGGGAAATTTGTGGATCACACTGGAATTTCCCATGCAAAGATTGAGACGAGCCTTGACCAGTACTTCATGCTGGAGGACGGCCTCGATCCGCTCGTATACCGTCCGGCATCGCCGATCTGCCCGCACACCGACGGCAACAAGGTCATCCACCGCTGTTTTCCGGAAATCGGGGAAACAGAAATTGTCGAATGCCTGAAGGGCATGAAGCTCTGGACGAGAATCACGATCTGCCGCAGCAGTGCGGTAAGAAGCCTTCTTCTTGGAGCGATGAAACTGGTCGGCTGCTATGATTCGATGGGCGGCCGTGTGATGCCTGGAAGGCCTCAGAAGGAATGCGAAGCGGGCACACGGAATCTTGTCCACCTGTACGAAAGAGCGCTTGCAGAGGCGCCGCAGGAGCTTGTAAAGCTGGATGAAGTGCTCCATGGAAACGGAACGCTTTCTCCGCGCTTTGACCACAATTTTGATTAAAACAGACTTTTGAGAGCAACAGTAAGAATAGAAAAATCCCGGCAGGAATCTTTCCTAAGAATTCCTGACCGGGATCTTTTTTTGTCCGAAAGCAGATCTTTAATTTGATTTTACTTCACGCCACAGCTGGTTGTAAACCTCATCGGCATCATCGCCAAGATACGTAAAGGTTTCGCACCGTGCAAGCGTTTCCTCATCCGGGAAGGCGATTTCACTGTTTCGGATATCGTCATCCTCAATCAGTTCACGCGCCGCATCATTCGGCGTAGAGTAGGTAATATACTCAAAGTTTTTCAGTGCGATGTCCGGCCGGCAGAGGAAATTCAGGAATTTCTCTGCGTTTTCGACATGCTGCGCATCTTTTGGAATGCACCAGGAATCGATCCAGACGTTGGAGCCTTCTTTTGGAACAACGTATTCCAGATCCGGGTTTTCACGCTTCGTGTAGATAGCTTCACCGGAGTAAATAACGCCGATAGCCGCCTCATTTCCGATCATCTTGTCACGCACCTGATCCACAACGTACGCCTGCACGAGAGGTTTTTGTGTCACAAGCAGATCCTTCGCCTCCGTCAGCTCCTTGATATTGGTGGAGTTTAAGGAGTATCCCAGATCCTTTAAAGCAACAGCAAACGCATCGCGCACGCTGTCCTGCATCAGAATGCTGTCGCGGTAATTGGTATCCCACAGAACAGACCAGGAGTCGATCGGCTCGCTTACCATTTTTTTGTTGTACAGAATACCAACTGTTCCCCAGCAGTACGGGATCGAGTAGAGATTGCCCGGGTCGAACTGCTCGGAAGTCTCGTAGTACATATCTCCAATGTTGGAAGCGTTTGGAATATGGTCAAAGTTGATCGGCTGCAGCAGATCGTTCTGGATCATCTTCTGAATCATATAGTCGGACGGGCAGACAAGATCGTAGGAAATCGCACCGGATTTGATCTTCGGATACATGATTTCGTTCGTCTCATACTCCTCGTAAACAACGTGGATACCGGTTTCTTCCTCAAAGATATCGATGACATCAGAATCCATATATTCGCCCCAGTTGTACACAATCAGCTGCTGGGAGCCGCCGGCTGAAGCATTCTGGCTTCCGTAGTAAATACCGCCGCCGCCGATGACAAGCACCATGGCGATCGGAAGAATCCGGCGGAAGACCACACGTTTCGTGATGCGGAAACGGATGCCCTTCTTCGCCATAGCCTCGCGCTCTTTTGCCTCCTCTTTTTCTTCCTTCGGAGAAGGATTCACATTCACAAGGAGCAGCAGAAGCAGTACGGTGACAAAAAGAATTGTGGAGAGCGAGTACATCTCCGGCTTGATTCCCTTGCGGACCTCGGCATAAATCTTTGTGGAGAGCGTATCAACGCCCGGTCCCTTGGTGAAGTAGGTGATAACGAAATCATCGAGGGACATGGTAAAGGAGAGCAGAAAGCCTGAAACAACACCCGGCATGATGTCCGGGAAGATGACTTTCCAAAACGCGTACAGAGGGGAAGCGCCAAGGTCGAGGGCTGCCTCGTACGTTGATTTGTTCGTCTGCTTTAATTTCGGCATAACGCTCAAAATAACATAAGGAACATTGAACGTGATATGCGCCATCAGAATCGTGCCGAATCCAAGCTGAATGCGGCAGATGATAAAGAGCAGCATCAGCGAGATTCCCATAACGATCTCACCGTTCAGCATCGGGATGTTCGTAATACCCATGAAAAGCGTCCGGCTTTTTTTTGACATGCTGTTGATGCCGATGCACGCAAGCGTTCCAAGGATGGTTGCAATCGCAGAGGCAAGAAGCGCAATGATTAACGTTGTATACAGCGCGTTCATGATCTCTGTATTGGCAAACAGTGAACGGTACCAGTGCAACGTAAAGCCGCCCCATTTGGCACGCGTTTTTGATGCATTAAAGGAGAGCACCACAAGGGTGACAATCGGCGCATACAGAAGAATAAAGATGAGCGCCATGTAAATTTTTTCCAGTTTCTTTCTCAAAATGCCGTTCCCTCCCCGTCTTTATCGTATTTGTTCATCAGAACCATCGACAGGATGATGAAAATCATCAGGACTGTGGAAAGTGCACTTCCGGCATTCCAGTTGTTGGTCTGTTTGAACTCCTGCTCGATGACGTTTCCGATCAGAAGGATCTTGCTTCCGCCGAGCAGGTCGGAAATAACAAAGGTTGTAAGCGCCGGGATAAATACCATGGTAATACCGCTTACGATACCCGGCGTGGTGAGCGGCAGCGTTACTTTCAGAAAAGTCTGTACACTGTTCGCTCCAAGGTCTCTTGCTGCGTTGATGACATCGCGGTCGATCTTAATCAGGACATTGTAGATCGGCAGAACCATAAACGGCAGGAAGTTGTAGACCATACCGAGAATGATTGCTCCCGGCGTATTGATGATGGAAATGCCGGGCAGATGAAAAAACGAGAGAATGCTGTTGATGACGCCGTTTTTCTCAAGCAGTGTCTGCCATGCAAGCGTGCGGAGCAGAAAGTTCATCCACATCGGGAGAATGAAGATCAGCACAATAAAGCTGGTCTGATTGACGTTCCGGTTTGCCAGAATCATGGCAAGCGGATAAGCAAGGACAAGACAGAGGACTGTGCTGAGCAGCGAGAGCCACAGAGCCAGGCCGAGTGCCTTGATGTTTTCCTTCGTTGCAACGTAGGCAAAATTCGAAAGGGTAAAGCCGCCTTCTTCCCCGGTGAACGCATAGTAGAGAATCAGGATCAGCGGGATGATGATGAAACCAACAGCCCAGACGGCATAAGGTGCTGCCAGCCATTTCTTTAATTTATTACTCTTCAACAGTTGCCGCCTCCTCATCTTCGGATTCCGGTTTGTTCATGATCTGGATATCAAATGGATCGACATGGATGCCGACTTCCTGTCCGACCGGGAACAGATCGGTAGAGTGAACGAGAAGCTCAAAACCGTTCACCGTAACCTCCATCTCATAGTGAACACCTTTGAAAATCAGATGGGTGACACGTCCGCGGATGGTACCTTCCTCCGGTTTCACAAGATCAATATCCTCCGGGCGGATCACAACGTCGACCGGTTTGTTTTTGCCGAATCCGACATCAACGCACTCGAACTTCGCACCGAGAATCTCGACGAGACGGTCCTCAATCATGATGCCGTCGAGAATGTTGCTGTCACCGATGAAGTCTGCAACGAATGCGTTCTGCGGTTCATTGTAGATGTCTTCCGGTGTGCCGATCTGCTGGATATAACCCTGGTTCATGACAACGATCGTGTCCGACATGGTAAGCGCCTCTTCCTGATCGTGGGTGACATAGACAAAGGTGATGCCAAGTTCGTTTTTCAGACGGATCAACTCGTACTGCATGTCCTGGCGGAGCTTTAAGTCAAGTGCGCCGAGCGGCTCATCCAGAAGGAGAACTTTCGGTTCGTTGACAATCGCGCGCGCAATGGCGATTCGCTGCTGCTGGCCGCCGGAGAGAAGCGCCGGGGAGCGGTTTTCGTAACCCTCAAGGTTAACAAGTTTTAATGCGTATTTGATTTTGTCATTGATATATGCTTTGGATTTTCCTTTGATTTTCAGCCCGAAAGCAATGTTTTCCGCAATTGTCATATGCGTGAAAAGAGCATATTTCTGGAACACCGTGTTTAGCTGGCGTTTGTTTGGCGGAAGCTGGGTGATATCCTGTCCGTTAAATAAAACCTTTCCGGCATCCGGTGTCTCAAAACCGCCGAGGATACGTAATGTGGTTGTTTTTCCGCAGCCGCTCGGGCCAAGGAGGGTAAGAAATTCGTTTTCACGGATATAAAGATTCAGATCATCCAGAATGGTAACTCCGTCGTACGATTTTGTGATGTTGACCAGATCAAGTAATTTGGTACTCATGTGTAATATGCTCCTTTCGGGTTGTGAAATTTGGAACACCGTTTCTCGTGAAAATCACGCGGTGTAAAAAATCTAAAAATAAGGCGGTGAACTGACCCAGAGAATGATGGCCGGTGTTTTACCCGGATTTTCCAGATAATGATTACAGGAAGCGGGATAGTAGAAGCTTTCCCCTTTCTTCACTTTGTGGCATTCATCTCCAAGATGAAGGAGAATACGGCCGGAAAGTACATAGCCGAATTCCTCGCCTTCATGCGGTGAATCAATCTCGGTGCACGCGCCGCTTTGCAGCGTCAGCCGGATTGGCTCCATCCTGTTTTTCTGTGCATTCGGAACGATCCATGCGATCTCGTTGCCCTGCGCTTCAGCGGTCTTTACAAAGTAATCTTCTTCGCAAAAGACAACCTGATTGTCCTGCTCTTCGCCGAAAAACGTTTTTAGATCCGTTCCAAGGCAGGTAAGAACATCAACCAGCGTGGCGATCGAGGGAGAGGTCACATCGTTTTCAAGCTGGGAAATAAATCCCTTTGACAGCTCGCTCCGATCTGCCAGTTCCTCCTGCGTCAGCCCTTTCCACATCCGCAGTTCCCTGATTTTTTTTCCGATTTCCATAAAAAATCCTTTCTGCATCCAAAGTCTTTCCCGGGATCCTTTTGCTGAATACGGATTCTCAGGAAATCTCAGTAAAAATAAACAAAAAGTTTAGTAATTCTATACAAACACGGGGAATTATACATGATATGGATCGCAGTGTCAATAACTTTGTGAAATTTTACCATGATTTTGCAGGAAACCTCATATAATGAAGAAGAAGCAGACAAAAAGCCGGTCCCAAAAGAGCGTCCGGCTTTTCCGTTTTTAAAGAGAAAAAACACAAGGGGGATCTGATTTTGAACAGAAAAAGAAGAAACAAGACAGGTTTTTTCCTGGGAATCCTGCTTCTGTTTTTGGGAAGTGTGTCCGTGACTGCGACAGAGCAGGAGAGCGAGCCGAATCAGCTGTTTGCAACGGCGGCATGCCTGATGGATGGCGATACCGGCCGTGTGCTGTTCGGAAAACGCGAGACAGATCCTATGGCAATGGCGAGCACAACGAAAATCATGACATGCATTCTGGCACTGGAAAACGGACAAGAGCAGACGGTCGCAACTGCATCGGCTAAAGCAGCCGCAGCGCCGAAAGTACATCTCGGTGTGAGGGAGGGAGAACAGTTTCTGCTTGGCGATCTTCTGTATTCCCTGATGCTGGAATCGCATAACGACGCGGCGGTAATGATTGCAGAGACCATCGGCGGAAGTGTAGAGGAATTTGCATCGCTTATGAATGAAAAAGCCGCAGCAATCGGCTGTACAGATACGCATTTTGTGACGCCGAACGGTCTCGATGCTTCTGACGCAGGCGGAGATCACCACACGACAGCAGCTGATCTGGCACGGATCATGCGATACTGTGTCTGGATTTCACCGAAAGCCGCCCAGTTTCTCGCAGTGACGCAGACGCGGTCCTATACCTTCTGGGATCTGGAAAAGAAAAACATGTTCAACTGCTATAATCACAACGCACTGCTGGATCAGATGGATGGAGCTGTTTCGGGAAAAACCGGCTTCACGGCAAAAGCCGGTTACTGTTATACCGGTGCGCTGGAGCGGGATGGAAAGCGTCTGATTGTGTCGTTGCTTGCGTGCGGATGGCCCAGCCATAAAAACTATAAATGGGCGGATGCCGCAAAGCTTTTAAACTACGGGCTGGAATCGTATATGTATCGTGACGTGCTGGACCATAGCTGGAACCCAGGGCAGATTGAAGTAGCAGACGGTGTTTACGACGGGATGCTGCAGGTAAAAAGCAGCGCCCGCCTTACCCTTACAAGCCCAGCGCTTGATCCGGCGCGCTCGCTTCCCGCTCTTCTGAAAGAGACAGAAATACCGGAAAAAGACATTTTTTTACCGGAGCTTTTGAAAGCCCCGGTAAAGAAAGGAGAAAAGGTCGGTTCGGTTACGTATTCGATCGACGGGATTCTTCTCGCGGAATATCCCGTCTATGCAGCCGAAACGATCGAGAAAATTGATTATGGGTGGTGCATGGAAAAGGTCGCAGAGCGCCTCTTTTGTCATTCTTCGGTATGAGTCACTTTTGCAAGTGTTTCTGTTGAAAGAATTTTCCGGATATTGCAGAGAAACAGCGTAACGGCAGTGATAACAGAACATACATCAGCGATCGGTTCTGCATAGTAAACGCCCATGACACCGAAGAAATGCGGCAGAATGAGTGCAAGCGGAATCAGAAGGATGACTTTCCGGAGCAGTGCAATAAAAAGAGAAATCTTCGCCTGGCCAAGACCGAGGAAGGAACTCTGTACGCCGCTCTGCAGTCCGAAAATTGCCATGCCGGCAATGTAAACCGGAAGTACCTTCTCTACGATGACAATCAGTTCCGGGTCAGTCGTGAAAAGACCGGCAAAAAGAGCCGGACGAAGCATTGCGAATACAACGTAGACGAAAGCGGCAGTAAAAGTAATGGCGATCATGCGCCGGATTGTCTGGCGGACACGGTCAAACTGGCCTGCACCAAAGTTGTAGCTGATGATCGGCTGTACACCGTTCGTAAAGCCGTTGACCGGTACGAAAATCAGCTGCAGCACCGACTGGAGAATTGTCATCGAGCCGACATAGAGGTCGCCGCCGTACGTCTGTAGCCCGTGGTTCATGACGATTGTGATGGCACTTTCCGTTGTAGACATGATAAATGGTGAGATGCCGAGTGCCATGACAGAGCCTAAAATGGAAAAATCCGGTTTCATGGTGCGAAGAGAAAGGCGGACACCTGATTTTTTTGAGGTAAGAAACCGAAGAACCCATGCAGCACTTAAAGCCTGGGAGAGAATGGTAGCAAGTGCGGCCCCGGAAACACCCATATGAAGAACGAAGATGAAAACCGGGTCAAGACCAATGTTGATAACAGCGCCAATGAGAACGGAGCACATGGCCGTGCGTGCGTGTCCCTGACAGCTGATAAAAGTATTCAATCCGACAGCCAGCTCGACAAATACGGTTCCGACAAGATAAATGGAAATATACGTGGAAGCGTATCGGATTGTGTTGCTGCTTGCACCAAAGAGGTACAGAAGCGGTGTCTGAAAGAAAAAGAAAAACGCCATCAGACACACGGAGAAAAAGAGCAGCAGGGAAGTGGAGCTTCCAAGAATTTTTTCTGCGCGGTCCCGGTTTTTCTGTCCGAGTGCGATGGCGGCAAGAGGAGCACCGCCTCCACTTGCGAATCCGGCAAAGGCGGAGATGATTGTGATAATCGGAAACGTGACGCCGACACCGGTCAGTGCCAGGGAACCAACATCAGGAATCCGGCCGATATAAATGCGGTCTACAATGTTATATAGTACATTTACAATCTGTGCGAGGACAGAGGGAAGGGCCAGTTCGAGCATCAGTTTCCCGATTTTTTCGGTGCCGAGACGGCCATCTTGCTTGGTCTGCATGAAAAAAACCTCCAGTTTTTTTGTTGATGAAACGTATATTTTTCTGCGTCCTTTTCGTGGACATTGCTTCTATTATAGCTTTTTAAGGGCAATCCTGCAAGAAAAAAACGAAAAACTTTGCAATCCGTTGTGAAAGTCTACAGGCTTTTCCCGGAAACGCAAAACAGGGTGTACGGAAGAAAAAAAATATGGTACGCTATAGGACGAAGCGAAAGTGATTTCGTGAAAAACTTTTAGAAAGTAGTGGGAATAGATGGAGGAAAATCATATGCGAAATCTGTTAGTAGCGCAGTCTGGCGGACCGACCGCGGCGATCAATGCAACGGTGGCAGGAGTTGTTTCCTGTGCTGTACTGTCCGGAAAAGTAGATCATATTTATGGTGCGGTAAATGGAATTGAAGGCGTGCTTGCAGAAAAATTTCTTGATCTTGGAAAAAAACTGGATTCAGCAGAAAAAATCTCTCTTCTGATGCAGACCCCGGCAGCAGCGCTTGGCTCCTGTCGTTATAAACTGGGCGATCCGGAAGAAAACAAGGAGGATTTTGAAGAAATACTTCAAATTTTTCGCAGACATGAGATCCGTTATTTTATTTATATCGGCGGAAATGATTCGATGGATACCGTAGACAAGATGTCAAAGTACTGCAAAGAAAACGGTGTGGACGATGTGTTTGTTGTCGGGGCGCCAAAGACGATTGACAATGATCTTGTCGAAACGGATCACTGCCCGGGCTTTGGATCTGCGGCAAAATATCTGGCAGCAACCTTTGCAGAGCTGGAGAGAGACTGCCATGTATATGAAAAGAAGGCTGTGACCATCGTGGAGGTCATGGGAAGAAACGCAGGATGGCTGACGGCAGCGTCTGCACTGTCCCGTGTCAACGGCGGAGAAGGGCCGAGCCTGATCTATCTTTGCGAGCCGGTCTTTGACACCGAACAGTTTTTAAAGGATGTGCAGGAAAAACTGGAACAGAAGGACAGTGTTCTGGTTGCAATCAGCGAGGGCATCCATGACAGCGAGGGCCGCTATGTTTCTGAGCAGGTGCAGAGCGATGCACAGGATCAGTTTGGGCACAGCTACATTGCAGGTTCTGCAAAAGTACTCGAAGAGCTGGTGCGTGACCGTATCGGCTGTAAGGTAAGATCGATTGAACTGAACCTGATGCAGCGGTGCGCGGCTCATCTTGCGAGTGCGACCGATCTTGAGGAGTCCCGTATGCTCGGCATGAAAGCCTGCCAGTGTGCACTGGAAAAACAGGGAGGACAGATGGCATCGATCCGAAGAATCTCCGCGGATCCTTACCGCGTGGAGTATACCTCCGTTCCGGTATCGGAAGTGGCAAATAAAGAAAAGAAAGTGCCGCTTTCCTGGATTACAGAAGATGGTCATGATGTGACCGAGGAGATGATGGCGTATCTTCGTCCGCTGATTCTTGGCGAACCGGCGATGCAGTATGAGAATGGAATTCCGGTTCACATTGAACTATATTAAACCGAAGGAAAAACGTGTAAGAAAAGCCGCCGCCGGGCGGCTTTTTTGTACGATGCGGAAAGAAAACAGGACTTTTTGAAAAAGGAAAGGCCGGGAAAAATCAAGTTTGACCTTCCATTTATAATAGGAAAAATCTGAAATTTTTCTGTCTATTTTCTGTCAAAAAGGTGAGAAAAAGTATTGAAAAAAAACGAAAAAACAGATATGATAGACTTGTATAAAATTTGTTTAAAATTTTATAATGAAAATAGAAAGATGGAGGTTTGAAGAATGAGTAACACAGCACAAAGTTTAGCGAGCACAAGAATCGCCTCTTTGCTGGATGAAAACAGCTTTGTGGAAATCGGCGGACAGGTTACTGCCAGAAGCACAGATTTCAACATGGCCGGCATGGAGACACCATCCGATGGTGTAATTACTGGTTACGGTGTGATCAACGGCAGCCTGGTATACGTATACAGCCAGGATGCGTCTGTGATGGGCGGTACCATCGGCGAAATGCATGCAAAAAAAATCGCGAGACTGTATGAGTTTGCACAGAAAACAGGTGCTCCGGTCATCGGACTGGTAGACTGTGCCGGTATGCGTCTGCAGGAGGCAACTGATGCTCTGAACGGTTTCGGCGAAATCTATATGGCGCAGGCAATGGCATCCGGCGTGATTCCACAGATCACGGCAGTATTTGGCACATGTGGCGGCGGTATGGCACTCATCCCGGCTATGACAGACTTCACGTTCATGGAGTCTAAAAACGGAAAACTTTTCGTAAACTCCCCGAACGCACTGGACGGAAACCACGTATCCAAATGTGATACCGCATCCGCAGATTTCCAGGGCGAAGAAGCAGGTCTTGTTGACTTTGCTGGAACCGAGGAAGAAATCCTCGGACAGATCAGAAACCTGGTATCTATGCTTCCGGCAAACAACGAGGACGAAGCATACACCGAGTGCGAGGATGATCTGAACCGTGCATGTGCAGACCTTGCAAACTGCGCAGGCGATACCGGAATCCTTCTTTCCCAGCTCAGCGACAACGGCATCTATTTTGAGACCAAAGCCGCTTACGGAAAAGATGTTGTAACCGCATTCATCCAGTTAAACGGAGCAACCGTAGGAGCAGTTGCAAACCGCTCTGAAATCTACGGCGAGGACGGAACTGTAAAAGAGAAAATGGATGGAACCTTAAGCGCAAGAGGAGCCAAAAAAGCAGCAGATTTCGTAAACTTCTGCGATGCTTTCTGCATCCCGGTACTTACCATCACAAACGTAACCGGATTCAAGGCAACCAAATGCTCTGAGAGAACCATGGCTAAGAACGCAGCAGCCCTGACCGCAGCTTTCGCAAACGCAACCGTTCCGAAAGTAAACGTTGTTGTCGGCAAAGCATACGGAAGCGCATACGTTGTCATGAACAGCAAATCCATCGGAGCAGACATGGTATTTGCATGGCCGAACGCAGAAATCGGAATGATGGATGCAAAATCTGCAGCAAAGATCATGTACGAAGGATCTGACGCTGCTACCATCAACGAGAAAGCAGCTGAATATGCAACCCTTCAGAACAATGTAACTTCCGCAGCCAGAAGAGGCTATGTGGACACCATCATCGAGCCGGAAGACACCAGAAAATATGTTATCGGCGCATTCGAGATGCTGTATACCAAGAGAGAAGACAGACCGGACAGAAAACACGGAACAGTCTAAGGAAGGTGGCATACGATGAGAAAGAACTGGAAAAAATTAGTAAGTCTCGTCCTTACCGCAGCCTGCACCATGGTTGTGACCGTAGCTCCTGTTTTTGCGGATGCGGCATCTACACCGGCTTATTCACCGGTTGAGGCATCTACGGTAGATTCTCTGCTCTCCTCCAGTGTTCAGTGGGTAGGACAGAGCCTGATGACCTACAGCGATGACGATCTTGCCAATATGGAAGCTTCCGACCAGCAGTTCTATGCAAGAGCAGCTGAGGCATGGGAAGAGGCAAAGGCTGACCTCGGAGAGGTAAAAAGCCTGGAAGACGGTACTCTCGAAGTAGACGGAGATTTTGTAACCTGCACAATTCCGGGTGAATTTGAAAAAAATCCTGGTATTGTCCGCGTATTCTGGAACATCAGCACCGGAACACCAGTTCCGACCGACCTCACCATCACCGTTGAGGAGTCAAAGGGCGTTCTGATCGGCCAGGCCGGCATGAACACCATCATCGGAATCGGTACCGTATTTGTTATGCTGATTTTCCTGATTTTCGTTATTTCTTCGTTTGATTACATTTTGGGAGACAAGAAGAAGAAAAAAGCACCGGCAGCACCTGTACAGGAAGCACCAAAGGCTGTCGCAGCACCGGTTGTTGAAGAGACAGCACCGGAAGCAGACGATATGGAGCTGCAGGCTGTTATTACAGCTGCAATCGCCATGTATGAAGAAGATATGGCTTCTGCATCCGGAGATGCTTATGTTGCACGTCCGATCCGCAGAAAAGGCAAAAGAGCTTAAGGAGGAAATTTTCAATGAAAAACTACACCATTACCGTAAACGGAAATGTATATAACGTAACTGTAGAAGAAGGAACCACAGCAGGCGCAGCTCCAGTTGTCAGCGCAGCAAAAGCAGCACCGGCACCAAAAGCAGCACCGGCAGCACCGAAAGCAGCAGCTCCGGCAGGCGCAGCAGGCAGCGTAGAGGTTACTGCTTCTGTACCTGGTAAAATCTGCAAAATCGAAGCAGCAGCAGGCACCGCTGTAAAAGCAGGAGATGCTGTTCTTGTACTGGAAGCCATGAAGATGGAAATCCCGGTTGTAGCACCGCAGGATGGCACAGTAGCAACCATCAATGTAGCAGTAGGCGATGCAGTAGAATCCGGTGACGTTCTTGCAACCATGAACTAATGCCCGTTGTAAGAAAAAACCGGAGGTGAAAAAATGATTACTGAAACTTTAAACAACCTGCTTCACCAGACGGCGTTTTTTAATCTGGACTGGGGCAATTACGTTATGATCGCAGTGGCTTGCTTCTTCTTGTATCTTGCGATTAAGCATGAATTTGAGCCGCTGCTTCTTGTACCGATCGCATTCGGTATGCTGCTTGTAAACATTTACCCGGACATCATGGCTGAGCCTTATACCGACGTACAGGGTCTTGAGCATGCGGGCGGTCTGTTCTACTATTTCTTTACTCTGGACGAGTGGAGTATCCTCCCATCCCTGATCTTCATGGGTGTAGGTGCGATGACAGACTTCGGTCCGCTGATTGCAAACCCGATCAGCTTCATCATGGGAGCTGCAGCACAGCTTGGTATCTATCTGGCGTACTTTTTCGCTATTTTCATGGGATTCAATGGAAGAGAGGCAGCTGCTATCTCCATCATCGGCGGTGCCGACGGCCCGACTTCTATTTTCCTTCTGAATAAACTCGGACAGCAGCATCTGATGGGACCGATCGCCGTAGCAGCATATTCCTATATGTCACTGGTGCCGATCATCCAGCCGCCGGTCATGAAGCTTCTGACTACAGAGAAAGAGCGTAAAATCAAAATGGAGCAGCTTCGTTCCGTATCCAAACTCGAGAAGATCCTGTTCCCGATTGTTATCACCATCGTTGTCTGCATGATCCTTCCATCTACCGCTCCGCTGGTAGGTATGCTGATGCTTGGTAACCTGTTCCGTGAGTGCGGCGTTGTAAAACAGCTCCAGGAGACAGCTTCCAATGCCATGATGTACATCGTAGTTATCCTTCTTGGTACTTCCGTTGGTGCATCCACAAGTGCTGAGGCATTCTTAAATGTCAGCACCTTAAAGATCGTTGCCCTGGGTCTGATCGCATTCGTATTCGGTACCGCAGGCGGTGTCCTGTTAGGAAAGGTACTGTGCAAGGCAACCCACGGAAGAATCAACCCGCTGATCGGTTCTGCAGGTGTATCTGCGGTACCTATGGCAGCCCGTGTATCCCAGAAAGTCGGTGCGGAGGCAGATCCGACGAACTTCCTGCTGATGCATGCAATGGGACCGAATGTAGCCGGTGTTATCGGTACAGCCGTAGCGGCCGGTACCTTCATGGCGATCTTCGGTGTATAACTTCTTAAGACAAACAAAAGTGAGAAACACTTAATTTAGGAGGATAGAAATGGCAGTAGAAAAGAAACCTGTCAAGATTATGGAAACTGTTCTGCGTGATGCACATCAGTCCCTGATCGCGACGAGAATGACAACAGAACAGATGCTTCCGATCATCGATAAAATGGATAAAGTCGGATATCACGCAGTAGAGTGCTGGGGAGGTGCAACTTTCGATGCTTCCTTACGTTTTCTGCATGAAGATCCATGGATGAGACTGAGAAAACTCCGTGACGGATTCAAAAATACAAAACTGCAGATGCTGTTCCGTGGACAGAATATCCTGGGATATCGTCCGTACGCAGACGACGTAGTAGAGTATTTCGTACAGAAATCCATTGCAAACGGAATCGACATCATCCGTATTTTTGACTGTATGAATGATCTGCGCAACCTGCAGACCGCTGTCAGCGCAGCAAACAAAGAAAAAGGCCACGCGCAGGTAGCACTTTCCTATACTTTAGGAGATGCTTACACCCTGGATTACTGGACCACCATGGCAAAGAGAATCGAAGAGATGGGTGCAGATTCCATCTGTATTAAAGATATGGCAGGCCTGCTCGTTCCGTACAAGGCAACTGAGCTGGTAACCGCGCTGAAAGAAGCAACCGATCTTCCGATTCAGCTGCACACCCACTATACTTCCGGTGTTGCATCCATGACGTACCTGAAAGCAGTAGAGGCTGGTGTTGATATCATCGATACCGCAATGTCTCCATTCGCTATGGGTACTTCACAGCCGGCAACTGAGGTTATGGTTGAAACCTTCAAAGGCACTCCATACGATACTGGTCTGGATCAGAACAAACTGGCTGAGATCGCAGATTACTTCCGTCCGATGAGAGACGAAGCGCTCGATACAGGCCTCTTAAATCCGAAGAACCTTGGCGTAAATATCAAGACTCTTCTGTATCAGGTACCGGGCGGTATGCTCTCCAACCTGACAAGCCAGTTAAAAGAGCAGCACGCAGAGGACAAATACTACGATGTACTCGAAGAAGTACCGCGCGTAAGAAAAGACCTCGGCGAGTGCCCGCTGGTTACTCCGTCTTCCCAGATCGTTGGTACCCAGGCTGTATTCAATGTCCTGATGGGCGAGCGTTACAAGATGGTAACGAAAGAGACAAAAGACGTTCTTGCCGGAAAATACGGTGCAACTGTAAAACCGTTCAATCCGGAAGTACAGAAGAAATGCATCGGCGATACCGAGCCGATCACCTGCCGCTACGCAGACCTGCTTGAGCCGGAGCTTCCAAAACTGGAGAAAGAGATCGAGCAGTGGAAACAGCAGGATGAGGATGTATTAACCTATGCTCTGTTCCCGCAGGTAGCTGTAGACTTCTTCAAATATCGTGAAGCACAGCAGACAAAAGTAGATCCGGCAGCCGCTGACAAAAAAGACGGCGCATATCCGGTCTAAATAAAATCTGAGTAAAAAAAATCAGCCGGTGTTCTGTGTTCCCCGTAAAAAGGGAATGCAGAACACCGGCTTTCCTTTTCAGCTTTTCAGCCATTGCGCCAGTAATTTATTCGTGTTATAATTCAAAAGATCGAGGTGTGTCCGAAAAAGAATCAGGATGCCTCCAAAAGAAGAAATGTGGATGCCGAATGGCATTTGCAGATCGGAAAAACAAATCAGGAAGAAAATAACATGAAAAAAGAAAAAGAACAGTCTTCTTCAGAAGAGCAGAAGGCAGCGAACGAGAATCTCCTCATTCGTCTGAATCAAAATTACGGAAAGTTGAGCAAAGGACAGAAGAGGCTGGCAGATTTTATTACGGCGCATTATGACCAGGCCGTATCGATGACGGCAGCGCGCCTGGGACAGCAGGTCGGCGTCAGCGAATCGACAACGGTTCGCTTTGCGATGCAGCTTGGCTATGCGGGATATCCGGAGTTCCAGCGCGCACTGGAGGAGATGGTGATGAATCGTCTGAATTCAGTGCAGCGGATGCAGTTTACGTATGGCCGCGTGCCGCAGGGAGAAATTCTGGAGACCGTCCTGCAGTCGGATATTGAAAAAATCAAGATGACGCTGGAAGAAGTGGACCGGAGCGCCTTTGAGCGCGCTGCGGATACGATTCTTTCTGCGCGGACAATTTACATTGTCGGCATTCGGAGCTGCGCGCCGCTTGCGAGCTTTCTGGCGTTCTATTTCCATATGATTTTCCCGGATGTGCGCCAGGTACAGACAAACAGTTCCAGCGAGATTTTCGAGCAGATGATCCGCATCACGGAGGATGATGTGGTGATCGGCATCAGCTTCCCGCGGTATTCGATGCGTACGATGAAGGCACTGGAATTTGCGAACAGCCGCAAAGCGAAGGTGATTACGATCACAGACAGTGTGCATTCACCGATGAATGTTTATGCAGCCTGTACGCTGATTGCCAAGAGCGATATGGCATCGATCGTCGATTCTCTGGTGGCCCCTTTGAGTGTAATCAATGCGCTTGTCGTGGCGCTCTGCATGAAACGCCAGGCGGATGTGAAAAAGACACTTGAGAGCATGGAAAAACTGTGGGATGAGTACCAGGTTTACAGCAACGATGAAATCAACGGGCTGGACGATGCACGTCCTATGGGCGGAAAAAAGGCAGCTCTGCCGGTAAAGGAGAAAGCATGAGAAAAGCAGCAGTAATCGGCGGAGGCGCCGCCGGAATGATGACCGCCGTGCTTGCCGCCGGCGAAAAGACAGAGATTCATCTCTATGAAAAAAATGAAAAGCTGGGAAAGAAGCTGTTTATCACAGGAAAGGGCCGCTGCAATGTGACAAACGACTGCCCGACAGAAGAGTTCTTCACGAATGTGGTGACAAACCCGAAATTTCTGTACAGCTCCGCCTACAGCTTTGACAGCGCCCAGGTGCAGGAGTTTTTCGAAGCGGCAGGTGTCCGCTTAAAAGTGGAGCGCGGAAACCGTGTCTTCCCGGAGTCAGATCACTCCTCGGATATTATCCGCGCGCTGGAGACGGAACTGAAACGGAAAAATGTTCAGGTGCATAAGAATACAAAAGTAAAAGAGCTTCTTTTCGAAGGAGACCGCGTGAAAGGAATCCGCCTGGAAAACGGGAAAGAGCTTTTTTACAATGATGTCGTTGTCGCAACCGGCGGTATGTCGTACCAGACGACGGGGTCGGATGGAGACGGCTACCGTTTCGCAGAAGAGGCAGGACTTGCCGTCACTCCGCTCCGCCCGGCGCTGGTGCCGCTGGAAACAGAGGAAGCGTACATCCGTGAGCTGCAGGGACTCTCCCTGAAAAATGTGACGATGACGATTAAAAACGGCAAAAAGACGCTGTTCGATGGATTCGGCGAGATGCTGTTTACACATTTCGGAATTTCCGGCCCGCTGGGGCTTTCTGCGAGCTCCTACATCGGAAAAGCACTGGAACAGCAGCCGCTGAAAGGATATCTGAACCTGAAGCCGGCACTCACGGAAGAACAGCTGGATGCGCGGATCCTGCGTGAATTTGAGGAAAACCGGAACAAACAGTTCCGCAACGTGATCAACAGTCTGTTCCCGGCGAAACTGCTTCCGGTGATGCTCTCTCTTGGCGGGATCGACCCGTACAAACAGGTCAATGCCGTATCGAAAGCGGAGCGTCAGCACTTTGAAGAGCTGATCACGCATTTCCCGTTTACAGTAACCGGAACACGGGGTTTCCGTGAAGCAATTATCACACAGGGTGGTGTTTCCGTGAAAGAGATCCGTCCGGGCACGATGGAGGCAAAGAAAAAAGAAGGTCTGTACTTCGTAGGAGAAGTGCTCGATCTCGATGCACTGACCGGCGGCTTCAATCTGCAGATTGCCTGGGTAAGTGCCCATGCTGCAGCCGAAGAGATCCGGGCAAAGGAAGAACAGGAATAAAATATGGATCACAGATTTTAGAATTTTCAGGAGGAAGAGAGAAGATGAGATTTAATCTTGCAATTGACGGACCGGCAGGCGCTGGCAAAAGTACAATCGCAAAACGTGTGGCAAAGGAGCTTTCGTTTGTCTACGTTGATACAGGAGCAATGTACCGTGCCATGGGCATCTATTTTTCAGATCTTGGCATTGCACCGGAAAAGCAGGAAAAAATTGAGGCAGCCTGCAAAGATGTGAAAATTTCCATTTCCTACGAAAACGGAGAGCAGCAGGTTTATTTAAACGGCGTCAATGTCACCGGAAGACTGCGCACCGAGGAGGCTGGAAAGATGGCATCCGCGACAAGCGCCTATCTGGAAGTACGGAAAAAACTCGTGGAGCTGCAGCAGGAGATGGCGGAGAATACGGATCTTGTGATGGACGGCCGCGATATCGGAACTGCCGTTCTGCCGAACGCACCGTTGAAAGTCTATCTGACAGCAAGTGCCCATGTCCGCGCACTGCGCCGCTGGAAAGAGCTGACCGAAAAGGGACAGACAGCCGATCTTGCGAAAATCGAGGAAGATATCAATGAGCGTGATTATCAGGACATGCACAGAGAGCATTCCCCGCTGGTACAGGCAGAAGACGCCGTACTCGTTGACAGCTCTGAAATGACGATCGATGAGGTTGTGGAAAAGATCTTAAGCCTTGCCCGCGAGCGCATGTAAACGCGGCAGAGAAAAGAGGAGAAGAAAAACAGATGGAAGTAACTGTTGCAAAAAGTGCAGGCTTCTGCTTCGGCGTCAAACGGGCGGTCGATACGGTATACCGTGAAATTGAGAGCGGTGAAAAGCCGGTCTACACCTTCGGGCCGATTATTCACAACGAACAGGTTGTGGAGGATCTCGAAAACCGCGGCGTGCAGGTGATCCATTCGGAAGATGAACTAGAGGGGCTTTCCGGCGGAACCGTTGTGATCAGGTCGCATGGCGTGTCGCGGGATGTCTGCGAAAAGATCGAAGCGCGCGGCATGAAGATTGTAGATGCGACGTGCCCGTTTGTCAAGAAGATCCACCGGATTGTGGACGAGGAGGGCAGAAAAGGCCGCCACGTCGTCATCATCGGAAGCGCGGATCATCCGGAGGTACAGGGCATCATGGGATGGGCGAGCGGCCCGGTTACCGTGATGCATACCGCCGAAGAAGCGGAAAGTTTTGTGCCCGAAAATGGAAAACCAATATCTATTGTGGCACAGACGACATTTAATTACAACAAATTTAAAGATTTAGTTGAAATTTTTTTGAAAAAGAGTTATGATAGTACTGTTTTAAAGACTATCTGCAACGCTACCGAGGAAAGACAGACGGAAGCGAGAGCAATTGCCAGGAAGGTTGATGCCATGTTTGTCGTGGGAGGCAGACATAGTTCAAACACGCAAAAGCTGTATGAGATATGTAAAGAAGAATGTAAAAATACTTACTTTATAGAGACACTCGTTGATTTGGAATCTAAGCCTTTTCAATCATTTGGTCGCGTAGGTATTACAGCTGGGGCATCCACCCCGAATAAAATAATTGAGGAGGTTCAAAAAATGTCAGAAATGAGTTTTGAACAAATGCTGGATGAATCATTTAAAACAATCAGAAACGGAGAAGTCGTTGAGGGTACTGTAATCGATGTCAAAGACGATCAGATTATCCTGAATATCGGATACAAAGCCGATGGTATTCTTACCAAAAACGAATATTCCAACGATTCTTCCATCGATCTTCACACCGTTGCACAGCCAGGTGACAAAATGGAAGTCAAAGTTCTGAAAGTAAATGATGGAGAGGGACAGGTCCTTCTTACTTACAAGAGACTTGCTGCTGAAAAAGGCAACAAGAGACTCGAGGAAGCATTCGAGAATCATGAAGTTCTGAAAGCAAAAGTAACACAGGTACTGAACGGAGGATTATCCGTAGTTGTTGAGGAGACCAGAGTATTCATTCCGGCCAGCCTTGTATCTGATGTATATGAAAAAGATCTGTCTAAATATGCAGATCAGGAAATTGAATTCGTTATTACCGAGTTCAACCCGAGAAGAAGACGCATCATCGGTGACCGCAAACAGCTCATCGTTGCTGAGAAGAAGAAACTGCAGGAAGAACTGTTCGCACGCATCGCAGTTGGCGATGTTGTAGAGGGAACTGTTAAGAATGTTACCGATTTCGGCGCATTCATCGATCTGGGCGGAGCTGACGGACTGCTTCACATCTCTGAGATGTCCTGGGGCCGCGTAGAGAACCCGAAAAAAGTATTCAAAGTTGGTGAGACTGTAAAAGTTCTGATCAAAGACATCAACGGCGACAAGATTGCTCTTTCCTTAAAATTCCCGGAAGAGAATCCGTGGCTGAACGCTGCTGACAAATACGCTGTAGGCAACGTAGTAGAAGGCTGTGTTGCCCGTATGACTGACTTTGGTGCATTCGTTGAGCTTGAGCCGGGCGTAGATGCTCTGCTTCATGTTTCCCAGATCTCCAGAGAGCATGTTGAGAAACCGTCTGATGCACTGAAAATCGGACAGGAAATCACTGCAAAAGTAGTTGATTTCAACGAGGAAGACAAAAAAATCTCTCTGAGCATGAAAGCTCTGGAAAACGAAGAGCCAGTAGAAGAGTAAGAATAATTTAACTTGCAGGTGCTGCAGTTGGATGATTAGAATGCCGTAGACAACCGGGTTTCCTGAACAGACAGGAAACCTGTTGCCTGCGGTATTTTCTTATCATCCTGTTTTTGGCACCAGAAAAGAAAAAGGGGATGAAAGTTTATGTGGGAGACGAAGATTCTGGGTGTGGATCTGTACCACGTTCTAGCATGGTTCTGGCTGTACAGCTTCTGCGGATGGATCTGGGAGAGTTCCTATGTATCGATCCGGCAGAAAAAACTGGTCAACCGCGGTTTTGTCAATGGTCCGCTGCTGACACTGTACGGCACCGGCGCTGTTATGGTATACTTGATCCTGCGCCCGTTTGAAGCGAACGTCTGGGCACTGTATTTCGGAGGTGTCATTGTAGCGACGGTTCTGGAATATGTAACCGGCGTGCTGATGGAGACCATTTTTCATGCGCACTGGTGGGACTACAGCAATCAGAAGTTTAATTTTCAGGGAAAGATCTGCCTCAGCAGTTCGATTGCCTGGGGATTCTTTACACTGGGGCTGTTCTATATTCTGCAGCCGATTGCCGTGAAAGTAGTGAATCTTGTTTCGGATACTACAGGAGAGATCATTGTTTCCGTTGTTACCGTCTGCTATCTGGTAGATTTTGGATTTTCCGCAGCCGCAGCATTCCAGCTGGGACAGAAGATGCGCAGTCTGGAGAAAACGTGGGGAGAATTTCTGAAATATCTGCAGAAATCCCGCTTTAACCAGCTTGCCGAGGAGATGAATGCGAAAGTACAGCAGTATCGTGCAGAGTATTCCAGAGATAAGATGAAAGAATATCTGGCCGAGAAGCGCCAGACACTGTCTGAGGCAATGGAGCAGATGCAGAAGCTGGAGAAGGAGCGGAAAGAAGCCGAGGGAAGAAGAAATCCGCTTTTCGAGTCGAAGAACCGCCTGATGGAGTTCGGAGCAGAGCAGAAGGAACGCCTGACCGAGTTCGGAGCAGAGCAGAAAGAACGGTTTGCGGCACTTGGATTTGATGTGCGCAGTGATAAGATGCCGGATCTTAAAGAGCTGCTGGAGCGCTTTGACCAGATGACAAAACCGCAGCTTCCGACCAACTGGCTGATGCGCCTGACAACGAAACGTTATCTGCGCGCCTATCCGCATCTGCAGGGAACGCATCATGCTTCTCTGAAAAAGGAAGAAAAAAAGGTAGAAGAGAAAGAAGAGAAAAAATAAAGGACTGCTTGGAAAGGACAGTCCCGGAAAAACGGCCGTGCATGCAAAAACGTGTACGGCTGTTTTATTTTCTGGTTTTGCTATCGTCTTTGAAAAAGAGCTGAAGCTCGGAACAGAGATACTCTTTCAGGAGATTTTCCTGCGAAAGAAAGGCATCGGACCACTCAAAATAGTAAGGGCGGCTTTTGAAATCCTCGCGGAAGGCCGGGGTGAAAAACTCTTTCTGCTGCGGAAGAAATGTACCGGTCCGCCGCTGATAGCAGTTGGCAGCCTTTGCTTTCTGACGGTGTTCCGGATCGACAAACGCGCCAACGCTCTTGTGAACAGCCTGATCCTCCAGCGGAAGATAATAGTAATTCTTATAGTCCGGGAAGAAATATTTCAGCTCCGCCGTATGCGTCTGCAGGGAGAGAGAAACCCGTGAACCAAAGGCTGTAAGAGAACCATCCGCGCAGACACGGGAGAGGAAAACCGGAACTTCCCGCTCGGGCTGCAGTGAAACTTCCAGTGTCTGTCCGGTAAAACGACACGACTGGACAGAAAAATCGCCGTGAAACAGGGCAGGAAGCGCGAGCAGTTCCAGAACAGAACCCATGCCGAGGACATCCTCATAATTGTGAAGGAAAAGCAGTTCCAGTTTCTTTTCATCCAGTGTCTGAAGATAGTCGTGGTAAACAGAAATCAACTGTTTTCCGTTAAGTTGATCCTTCCGTGGGAATGAGAGATACTGTTCCACATTTTTCTGTTTCATTGAAGAAAGTCCCAGGATTGACTGAAACGGGCGGAGTGCCTGATAAAGATCCAGGGATGCGATTGACGAAAGCGGATCTTCCATCTGATAAAACAGTGCTTTGTGTGTGAGGTAAGGAAGATCAAATGTCGTTCCATTAAAATGCACCAGCCGCTTCACGTCGGAAAGAAACGTGAAAAAAGAGACAAGCATCTCTTTTTCTTCGGTCGGTCGATCAAGAAACCACTGGCGCAGTGTGAAAGCATCCGCGGCCGGGTCAAAGAACAGCGCACCAATCAGATAGAGATGCGAGGTACGCCAGGAAAGGCCGGTCGTCTCAATATCGAAAAAGACATCGCCGTTTCTCAGATACATCTGAAGATTGGCAGAGAGAGCAGCGGGGGTAGAATCTATGATCTGCATAAGGTTTTTTGTCTCCTTTGAAAAACTTTTTTGAATCTAAAGATATTATAAGACGAAAAAATCTGACATGCAAGAAAGACAGCGACTAATCGTTGCGTGATGAGAAAAGTTCTGCTATAATAGAATGTGCGTTCGCTTTCGAAAAAAGAAAACGGCGCTTTGGAGGAAAAACATGATTGCATTTATCAAAGGAACTGTAGATTCTCTTTCGGAAGGAAAAATGATTCTCGAAAGCCATGGAATCGGCTATGAGCTGAATATTCCAGCGAGTATGTTCGACGCAGGCATCCGGGAGGGAGAAGAGTTAAAGATATATACCCATATGAGTGTGCGGGAAGACGGAATTTCCCTATTCGGCTTTCTGTCCCGTGAAGATCTTGAAATATACCGTATGCTGATCGGCGTAAGCGGCATCGGACCAAAAGCGGCGCTTGCGGTGCTGTCCACGCTTACTGCAGACAATCTGCGCTTTGCCGTCCTCTCGGAAGATGTCCAGGCGATTGCCAAAACACCGGGCATCGGAAAGAAGACCGCGCAGAAGCTGATTCTGGAATTAAAAGACAAATTCGACCTGCAGGAAGCGTTCGAGCAGAAGCTGGCAGGAAATCAGGCGGCTGCGGCGGTACGGCAGGCAGGCGAACCGGATGCCTTCCAGGATGCGGTACAGGCGCTGACTGCGCTTGGCTACTCCGGAACGGAAGCACTGCAGGCAGTAAAGAAAGTCGAAATCACCGAAGGCATGGACAGCGAGGCTGTGCTGAAAGCGGCATTGAAGCATATATTTTAGCAGATGGTCCTAAATTGTGGAAGAAGGAAACCTTATAACGATGGAAAGAAGAATTATCACAACTGACGTTCTCGAGGAGGACGTGAAAATCGAAGGTTCGCTCCGTCCCCAGCACCTGGACGACTACATCGGACAGGAAAAGACGAAAAAGAACCTGAAAGTATATATTGAAGCAGCAAAACAGCGAAGTGATGTTCTCGATCATGTGCTGTTTTACGGCCCTCCGGGACTTGGAAAAACAACGCTGGCGGGCATCATTGCAAATGAGATGGGAACCCATATGAAGGTAACGAGCGGCCCGGCGATCGAAAAACCGGGTGAGATGGCAGCGATCCTCAACAATCTGCAGGAGGGCGACGTCCTGTTTGTTGATGAGATCCACCGCCTGAACCGCCAGGTCGAGGAGGTTCTTTACCCAGCGATGGAGGATTTTGCGATTGATATCATGATCGGAAAAGGCTCTTCGGCGCGCTCGATCCGCCTGGATCTGCCGAAGTTTACGCTGGTCGGCGCAACAACGCGTGCAGGTCTTTTGACTGCTCCGCTCCGCGATCGGTTCGGTGTCATCCACCATCTGGAATTTTACACGGAGGAAGAATTGGCCAACATTATCCTGCACTCCTCAAAAGTACTGAATGTGGAGGTGGACCCGCAGGGAGCGCTTGAGATGGCGCGCCGTTCCAGGGGAACACCGCGTCTGGCAAACCGGATTTTAAAGCGTGTCCGCGACTTTGCCCAGGTGAAATACGATGGAAGAATCACAAAAGAGGTCGCATCATTTGCTCTCGATCTGCTGGAAGTAGACCGTTACGGACTGGATCAGACTGACCGGCTGCTTCTTACCACCATTATGGAAAAGTTCCAGGGCGGTCCGGTGGGACTCGATACCCTGGCAGCATCAATTGGAGAAGATGCCGGAACCATCGAAGATGTCTACGAGCCGTTCCTGATCAAATCCGGATTTATCAACCGCACTCCGCGCGGAAGAGTGGCAACGGAATTTGCCTGGCACCACCTGGGGCTGGAGGCACCGCGTAAGATCGAAGAGTAAAAGCCCTGAATCTTTCATTTTCTGTCGCTTTTTGCAGAAAAAGGTTGTTTTTCTTCCATTTTCGGTATATGATAGGTTATATTAGCCGGAAGTTTGGTCCGGTTAAATTCAGTGGAGGAAAAGCAAAAGAATGGCTGTAAAAAATACAACACAGGTTTTAATAGATGGAAAAATTATCACACTGGGAGGCTATGAGAGCCCGGAATATCTGCAGAAAGTAGCTGCTTATCTGAATCAGAAGATCAGCGAACTTTCCCAGTCAGCCGGATACAACCGCCTGTCGGTGGATACGAAGCACACACTGCTTGCACTGAACATTGCAGACGACTATTTCAAAGCAAAAAGCCAGGTAGATACCCTCGAAGAGGATATGGAAGCCAAAGACCGGGAAACCTACGATATGAAGCACGATCTGATCGCAGCGGAAATCCAGGCCGGCGATCTGAAAAAAGAGCTGGAAGAGAAACGAATCGAGCTGGAACATGTGCGCGGCGAGATGGAAGAACTGCAGCGGCAGCTTGATAAGGCAAATAAGGATCTGGAAGATTTATTAAAAGCGTAAAAGAAGGAAAAACGGGGGATTGCGGAACAGGTAATCGCCCGTTTTTAGGAGATAAAGATGAAGACAGAATTATTAGCACCAGCCGGTTCGATGGAAGCGTTAAAAGCGGCGGTTTCCGCCGGTGCGGATGCCGTCTATCTCGGCGGAGCCGCATTCGGCGCAAGAGCGTATGCAAAAAATCTGGATGAGCAGGAGATTCTCTCAGCCATCGATTACGTCCATCTGCGGAACCGGAAACTGTATCTGACGGTCAACACCCTCTTAAAAGAGGAGGAACTGGAAGAGAAACTGTATCCGTATCTGCGTCCGTACTATGAGCAGGGACTGGATGCCGTGATTGTCCAGGATATGGGCGTTTTAAAGGCGGTCCGCTCCTGGTTCCCGGATCTCGACATTCATGCGAGCACACAGATGACAGTGACAGGATCTGCGGGAGCGCGTTTCCTGGAGAGCCTTGGCGCGACGCGTGTGGTACCAGCCCGTGAGCTTTCGTTTGCGGAGATCCAGAAAATCCACCGGACGACCAACCTTGAAATTGAATGCTTCGTCCACGGGGCGCTCTGCTACTGCTATTCGGGACAGTGCCTTTTTTCCAGCCTGATCGGCGGGAGAAGCGGAAACCGCGGAAGATGCGCGCAGCCGTGCCGTCTGCCGTACGAAGCGTACGATAAAGACAACCACCGCATGGGGGAGCCGGGCGACCGCTATCCGTTAAGCCCGAAGGATATGTGTACGGTAGAACTGCTGCCGGAGATTGTAAAATCCGGGATTATGTCCCTCAAAATCGAAGGCAGAATGAAAAAGCCGGAGTATACAGCGGGCGTTGTCAGCATTTACCGCAAATACCTCGATCTGTACGAAAAAAAGCCGTCCCGTTTCCACGTTCTGCCGGAGGACATGAAAAAGCTGTATGAGCTGTATAACCGTGACGGTTTCAACAAAAGCTATTATACCGTAAGAAACGGACGCGATATGATGGCGCTGAAGAACGAAAAAGAGCAGGAAAATAAAAAGAAACAGCGCAGAAATGAGCAGCTCTTTTATGAGATCCAGAGAGATTATATCGAGACTGAGGCAAAAGAGCCGATTTCCGGCTTTCTGACCCTGTATCCGGGCCAGCCGGCGTTCTTAAGTGCAGAAAGCGGAAAATACAGCGTAACAGCAGAGGCGGGCATGGTAGAACCGGCAAAGAAGCAGCCGCTGACAGAGGAACGCGTAAAAACACAGCTGGAAAAGACAGGCGAGACACCATTCTATTTCAAAGAACTCGATGTCTGTATGGATGACAACTGTTTCGTGCCGATGCAGACGTTAAACGAGCTGCGGAGAGGCGTTTCGGACCAGCTGGTGAAAGAGATGACAGAGCCATACCGCAGAAAAGCAGCGGAAAAGCCGGAACAGGAAGCAAAAGCATCTGGAAAACCGGACCAGGAGAACAGGGCAGAAAAGAAAATGGAGCTGACCGCATCTGCCGAGACGAGAGCCCAGTGGAATGCGCTGCTCGAGATTCCGGAGATCACGACGATCTACGCCGGCATGGGATGCTTCAAACGGGAAATCTTCGAAGAACAGGCGGAAAAAGGAATCCTGCAGGCGAAAGAACTGGGAAAACAGGTTTATCTGATGCTGCCGCACGTTGTGCGTGAAGGCGATCTGAAGGAATACCGCGACACGTTCCGCTGTCTGAAGGAGATCGGTCTTGGCGGTTTCCTGATCCGCAATCTCGAAAGCTTTTCATTTTTGAAAGAGATGGGAATGGAAAAGGATATCCGGCTCGATTACAGCGTTTACACGTACAACAGCCGTGCGCAGGCATTCTGGCAGGAGCAGGGCGTGCAGCGTGATACCGTTCCGTATGAGCTGAACGAGCGGGAAATCGGAAAACGTGACAATACGAACAGCGAAATGGTGGTCTACGGCTACCTTCCGATGATGGTTTCCGCCCAGTGTGTCCAGAAGAACCTGAACGGCTGCAATCACAGTTATTCTCTGGTACGCTTAAAAGACCGGATGGGAAAATACTTCCCGGTGAAGAGTTACTGCACCTCGTGCTACAGTGTGATCTACAACAGCCTTCCGCTCGGCCTGGTAAAAGAAGCCGATGAGATCCGGTCCATGCATCCGGCTGCGGTGCGGCTGAATTTTACCATCGAGACACTGGAGGAGACAAAAGAAATCGCCGCTGCGTTTGCTGGAACGTACTGTAAAGGAATCGCAGTTCCGGCCGAACAGGAATATACCAAAGGCCATTTCCGCCGGAAAGTAGAGTAAACGGTGAGAAAAAATAAGGGGAATTTATGGAAAATACCATTGTTCAGTTATCAAAATATGTGATTACCTTCCTCATGATCTGTTTTACCGTGCAGTCGTTTGCTGCACTCAAAGAGCGGGATGAGGATGAGCGCCATTACATTCTGATGCGGCAGATCATCATGATCATTCTGATGAATTTCATCTGTTTCTTCGTGATGTTCCTGCAGGAAGGCGAAGTATCAACGATTCAGATGTTTCTGCTCACGATGGCGTATATCCTGGGCGTACAGATCCTGTACCGCCTGATTTACCGGAAGGCATCGATGATCCTGGTAAACAACATGTGTATGCTGCTCTCGATCAGCATGATTATTCTGACGAGACTGAGCGTGTCAAAGGCGATGTCCCAGTACAAAATTCTGGCGGCATCCACACTGCTCTGCTTCATCATTCCGGTCATTGTCCGAAAGGGCAAGTTTCTGAAAAATCTGACCTGGATTTACGCTGTGCTCGGAATTGCTATGCTTTCCGTCGTTATGGTGCTTGGCTTTACTTCCGGCGGTGCGAAGCTGTCGATCGAAATCCACGGCATTACGTTCCAGCTCTCCGAGATTGCCAAGATCACACTCGTGTTCTTTATGGCAGGCATGCTGCGCGAGGATAATTCCTTTGGAAACGTTGTGAAAGCAACGGTCGTTGCGGCAGTTCATGTGCTGATCCTTGTTGCATCCACCGACCTTGGAACTGCGTTCGTCTTCTTTATGGCGTACGTGGTTGTAATCTATGTGGCAACGAGAAAAGCCAGATATCCGCTTTTGGGACTTGCGGGAATGAGTGCCGCCTGCGTTGTGGCGTATTTCCTGTTTTCCCATGTACGGAACCGTGTGGCACTCTGGCAGGATCCGATCGGAAACTGGGATATCAGCAGCCAGTTAGCACAGGGACTCTTCGGCATGTGCTCCGGCGGATGGTTCGGAACCGGCCTTTTCGAGGGACGGCCTGACATTATCCCGGTTGCAACGAAAGACTTTATTTTCTGTGCGATCTGTGAGGAGATGGGCATTATCTTCGGAATCTGCCTGATTCTGCTGTGCATGTCCACATTCCTTCTGATTATCAATATTTCCATGAAGATGAGCAAACGGTTCTACAAACTGATTGCCATGGGTCTTGGAACGGAATATGCGACACAGGTGTTCCTCACCATCGGAGGAACCATTAAATTTATTCCTATGACAGGTATCACGCTGCCGCTGGTCAGCTATGGAGGAAGCTCTATGTTCTCCACGGTGCTGATGCTGTCGATCATTCAGGGATTGTACATCTTAAGGGAAGACGAAGGTGAGGAGCTTGAGAAAAGACAAAACAAGAAGAAACGAAACCAGCAGAAAAACGACCCAGGCGCCAAGAAAAAACGACGCCCGGACGAAGAGACCGAAAGACGAAAGAAGAGCGGCAGCCGGAACGACGGACAGGGAACCCGCCAGAAGTACCGCGAGCAGCCGGATGAATTCGAACGGCGGATCGAAGAGCAGACCGAGAACAGCCTCCACTGGTAAGGCGGCAAACAACGGCGCAGGGCCGTATCTGATCGTTTCGTTCCTGTTCGTGGCCATGTTTCTTGGGCTGATCGCGTATCTCGTTTACTTTAATGTCGTGCGGAAAGAAGAATTTCTGAATAGTTCTTACAATACGAGACAGAATAACTATGCAGAGCGCGTGATCCGCGGAACAATCTATTCTGCGGACGGCCAGGAACTGGCAAAGACGACGACAGATGAAAACGGGGATGAGGTAAGAACGTATCCGTTCGGCAGCCTGTTTGCGCAGGTGGTTGGCTACACGGGAAAAGGAAACAGCGGCCTCGAATCTTCCTACAACTATATGCTGATGGAGTCCCATACAAGTAAGTTAAAGCAGGTAAAGAATGAATTCAGCGATGCGAAGAACCCGGGAGACAGTCTCTATACAACGCTGAATACAACACTCCAGCAGGCCGCGGCCGATGCACTGGACGGATACCGCGGTGCAGTTGTCGTGCTGGAGGCAAAAACGGGCCGTGTACTTGCCAATGTGAGCAATCCGGTTTTTAATCCTAATACGATTGATGAGGACTGGGAGGCACTGAACGCAGACGATGAGAGCGGCGTGTTTCTGAACCGCGGTCTGCAGGGAAGATATCCGCCGGGATCTACGTTCAAGATTGTTACTTCGCTTGCGTATCTCCGTCAGAACGGCACACTGGACGGTTTTTCGTTCGACTGTGACGGTGAGCTGACAGCAGGAAACTATACGATTCACTGCTCCGGCGGTGAAGTGCATGGACCGGAAGATTTTGCAGGTGCGTTTGCACATTCGTGCAACTCTGCCTTTGCACAGATTGGCCTTGGGCTGGATAAAGATGCCTTCCGCTCGCTGGCGGATTCCCTGTATCTGAACAGCCGTCTGGATCTGGAGCTTCCGACCAGCAAAAGTTCTTTCGACCTTGATTCGACAACGGCGGATGCTCTTGTGATGCAGACCTCCATTGGTCAGGGTGATACGCTGGTAACACCGATGGAGATGGCACTGATCGCCTCCGCGGTTGCAAATGACGGAGAAATGATCAAACCGCGTTATGTGGACAACATTGTGTCTGCGGACGGACAGGCAGTCAAAACCTTTTACAAAGAGTCTCTTGGCACGGTAATGTCCGAGAGCGAAGCCAATACGCTGACAGAGCTGATGAAAGGCGTTGTCCAGAGCGGAACTGCAGTTTCACTTTCGGATCTGCCGTACAATATCGCCGGTAAAACAGGAACCGCAGAACACGGAAGCGACGGAGAGACACCGCATTCCTGGTTTGTCGGATTCTCCAATGCGGATGATCCTGATATTGTCATTGCTGTTGTGGCAGAAAACGGCGGATATTCGAGTGAAGTCGCTGTACCGATTGCAAGACAGGTAATTGAAGCATATTATGCACAGCAGTAAACGATGAAAAAAACGCGTTCGAACCGGAAAGGATGGGTTCGGGCGCGTTTTCTGAATTTTTAGAAAAATGTTAGAAAAAGGATGCGGTTTTAAGGTTGCGCGGGGGCGGGAAAAGAGGTATACTTTTTAACAGAAGATCTGGCGGCAAGCGGGAAGAAAAGAGCTGTCAGGGAATGGAAAAAGCCAGAAGGAGCTTAAAACGTATGATCGAAGCAGTAAGCTGCGGAGGTATCGTAATCTACCGTGGAAAAATATTGACGCTTTACAAAAGCTACCGCAACAAATATGAAGGCTGGGTTCTGCCGAAAGGAACCGTTGAGCCGGGAGAAACCCATGAACAGACTGCTGTCCGCGAGGTATATGAGGAGTCCGGCGTACACGGCACCATCATCAAGTACGTGGGAAAAAGCCAGTACAGCTTCAGCATTCCGGAGGACACCGTGGAAAAAGAGGTGCACTGGTATCTGATGGTCTCATCCGGCTACTACAGCCGTCCACAGAGAGAAGAATACTTTGTGGATTCGGGCTATTACAAGTATCACGAAGCATATCATCTGCTGAAGTTTTCCAATGAACGGCAGATTCTGGAAAAGGCCTATCAGGAGTATCTGGAACTGAAGAGAGCAAATTTATGGAAGGTTCAGCCACAGGCTCAGGGAAAATATGGTAAACTGGTATAAAAATCTGTACGTCGGGGATACTGCAAAAAAGAAACAGAAAAAATGGATGCGCCGGATTGAGAACAAAAAAGCAGTTCCGGGAGTCTGGCTCCTCACACTGCCTTCCAATCAGCAGAACAATCTGGATGTAATTCCGGCGGATCTGCTTTTGCAGCCGGCCGTGCGGAGAAACTGTCCGATGATTGTCGGACTTGCCGTGTCGCGCGAGGAAGCTTTTGAGCTTGTGGAGGCGATCGCATTGGAAACTTATCGGGAAACCGGAGAAGTAAAAATCCGGGAATGGCTGCTGAACCGGATTGAGGGATGTGAATGATACATATACTATTCATGATTTTGAAGGCACTGGGGATTTTACTCCTTGTTTTACTGTTTCTCGTGCTTCTTATCGTCTGCACCGTCCTGTTTCTTCCTTTTTGCTACCGGGCGCAGGTTCTGAAAGAAGAAGAGGGATTTGCCTGCGTAAAAGCGAGCGGAAGAGTATCGTGGCTTTTCGGAGCTGTCGCGCTGACGGCCTCGTATGAGGAACAGAAGCCGGAGGCGCAGATTCTGCTTTTCGGGGCATCACTGGAAACATGGAAACGGCGGCTGAAAAAGATCCGCCGGGGAGAAGCGTCCGTGCCCCGGACGGAGGAAAATGAGACAGAAAATGCGCTGGAAGCAGAAAAAACAGCAGAGCAGAAAGCACCGGACCAGAAAGAAAAGCAGCAGAAGGTGACAGCACAGAAGGAGCAGCCAGAGCAAGAGCAGGAACCGGATGCGCCGAAAAAAAGCATTCTGGAACGGTTTTTCGGAAGGATCGAATATCTTCCGGAAAAACTGCTGAATCTTGCCAGCCGTCTGCTGCAGACAGCTTTCCGGCTGTTGGAACTTCCGTTCCGTCTGCTTGAAAAACTGGAGCAGAAAATCCAGGCAGGCAGACGGTTAAAAAGAAAGTGGGAGAGTGTGAAAAAATTCTTCCGTTCGAAGATGTTCCGTGAGGCGCTGCTCCATGCAAAGAAAGAAGTGCTTTATTTCCTGAAGAAAGCAGCACCGAAAAAAGTAACCGGCACAGTCCGGTTCGGATTTAACGATCCGGCACTGACCGGAGAGACACTCGGCATTCTGGGTATGATTTATGGAAAACTGCCGAAAGACCTTTCCATCCAGCCGGATTTCGAACAGGAAATTCTCCAGGGCGATGTCCGGATGAAAGGAAGTTTTCAGGCTGTGACAGCAGCCGGCATTGCACTTCGATTATTCCGGGATCAGAATCTTCGGAAAACCATACGACATTTCAAACACAAGGAGGCCTAAAAGATGGCAGAAAAGGACAACACATTTCAGAATACCGTAGAAGCACTGTTCCGCGGAATGGACAGTTTTATCACAACAAAGACGGTCGTAGGTGAGGCGATCCACATTGAGGATACGATTCTTCTGCCGCTGGTAGACGTTTCCTTCGGCGTGGGAGCGGGTGCATTCGCAGAAAATGCAAAGAACAATGCAGGAGGCGGTATGGGCGGAAAAATTTCTCCGAGCGCCGTTCTTGTCATCAGCAAAAACGGAACGCGTCTGGTCAACATCAAAAACCAGGATGCTGTGACCAAAATCATTGACATGGCTCCGGATCTGATCAGCCGCTTTACCGGCAAAAAGGAAGAGGACGGGTATACCGCAGAGAAAGTAGAGCATATAATAAACCAAGAGGCGGATAAGGAGTAAGCTCGTTTGTGCAGAATTTTAGGTTTTCTGCTGTTTTGGATGGGGGTCGGGCTTCTCATCAGCCTGATGATCCGCAGCTCATTTCTTACGGTTCTTGCGGCCGCTCTGCTGCTGTGCGTGGGATATCATCTGTTCTGCAATACAGGGGAATAGTGAAAGATGCACAAAAAGATCGGAAATGAACTGGCTGATTTGTACAGAGAAATACTTGCAAAATGAAGAAAGCTGCGCTATAATAAGTCCATCTTAAATGAATCAGCCAACTATACTAATATCATAGATCAAGACGAGGGCGTCTTACCAGAATGAAAGTTTCGGTAGGATGCTCTTTTTCTTTTGCTAAGCATATGGATCGTTGGCAGGTTCAGCTTAAGAGACCACGCTATTTTTTTCTCCCTTTTAAAATATAAAAAATAGAGCACAACAGGGCATAAGCGAAAACTTATGTCCTGTTTGCTCTTCCCAGAACTTTTTTTAAAATCTTAATTCTATTTTTAAACAGCAAAAAAGCCTTCCCGGACTGGAAAGGCCTTTTAACCATTCAACTTATGCACGCTCTACTTTTCCGGATCTTAAGCAGGAAGTACATACGTACATTTTCTGCGGTACACCGTCAACTTTAACTTTGACAGATTTTACGTTAGATTTCCACATTTTATTGCTTCTTCTATGTGAATGACTTACGTTGTTTCCGAAATGAGCACCCTTCTCACAAATTGCACACTTTGCCATGATTGCACCTCCTTGACATACGTACTTGAGTCAAAACGCATTTTAGACTCACAACATAAGTCATTCTAACAGATCTATACCGGTTTTGCAAGTAAAAAATGAAAAAATTATATGAATTTTGAAGGTTTTTCATTTTAAACTTTCTTTTTTGCGGAAAAGCGGTTATAATGTATCGTAGAGTGGAGTCAGTTATTCCTGTCTCCATGTGTTTTGAATAGTATGATGGAATTGGAGGATACAAGGCATGAAAGGTCGTATGAATACAGGCTTGGGAGAAATCGTAATCAATCCGGATGTAATCGCCCTGTATGCGGGCAGCGTTGCTGTGGAGTGCTTCGGCATTGTCGGAATGGCAGCGGTAAACATGAAAGATGGACTGGTCAAACTTCTGAAAAAAGAGAGTCTGACACACGGAATCAATGTATCGATTTCGGAAAATAAAATTTCCCTGGATTTCCACGTGATTGTTTCTTACGGAGTCAGTATTTCTGCCGTAACAGATAACCTGATCAATAATGTGAAATACAAGGTGGAAGAGTTCACCGGAATGGAAATTGAAAAAATCAACATCCTGGTTGAAGGCGTTCGCGTCATCGACTGATGGTAATAGGAGGAAATGAAGAAAGTGGCTACAAATACAATTGATGCCGGCTTACTGGCAAAAATGTTTCTGGCTGGTGCAAAAAATCTGGAAGTAAAGAAAGAGTGGATCAATGAGCTGAACGTGTTCCCGGTACCGGACGGCGACACAGGTACCAACATGACGCTGACGATCATGTCCGCAGTCAAGGAAGTAAACTCGCTCACAGAAGTGAACATGTACAACCTTTCCAAGGCAATCTCTTCCGGTTCTCTGCGCGGTGCCAGAGGTAACTCTGGCGTTATTCTTTCCCAGCTCCTTCGTGGCTTTACCAAGAAGATCCGCGACTATCAAGAGCTGAATGCAGAGATTCTTGCAGAGGCAATGGAAAAAGCAGTCGAGACTGCATACAAAGCCGTTATGAAGCCAAAAGAAGGTACCATCCTGACCGTGGCAAAGGGAGCAGCAGAGAAAGCAGCAGAGCTTGCACCGGAAAGCGAAGATCTGAACGCATTCATCGAGGACGTTCTCGCGCATGCAGAGTACGTGCTCTCCCAGACACCAGAGATGCTGCCGGTATTAAAAGAGGCAGGCGTTGTGGATTCCGGCGGACAGGGTCTCTTAACCGTACTGCAGGGCGCATATGACGCGTTCCTCGGGAAAGAGATTGATCTGAATTTCGAGATGCCGGAAGCAAAGACAGAATTTGTCAGACCGTCCAAAGAGACAGAAAAAGAAATCAAATTCGGCTACTGCACCGAGTTTATCATTATGCTGGAAAACCCGCTTCCGGATGAAGAGGTTTATGCATTCAAAGATTTCCTGAACGGAATCGGAGATTCGATCGTTCTCGTTGCAGACGATGAGCTGGTTAAGGTACACGTACATACCAACGATCCTGGAAAAGCAATTTCCAAGGCGCTGACGTACGGACAGCTGACCAGAATGAAGATCGACAACATGCGTGAGGAGCATCAGGAGCGCCTGATCAAGAACGCAGAAAAAATCGCAGCACAGCAGGCAGAGGAAGATAAGAAGAGAAAAGAAGCAGCAAAACAGCCGCCGAAGGAGAACGGATTCATCGCCGTGTCCATCGGAGAGGGAATCAAAGAGATCTTCCAGGGACTCGGTGTTGATTACCTGATCGAGGGCGGTCAGACCATGAACCCGAGCACCGAGGATATGCTGACTGCAATTGAGAAGGTCAATGCAAAGAATATCTTTATTCTGCCGAACAACAAAAATATCATCCTCGCAGCAAATCAGGCAAAAGCCATGACTGAGGACAAAAATATCATCGTTGTTCCGACCAAAACCGTTCCGCAGGGCATCACAGCCATGATCAGCTATGTGCCGGAGAAATCTGCAGAAGAGAACGAGGAGGCCATGACAGAGGGCATCCAGATGGTGAAAACCGGTCAGGTAACGTACGCGGTACGTGATACCCACATCGATGAGAAAGAGATCCATCAGGGCGACATCATGGGACTTGGCGATCACGGACTTCTCGCTGTCGGACAGGATATTCTTACCGTTGCAGAAGAAACCATCCGCGCCATGGTCGATGAGGACAGCGAGCTGATCAGCATCTACTACGGTGAAGATATGAGTGAGGAAGATGCCGAAAGCCTTGGCGAAAAAATCGAGCAGGCATATCCGGACTGCGATGTGGAAGTAAACTATGGCGGACAGCCGATTTACTACTGTGTCGTTTCGGTTGAATAAGAGTAAGGAAAGAAAAATATGAATACGGAACCCCTGACAACACTGAAGGGGATCGGTGAAAAAACGGAGAAGCTGTTTGCAAAAGTAGGAATCTACAATTTGCAGCAGCTTCTGCATTATTATCCAAGAGATTATGACTGCTATGCAGAGCCGGTTCCCCTTCGCGAATGCAGACAAGAGGAAAAGAATGCGGTATACGGAAGAATTGTCCACAGTCCGTCGGTAAAAGGAAACCAGAGAAAGAGCGTCGTTGTCCTGGAACTCTACGAGGAGCCGGTGCGGCTGCAGCTTACCTGGTTTAATATGCCGTTTCTGCGGAGCACGCTGAAGAAAGGCAGTGTTTTTATCTTCCGCGGAAAGATACAGGAAAAATCAGGCCGTCTCGTGATGGAGCAGCCGGAAATCTTCACTCCTGCCGCATACCATGAGCTTCTGGCAAGTCTTCAGCCGGTTTATGGACTGACAGCCGGTCTCACGAACAAGATGGTGAGCAAGGCCGTCGCACAGGTGCTGGAACGATGCGCACCTGCGCAGGACTATCTGCCGGAGAAAATCCGTGCCCGGTATGAACTCTGTGAAATCAATTATGCCCTCCATGAGGTTCATTTTCCAAAAGACCAGGAGCATCTGGCAACGGCGCGGCGCAGAATTGTGTTCGAAGAGTTTTTTCTCTTCATCCTGTCCCTGCGGCAGTTAAAAGAGCAGACGGAGGGAATTACCAATGCGTTCCCGATCCGCGCCGTCTGGAAGACGGAGGAAGTCATCGAAAATATGCCGTACCGTCTCACAAATGCACAGATGCGCGTGTGGGGCGAACTGGAGCGGGACTTAAAAGGCCATACCCGCATGGCGCGGCTGGTACAGGGAGATGTCGGAAGCGGAAAGACGATTCTGGCATTCCTTGCAATGATTATGACAGCTGAGAACGGCTACCAGTCGGCGCTGATGGTTCCGACGGAGGTTCTGGCGCGGCAGCACTATGAATCGCTCTGCACACTGCTGAAAGAAAACAATCTGACGGAATACAATCCCCGCCTTCTGACTGGATCCACGAAAGCAAAAGAACGCCGGGAAATCTATGCCAGTCTGGAAGACGGAAGCTGCAAAATGGTGATCGGCACACATGCACTGATTCAGGAAAAGGTACAGTACAAAAATCTGGCGCTTGTCATCACAGACGAACAGCACCGCTTCGGTGTCCGGCAGAGAACGGCACTTGCTGAAAAAGGGGAACCGCCGAATGTTCTCGTTATGAGTGCAACGCCGATTCCAAGAACCCTGGCTATCATTCTGTACGGAGATCTTTCGATTTCTGTGATTGATGAACTTCCGGCGAAGCGTCTGCCGATCAAAAACTGTGTGGTGGATACGTCTTACCGTCCAAAAGCTTACCGCTTTATCACGCGTCAGGTCGAACTGGGTCGTCAGGCGTATGTGATCTGCCCGATGGTGGAGGAGAGCGAGGGTCTGGAAGCGGAAAACGTCACCGACTATACACAGCTCCTGAAAAAAGAGCTGCCGGGCATCACAGTAGAGATGCTGCACGGACAGATGAAGGCGGCGCAGAAAAACGAGATCATGGAGCGGTTCGCCAGCGGAGAAATCCAGGTACTCGTCTCGACGACAGTCGTGGAGGTCGGTGTCAACGTGCCGAATGCGACGGTGATGATGGTGGAAAATGCCGAACGGTTCGGCCTTGCACAGCTCCATCAGCTCCGCGGACGTGTCGGAAGAGGAGAGCATCAGTCCTACTGTATTTTCATCCGCGGAAACAAAGATCAGGAGACCGCCAAACGTCTGGAAATCCTGAACCATTCGAACGACGGGTTTTATATTGCTTCGGAAGATTTGAAACTGCGCGGCAGCGGCGATCTGCTGGGAACGCGCCAGAGCGGGGATATGGAATTCCAGATGGCAGATATTTTCCGGGATGCCGATATCCTGCAGAAAGCGAGTGAGGCGGCTTCAGAACTGCTTGCCGACGATCCTTATTTTGAAAAACCGGAGCATGAACTGCTGAAAAAGGTAATGAAATCGTATCTTGATCTGGAAAACCACGACATTGGATTGTGAAAAATTACAAAAAAATCCGGCTTTAAAATGCAAAATCGGATAAAAATAACAGCCTGATTGGATAGTGTGGAAAATGACTGTACAATTTCGTGGAAAATTCGTGCGAAATCAGATATTACTTGAAATGACAAAAAAATTCATGTATCATAAACAAGGAATCAAAAAATGTGCGGACCGTGAGTGTCAAGCGTTCGCCTGAATGATAGTTCGCAGGACGGCTCTTCCAAAATATACAGGGCCGGTCTAAATGGGAGGAAACAGATATGGTAAAGAAAAAACCAGCTGCCCAGGATAAGACAGCAGAGAACGAGACAGTAAAAGTAGAGACCAAAGCAGCAGAAAAAACAACCGCAGCAGAGAAAGAAGCTGTAAAAGAAGTTGCAAAAGAAGTTGTAAAGGAAACTGCAGCAGCAGAGGAAGCACCTGCAAAAGCAGAAGAAAAACCGGCAGCAAAAGCTGCAAAAACAACCCGCACAACAGCAAAGAAAACAACGACAAAGAAAGCGGCTGCACCGAAAAAACCAGCAGCAGTGAAAAAGCCGGCAGAGAAAAAATCACCTGCAAAAGCAGCAAAGAAAGAAGCGGAGCAGGAGATGATTCTGCAGTTCGGCGGAAGAGAAATCAAGGAGAAAGATCTGTACGAGAGAATCCAGCAGATCTGGATCGAAGGATATGGCAAGAAGGCAGAGGAATTAAAGAGCCTGAAGGTTTATGTAAAACCGGAGGAATTTACTGCTTACTACGTAATCAATGATGATGTAACCGGAAGCATTGATCTGTAAGTATTATGTACCAGCTCTGCAGGAGCAAGAAAAAAGCGTGAGCTTTTCCGAAAAGAAAAGAGCTCACGCTTTTTGATGCCTGTTCCGGCATCAGGATGTTATACCGGGATGATTAGTACTGGCCAGAAGAACCGCCGGACATCTGGCGTTCCTGCTGCTCAATCATCTTTTTGACCATATAACCTCCGACAGAACCATTCTGTTTGGAAGTCAGGTTACCGTTGTAGCCATCACTGAGCGGCACGCCGAGTTCGCTTGCCACCTCAAATTTGAATTTGTCCAGAGCGCCTTTTGCTTCTGGTACTGCTGCGGTATTCGATGAACGATTCGCCATGTTCATTCCCTCCTTTATCTTTGTGCTTGTTAAAAGCTGCTGTGAAGCAGATCCGGATGTGTTTTTCATCTGTTCTGCTACGGTCATAGTATGTGGAAAGAAAACAAAAATAAACTTCCAGATTCTGTATTTTTTCCGGAAAAGCGGAGAAAGTAAAAGAAGAAGGAAAAATGGAACGGCAGAAAAAAATATAAAAATTGTGTAAAAAATTCACAAAAAGAATTGCGTATTGAAAATAAATTTGTTATAATTGCTGTACATGGTAGTAAAAACAGGAGAAGGGGCGGTTTGCAGTAATGAATATTGGAATCATAGCACACAACAGCAAGAAGAGTCTGATCGAGGATTTCTGTATTGCATACAAGGGAATCCTCATGAAACATGAGGTGTACGCCACCGGAACCACCGGACGGCGGATTGAAGAGGTGACGAACCTTCATGTACACAAGTTTCTGCCTGGAAGCGTAGGCGGAGACAAACAGTTTACCGAGATGATTGAACGCGGCGATATGGATATGGTAATTTTCTTTTACAATCCGACGATGATCAATCCGAAAGAGCCGGATGTCTACAAAATTATCCGTACCTGCGACCAGTACAATATCCCGATTGCAACAAATATCGGAACTGCGGAGTCTCTGATTTTGGGACTTGCAAGAGGAGATTTGGACTGGAGAGAGCAGTTGAAAGCCGACTGATCCATCAAACAAAAACAGTAAGGACGAAAATAAGACCAACATGAGAGTAATAGCAGGAAAATGCCGGAGTCTTCCATTAAAGACGGTTCCCGGCAGACAGACCCGGCCGACGACGGACCGGATCAAAGAAACCTTATTTAACATGCTTCAGCCGTATCTGCCGGATGCGCGTTTTCTCGATCTGTTCGCCGGAAGCGGGGCGATCGGAATCGAGGCGTTGAGCCGCGGCGCCGAGCGCGCGTGGTTCGTAGAGCAGAACAAAGCTGCAGCAGACTGTATCCGGCAGAATTTAAAATTTACGAAGCTGGAACAGCAGGCAGTGCTCCTGCCCATGGAAGCGCATGCAGCTCTGCAGTCGCTTCAGGGACAGGAGCCTTTTGACTGCATTTTTATGGACCCGCCATACGATAAGGGACTGGAAAAGGACGTGCTGTATGCGTTCCGCGACGCCTCTTTTATCGGTGAGGATACCTTAATTATTGTAGAAGCATCGCTGAATACTGATTTCGACTGGGCGGAGGATGCCGGATACGAAATTCTGAAGAAAAAAATCTATAAGACAAATGTCCATGTATTCCTTACCCCGAAAAGCAAACACGAAGGAGTAAAAGAATCATGAAGACAGCCGTATACCCGGGAACTTTTGACCCTGTAACGTATGGTCATCTGGATGTTATCTTGCGTGCATCCAAGCTTTTTGACCGCGTAATCGTGGGAGTTTTACATAATTCCTCAAAATCTCCGTTGTTTTCTGTGGAAGAACGTGTTAATATACTAAAGAAAGCGACCCAGGACATTCCAAATGTCGAAGTCCGTTCTTTCAGCGGGCTCGCTGTTGATTTTGCGAAGGAATGCCAGGCGCATACGATCGTCCGCGGACTCCGCGCGATCACAGACTTTGAATATGAACTGCAGATGGCACAGACGAACCGCGTTCTGGAACCGGAAGTAGATACCACGTTTCTGATTACCTCGCTGGAGTATGCGTACCTCAGCTCCACGGTAGTAAAAGAAGTAGCTGCTTTTGGCGGCGACATTCACAAATTTGTTCCGGATTTTGTGGAAAAAGAAATCCGCGCAAAGTATGCCGCCCGAAATTCAGAAGGAATGCCGCAGGATAAAAGATAAGGAGAATTAAAATGAGCAGCAGAATTGAACAGATCATCGAAGAAATTGAGGAGTATGTAGAGAGCTGTAAATATCAGCCGCTGTCTACCACCAAAATCGTTGTAAATAAAGAAGAATTAGAAGAGCTTCTCCGTGAGCTCCGTCTGAAAACACCGGACGAGATCAAACGGTACCAGAAGATCATCAGCAACAAAGATGCGATTCTGGCAGATGCACAGAACAAGGCAGATGCCATCATTGCAGAGGCACAGGCAAAGGCAAGAGAGATGGTAGAGCAGAGTGAAGTGATGCAGTCAGCATACGCACAGGCAAATGAGACCGTCAACAATGCAAACCAGCAGGCACAGGAAATCCTGGATGCTGCAACCAACGATGCCAACAGCATCCGTCTCGGTGCCATCGGATATACCGATGATATGCTTGCCAACTTAAGCAATATTATGACGACTGCATTAAACGATGCAGGAGAGAAATACAACAGCTTTGTAGAATCCCTGACAAGCTGCTACAATACCGTTGTTCAGAACAGAAGTGAGCTCTCCCCGCAGGGTGCTCCGGAAGAAGAGCAGCCAGAGGAAGAAGTTGTCGTACCGGAATATGATCCGGCATCAGAAGAGGAAAGCGAAGAGGAATAAACCAAGCGTTCCTGCGAAAGCAGCACAGCAGAGCTTCCCGGCAAGATAAGGCCAGAGGGGCAGACCGCTGTTATGGATCATACAGTTTGTCTGGGCAGCGACAGAGAGACCGCCGAAGGCGGCGCAGGTAAGGACAGCAGAGACTTTTCCGGCGTAAGGAAGAGAGGACGCGGCAAGCTGTGCGATTCCCGTCGTGATTTCCAGCACGCCGCAGAGCAGGGGCGAGGCGGAACCAAACGGATGCAGATCCATCAGAAGTCCGGACAGAATGGAAAACAGGATGATGTATCCGCCAAGCTGTGTAATGATTTCAAATCCGTTCATGATAGAGGTGTCCAGCAGGTTTCCTTTGGAAGTCTGTTTTGACATCTCTTTTTTTTCCACGGAATGTGTCCGATGGGCGGTGTGCCGGTGCAGGCGGAAGCGGCGGAAAACAAGCCGGAACAGAAAACCAGTTAGAAAATTGGAACCGTAGAGCACGCCGAAGACGAACCCGGGATGGATCTGTCCGGAAAACGCAGTTAAGATAACATAGGAAGACAGAAAAGCAGGACTCGGACTGCTGCAGAAGGTTAAAAGATAGCACGCTTCGTTCCGGTCAATTTCTTCTGCCTCATAGAGCTGGGCAGTGATGCGCGCTCCCATGGGAAAACCGCAGAAAAGACCGAGAAAAAGTGCATAAAACCCAGCCGGGGAAAGACCGAAAACCGTTTGAAAAAAAACTTCTGCACGGGCAGAGATCCGCCGCGCGGCTCCTGTTTCCAGAAGAAGAGATGTCAGAATCAGAAACGGCAGAAGTGACGGAAGAATGGTATGAAACCAGAGATTGACACCCTCGCAGGCATAGAAAAAAGTCCGCGCGGGAAAGATAAGAAGACAGAAAAAAAGAAGCAGGGAAGAGAGAAATAAAAGTGATTTTTTCATGACGTTCGAACCTCCTCCCGCTTTCTAAAATAGAGTATGACGAAGCTTTGAAAAAAAGAAGATGGGAGAAGAAAAAATGAGCGTATTAGCAGGATTAAAACCGGAACGGGTATTTTATTATTTTGAAGAGCTCTGCCGCATTCCGCACGGCTCCGGAAACACAAAAGAAGTGAGCGACTATCTGGTTCAGTTTGCAAGGGACCATGAATTATCCTGGTATCAGGATGCGTCCAACAACGTGATCATCCGCCGCCCGGCATCGAAGGGATGTGAATTGGCTCCGACCGTGATTCTGCAGGGCCACTGCGATATGGTCTGCGAGAAGAAGCCGGGCAGCAGCCACGATTTTACGAAGGACGGCCTTGAGCTTCACATCGACGGCGATGAGATTTATGCCAGGGACACGACGCTTGGCGGAGACGACGGAATTGCCGTTGCCTATATGCTGGCTGTGCTGGAATCGGATGATCTGCAGCTTCCGGCCATCGAGGCACTGATTACGACGGATGAAGAGATCGGACTGCTCGGCGCAGCAGCATTAAACGGGAATGAGTTAAAGGGAAGAACACTGTTAAATATGGATTCTGAAGAGGAAGGCATTCTCACCGTATCGTGCGCAGGCGGTATGACAGCCATGATGGATCTGCCGGTGCGCAGAAGCGAAGTGATGGGTGAGCAGATGGAAGTGACGATTTCCGGTCTTGCCGGTGGCCATTCCGGTACGGAAATCCACAAAAACCGTGCCAACTCCAACATTCTGGCGGGCCGTTTCCTGTACGAACTGGCAGGAAAGATGGATTATGCCCTGATCGAGCTGGAGGGCGGTTTAAAAGACAACGCCATTCCGCGGACAACCCGCATGCTTCTTGCCATCGACGGCGGAGAGAAAGAGATCTTAAAAGAGGAAGCATCACGCTTCACCGAAAATCTTTGCAGAGAGTACAGCGGAACAGATGACGGTATTACCGTTACGGTAGAGAAAACAGGCGAGGGCGCTGCACCGGCGCTTCATCCGGTCAGCCTGCAGAAAACCGTCTTTTTCCTGATGAATCTTCCGAACGGGGTACAGAAGATGAGCGGCCAGATCCCGGGACTGGTGGAAACATCCCTGAACCTCGGTATTCTGAAATTAGAGCCGGATCACCTGCATGCGTGTGCGAGTGTGCGGAGCTCCGTGGGAAGTGCAAAAGAAGCCCTTTCCGACAAGCTGGAGTATCTGATCGGTTTCCTGGGCGGTGAGTTCCACGTAGAGGGCGCGTACCCGGCATGGGAGTATAAAGAGGATTCTGCCCTCCGCGATCTGATGGTGGTGGAATATGAAGCCATGTATGGACAGAAACCGGCAGTGGAAGCGATTCATGCCGGACTGGAATGCGGTCTGTTCTATGAAAAGCTTTCCGGTCTTGACTGTGTATCTTTCGGCCCGAACATGAAAGCAATCCACACGACCGAGGAGCGGCTTTCGATTTCCTCCGTGGAGAGAACGTATCAGTACCTGTGCCGCGTTCTGGAGCAGCTTTCGAAACGGCAGGCATAAAAAACTGCCCGTGTCTATTTCAAAAAAGTTTCTGAAAAACAGTCATAAAACAGAAAAGACAGGCATAAAGTAACAGGGTGGGGATTGAATTTCCAAAGCGTTTACCATCCGATAAGAAAAATGGCTGAAAGCAGGAGCAAAAAAGGAGATTAGGGGACATGGATATACTGTTATGGCATGAGATTCTGGAACCATACGAGCTGGCTGTCAAGGAATTACAGGTGAAATTCCGGCATCTGATCAAGGAGCACCACGGAAAAGGGCTGTACTCACCGATCGAGAGCGTGAGCGGCCGTGTGAAGAGTGTTTCCAGTATTCTGGAAAAAATGCAGAGAAAGGGCATTGTGCCCGAAGAGATGGAGGAGCAGGTGGAGGATATCGCGGGCATCCGCATCATCTGCCAGTTCGTTGAAGATATCGAAAAGGTTGCCGACCTGATCCAGAAGCGGTCGGATATTGAGATTAAGAGCGAGAAAGACTACATCCGCCACATGAAGGACAGCGGTTACCGGAGCTATCACCTCATTGTTTACTATACCGTGGAGACGATGAACGGCCCGAAGCGCATCCAGGTGGAAATCCAGATCCGCACGATGGCGATGGATTTCTGGGCGACGATTGAGCACTCGCTGCAGTACAAATATAAGGCAAACATTCCGGATCACATCCGGGAGCGCTTAAGTGCAGCTGCAAAGGCGATTATTGTGCTGGATAATGAGATGTCCTCTGTGCGGAGTGAGATTATGGATGCACAGAATTCCTCCCAGATACAGCGGAATCTGATCACGGATATCCTGAATAATATCGAGAATCTTTACAAGGTGACGAACAAACGCGAAGTAGAAAAAATTCAGGATGAGTTTTATCACATCTATGCGCAGAACGATCTGCAGGAGTTAAAACGGTTCCACAAAGAACTGGATCTGATTGCAGAGGGATACCGCGCACAGGCAATTACAGACGAACTTTAGAACAAAAGGGGATAAACGGATATGATCACACTGCCGGAAGCCTTTGAGCAGGAGATGAAACAGCTGCTCGGTGAGGAAGAATATGAGGCATACCGCAAGACATTTGACGAGGCGGTACATAGAGGACTGCGGGTAAACAACGGAAAAATTTCGACAGAAGAGTTTCTTAGGCGGACCGATATTCCGCTTAAGAAGGTTCCGTGGATCCCCAATGGATTTTATTACGATGAAGAGAGCTGCAATCCGGCAAAGGATGCCGATTACTATGCGGGCCTGTATTATCTGCAGGAGCCGAGTGCGATGACACCGGCATCCCGCCTTCCAATTGAGCCGGATGACCGTGTGCTCGATCTCTGTGCGGCACCGGGCGGAAAGGCAACGGAGCTGGGAAGCCGGATCGGTGAGGGCGGCATGCTGCTGGCAAACGATATCAGCAATTCGCGGGCGAAGGCGCTGCTGCGCAACCTGGAAATCCAGGGAGTGGGACGTCTTCTCGTGACGAGCGAGGATCCGGAAAAATTAGTAACCTTGTATCCGGCCTTTTTTGACAAGATCCTTCTTGACGCGCCGTGCTCTGGGGAGGGCATGTTCCGAAAAGAGAGCTCAATGCTGCGCTACTACAGTGAAAATGGGCCGGAGCATTATGTGCCGATCCAGAAAAAACTGATCGAGCAGGCGTATCAGATGCTTGCAGAGGGCGGAGAGCTGCTGTACTCTACCTGTACGTTTTCTGTAAAGGAGAACGAAGAGGTCATCGCAGGGCTGCTGGATGCGCATCCGGATATGGAAGTGCAGGAAATTACCCCGGGTTACGAAGGGTTTGCGCCGGGAGTATCCGTGAATGGCCGCGATCTTTCCCGGTGCGTTCATATTTTCCCGCAGCGGATGGAGGGAGAAGGCCATTTCGTGGCGCTCCTGAAAAAGCAGGGAGAGAGCCGGAAACGGCAGCCTTCCCGCCTTTTGGAAACGACAAAGAAGCTGCCGAAAGAGGCGGAAGAGTTTCTTGCTGGCGTGCGCATGGACTGGAAGAATGGTTCGTTTGCCCTTGTGAAAGACCAGCTCTATTTTCTGCCGGAAGGTGTCTGTGCGGCAAAGGGTCTGCGCTATCTGCGGACCGGACTTTCGCTTGGCACCGTTAAGAAAAACCGCTTCGAGCCGTCCCAGGCGCTGGCGGCGTATCTGAAAAAAGAAGAATACGTTTCGTGTTTGACCATTCCCAAGGGAGATGACCGTGTCATGCGCTACTTAAAGGGTGAGACACTCTCGTTTTCCGAGGAAGAGTGTCAGGGGAAAAAGGACTGGGTGCTTGTGTGCCTGGATGATTTCCCACTTGGCTGGGGAAAAATAAACAACGGAACGTTAAAGAATAAATATTATGCAGGATGGCGGATGGTATGAGTAAATTACGACTCGATAAATATCTGGCGGACATGGGTGTGGGAACACGCCAGGAAGTAAAGGCCCTGGTCCGGAAGGGACGGGTGGCCGTAGACGGAATTACGGCAAAAGCCCCGGAACTGAAAGTCGACCCGGATGAAGCGCAGGTGACTGTGGACGGAAACAGCATTTCCTATGTGAAAATGGAATACTGGATGCTCCACAAACCGGCGGGTGTCGTCTCTGCGACGGAGGACCGCCGTGACCGGACCGTACTCGATCTTTTAAGTGGTGCGGCAAGAAAAGACCTCTTTCCGGTCGGACGGCTCGACAAGGACACCGAAGGGCTGCTGCTGATTACGAACGACGGAGCCCTTTCCCACCGGCTGCTCTCTCCGAAATCGCATGTCTCGAAAGTGTATGAGGCCGTGATTGACGGAAAAGTGACAGAAGAAGATCGGCAGGCATTTGCCGAAGGGCTCGACATTGGGGACGACAAACCGACACTTCCGGCCGAGCTTACCATTCTGGAAACGACAGAAAAAGAGCCTGGCATTTTTGAAAGCCGGATCCGCATTACCATCTGTGAGGGCCGCTTCCACCAGATCAAGCGCATGTTTGAGAAGGTCGGAAAAACGGTCGTCTATTTGAAACGGCTGTCGATGGGGAGCCTGGAACTTGATCCGGCGCTGCCAAAGGGCAGTGCCCGTCTCCTGACGCAGAAAGAAAAAGCGGCGCTTGGCATAGCGGACGCCGAAACACAGAAAGGAAAGTAAAGCATGCCTTTTTTACCAATTACAAGAGAAGAGATGAAGGAACGGGGAATCGAACAGTTTGACTTTGTCTATGTCATCGGAGATGCCTACGTGGACCATTCCTCGTTCGGACCGGCAATCATCAGCCGTGTGCTCGAGGCGAACGGCTATTCCGTCGGCATCATCTCACAGCCGGACTGGAAGGACGAGAACAGCATTTCGATTTTCGGTGAACCGCGTCTTGGCTTTCTTGTCTCTTCCGGAAATATGGATTCCATGGTCAACCATTATACCGTGGCGAAAAAGCACCGAAAAACAGATGCCTTTACGCCGGGCGGTGTCATGGGAAAACGGCCGGACCGCGCGGTTACCGTGTACGGCAATCTGATCCGGAGAACGTATAAACATACACCGATGATCCTCGGCGGCATCGAGGCATCGCTCCGGCGCCTTTCGCATTACGATTACTGGTCTGACCAGGTGCGCCGCTCCGTCCTTCTCGATTCCGGTGCGGATCTGATTTCGTACGGAATGGGAGAACTTTCGATCGTAGCGATTGCAGATGCACTTGCGGCCGGCATTGACGTTCATGATATCACCTTTATTCCGGGAACCGTTTATCGGAGCAAAACGCTGGATCACCTGATTGACCCGGTGGTGCTGCCGTCATTCGAGGAGGTGCGGGAGAGCAAGCGGACGTATGCGGAGAGCTTTGCGATTCAGTATAAAAATACCGATGCCATCAATGCGAAGCCGATGGCAGAGCCGTATGAGGGCCAGGGCTACATTGTACAGAATCCGCCTTCCCGTCCTTTGACAGAGCAGGAGATGGATGATGTCTATGCGCTTCCATACATGCGCGCCTATCACCCAAGCTATGAAAAAGACGGCGGTGTGCCGGCGCTTGGAGAAATCAAATACAGTCTGACGAGCAATCGCGGCTGCTTTGGATCCTGCAGTTTCTGCGCGTTGACGTTCCACGAGGGACGTGTTGTGCAGACAAGAAGCCACGAATCCATTCTGGCGGAAGCGCGGCAGATGGTTCAGGAAAAAGAATTTAAAGGCTATATTCACGATGTCGGCGGCCCGACGGCGGATTTCCGCGGTCCGGCATGCAAAAAGCAGCTCACCAAAGGCGCCTGCCCGAACCGGAACTGTCTCTTCCCGGAGCCGTGTAAAAATATGGTGGCAGATCACAGAGATTATGTGAAGCTGCTGCGGGAATTAAAAGACATTCCGGGCGTGAAGAAAGTCTTTATCCGCTCTGGCATCCGTTTTGACTATGTCCTGGCCGATAAAGACCAGACGTTCCTTTCCGAGCTGGTAAAGGATCACGTCAGCGGTCAGCTCCGCGTTGCGCCGGAGCACGTTTCGAACCGTGTGCTTTCCTATATGGGAAAACCGCGCCACGAAGTATATCAGGAATTTATCCGCCGCTTCGATGCGTGCAACAAAAAGACGGGGAAGCAGCAGTACGCACTTCCGTATTTTATGTCGTCCCATCCGGGGTGTGACTTGGAGGATGCGGTGGAGCTTGCCGAGTACATCCGCGATATGGGATTTATCCCGGAGCAGGCACAGGACTTCTATCCGACGCCTTCCACACTTTCCACCTGTATGTACTATACCGGTCTTGACCCGCGGACGATGAATCCGGTTTACGTGCCGAAATCGCCGCATGAGAAGGCGATGCAGCGTGCGCTGATTCAGTACCGGAATCCGGAGAACTATGAGCTCGTCTGCGAGGCACTGCGCCGGACACACCGGGAGGATCTGATCGGATTCGGACCGAAATGTCTCGTACGGCCGAGAAAGATGGCCGGGGAGGCAGGAAAACCGTCAAGAGGAAAAGGGTCCAACGGAAAAGGCTTTGGCCAGAAGACGGCGAATGACCGTTCCGGACAGGGAAAAGCAAAAACAGGCGGACGGCTGAAAAAGACGCTCCGCAACGTGCACAAAAAGAAATAAACACGCAGAAGATGAGCGGGGATCTTATCGAAGAAGGGAAATGACAGAAGAATGAAGATCAGAAAAGGGGATTACGGCTATATCCGCCGGGAAAAGAAAAAAAGACTGCTTGTGACACTGGGACTGTTCGTCCTTCCGGCCATCGTTTTTATTGTCGGGCTTGTGCTTGCAGACGGAAACAAGAGCAACATTTTTACGGTTGTCGCCGTAGTAGGCTGTCTGCCGGGCTGCCGCGCCGCCGTCGGTTTTATCATGATGGTTATGCAAAAGCCAGTGGACAAAGCAGTGTACGATGCCATTGAGGCAAAAAAAGGAAAACTGCTGATGGGATATGAAATGTATATCACACAGGAAAAATCGAGTCTGATGATCGAAGCAGCGGCGTTCTGCGGTGAGGAGATCGCATGCTACACCACGCGCGCCAAAGACCAGAAACAGATCGAGGACTGCACTACGTATCTGAACAAGATCATCCGTGCCAACGGCTACAAATGCCATGTGAAGATTTTTGATCGGGAAAAAGCATTTCTGGAGCGCCTCGATTCCCTGAACCGCAACTACGATGAGCTGGAAAAGAGCGCCAGTGAAAACTTCAAACCGGATGAGCGGTACCCGGATCTGTCCCGCACGGAACTGGTGAAACACACGATGCTGGCGCTGGCACTGTAGGAGACCATTGCTATGAGAGAACTGACCGTGACAGAAAAAGACTGCGCGCAGCAGCTCATCAAATATCTGTCCAAATATATGGAGGAGGCGCCAAAGAGTTTCTTCTATAAAATGCTGCGAAAGAAAAACATTGTGCTGAACCAGAAAAAGGCGGACGGCAGTGAAAAGCTGAAAACAGGCGATACGATCCGGCTGTATCTGGCGGAAGAGACCATCGAAAAATTTCGGAAAACACCGGAAAAACCGGCGGCTGGAAAACAGGTAAAGTATCCGAAGCTGGATATCGTCTATGAAGACGAAAAAGTAATTTTCCTGAACAAGCCGGCAGGTGTCCTCTCACAGAAGGCGAAAGAGACGGATGTGAGCCTTACCGAAGCGCTCGGCGCCTATCTTTCGGAAAAAAATGCCGGGGAGGAGACCATGTTCCGCGCCGGACTCTGCAATCGTCTGGACCGGAACACCAGCGGTCTGATTCTTGCCGGAAAAACCGTTGCGGCGACGCAGCAGCTTTCAGAACTGATCGCAGAGCGGGCTGTTGGAAAATACTATCTGGCGGTTGTAAAAGGAACCGTGACAGAGACAGAGCGGATCCGCGGATACCTCACAAAAAATGAGAGGACAAACCGTGTTTCGATTCAGCGAGAGCAGCAGGGAGATGCTGTTTACATAGAAACCGCATACCGGCCGCTCTGTGCCGGAAGAGGCTGTACGCTGCTGGAGGTTGAGCTGGTGACCGGAAAGAGCCATCAGATCCGCAGCCATCTCGCGAGCATCGGTCATCCGCTTGCGGGAGATACGAAATACGGGGATGCGGAGTTTAACCGCCGCTTCCGGGAAAAATACGGACTGAAATACCAACTTCTCCATTCGTGGAAGGCGGTATTTCCAGAGCTTACGGGCACCTTATCGGATCTGTCCGGAAAAACCTTTACAGCGCCCCTGCCATCATCCGTGCGCCGGATTTTACAGGGAGAACATTTGACGGGAGAAGGATTATGAGCCGAAAAGACAACGAAAAGAAAGAAACAAAACCAAGAAAAACGGAGGAGACGAGCATCGGACGGGAAATCTGGGAATATGTAAAAATGATCGCCATTGTCGTGGCAGTCGTTGTTTTTGTGGAGCAGGTCATTGTCATCAACGCAAGAATCCCATCTCCTTCCATGGAAAACACGATTATGACCGGAGACCAGATCTTCGGTAACCGCCTTGCTTATGTAAAGAGCGATCCGCAGCGGTATGACATCGTTATTTTCTATTATCCGGACGACGAGAAGCAGAAGTTTATCAAGCGCGTCATCGGACTGCCGGGAGAGACGGTTACGATCCGCGACGGAAAGGTGTATATCAACGATTCCACCGAGCCGCTGCGCGATGATTTCTGCCCGGAAACACCGGTCGGCGATTTCGGACCGTATGAGGTGCCGGAGGGCTGCTACTTTATGCTCGGCGACAACCGGAACGTATCAAAGGATTCCCGCTACTGGCTGAATCCGTACGTAGAGAAAGACAAGATCATCGGCAAGGCCTTTCTGCGCTACTGGCCGCTGAACAAAATTTCTCTGATTGAATAAGAACAGAACGAAGACGAGGACAGGAATTATGGCATGGACATCGAGGGGACTCCGCGGATCAACGTTGGAGGAAATGATCAACCGCACAAACGAGCAGTACCGTGACAAGCATCTGGCACTGATCCAGAAGGTGCCGACGCCGATCACCCCGATCAAAATAGATAAGGAGAGCAGACACATCACGCTGGCTTATTTTGAAAAGAAGAGTACCGTTGATTACATCGGCGCTGTACAGGGCATTCCCGTCTGCTTCGATGCCAAAGAGTGCAAAACGGATTCCTTTCCGCTCGCAAACATCCACGAGCACCAGGTCACGTTTATGAAAGATTTCGAGCAGCAGGGGGGGATTTCCTTCCTGCTGCTGTATTTTACGGCGCGGGACGAATATTATTACCTGCGGTATGAGACGATGAAAACCTTCTGGGACCGCGGACAGAACGGCGGAAAGAAGCATTTTTCCTACACCGAGCTTGAAACGTCATTCTTCCTTCCCAGAACGGGAAGCAGCGTTCTCGTCCCGTACCTGAACGGAATCCAGAAGGATCTGGAGATACGGGATTCGAAAGCGGATTAAAATTTTGAGTTGACAGGGAAAATGTTTTCCGATATACTAACCATAGTTTTAAATTCAATATGGTAATATGGTAGTGAACTAAAGCGAAAAAGTGAGGACAACAAAACATGGATCGATTAATTCATACCCCGGAAGGCGTCCGGGATGTCTACAATCAGGAATGTACGAAAAAATTATACCTGGAGAATCAGATTGAGCAGGTATTTCATGCGTTTGGATATCAGGATATTGAAACACCGACGTTCGAGTTTTTTGATGTATTCGGAAGAGAAGTGGGAACAACACCGTCCCGCGAGCTCTACAAATTCTTTGACCGCGACGGCAACACCCTTGTGCTCCGTCCGGACTTTACCCCGTCGATTGCACGCGCAGCCTCCATGTATTTCATGGAAGAGACGATGCCGATCCGCCTTTGCTACAGAGGAAGCAGCTTCGTCAACAGCAGCAGCTATCAGGGCCGCTTAAAAGAGTCCACCCAGATGGGCGTCGAGCTCTTAAACGATGATTCCGCAATGGCAGACGCAGAGATCATTGCGATGACCGTAAAAGTTATGCTGGATGCCGGTCTTACCGATTTCCAGATCAGCATCGGCCACGTAGGTTTCTTCCAGGCGCTCTCCGAGGAAGCTGCGCTCGCCGAGGATGTTCTGAACGAATTAAAAGAACTGATTTCCATTAAAAATCATTTTGGCGCCGAGGAGCTGCTGGCAAAACAGAACCTTCGAAGTGATCTGTTTGAAGCACTCCGTGATGTTCCGCAGCTGTTCGGAAATGCAGAGATTCTCGAAAAGGCAAAAGGCCTTACAAGAAATCCGGCGGCAAGAGAGGCACTCGATCGTCTGGCTACGATCTATGAGATCGTTAAAGATTACGGCTATGAAAAATACGTCTTCTTCGATCTCGGCCTTTTAAGCAAATTCCATTACTACACCGGTATTATTTTCCAGGCCTACACCTACGGCACCGGCGAGCCGATCGTAAAAGGCGGCCGCTACGATGCACTGCTGCAGCACTTCGGAAAGAAAGCGCCGGCGATCGGATTCTGTACTGTCATGGAATCTCTGATGAATGCACTGGAGCGCCAGAAAATTTCTCTTCCGATTGCCAATACGAAAACGATGCTACTCTACCCGGATTTTCTTCAGCCGCTGGCCGTAAAACTTGCTAACGAGCACAGAAGCAAGGGCATGGATGTCGCGCTGGTCTGCTTTGCAAGGGACAAGGTTCTTGCAGATTATGAAGAATACGGCAGAAAGAACCAGTTCGGCGGCATTGTCTATATTCAGAAGAGCGATTCGGTGCTTGCTATCGATTTGTCGACAGGAGAAGTACAGCCGGTGGAGCTGTAGGAGAGGAAGGGTACGAAAAAGATGAGATATTTGACCATTGCACTGACAAAAGGACGCCTGGCGTACCAGACGCTGGAGCTGCTGGAAAAAGTCGGCATCACCTGCGATGAAATGAAAAATAAAGATACGAGAAAGCTGATTTTCACGGACGAAGAGCATAAGCTCCGTTTCTTCCTCGCCAAAGGTCCGGATGTGCCGACCTATGTGGAGTACGGCGCAGCGGATATCGGAATCGTCGGAAAGGACACGATTCTGGAGGAAGGAAGACGCCTCTACGAGGTATTGGACCTTGGCTACGGCAAGTGCCGCATGTGTGTCTGCGGACCGGAATCCGCGCGTGAGCTGCTGCAGCACAACCAGCAGATCCGTGTGGCAACGAAGTACCCAAACATTGCCAAGGATTACTTCTACAACCGCAAGCACCAGACCGTTGAGATGATCAAGCTGAACGGCTCGATCGAGCTGGCACCGATTGTCGGACTTTCCGAAGTGATTGTGGATATTGTAGAGACAGGAAGCACTTTACGGGAAAACGGCCTGACCGTTCTCGAGGAGGTCTGCCCGCTGTCTGCGCGCATGGTTGTCAACCAGGTGAGCATGCGGATGGAAAATGAGAGAATTACTAAATTAATTCAGGATCTGAAAGGAGCACTGGTATGAGAATCGTAAAACTGACAAAAGAGACTACAGAAAATATTCTGGAGAATATGCTGAAACGAAGCCCGACACAGTACGGAACGTACGAGGCTTCCGTGCAGGAGATCATTGAGAATGTAAAAACAAGAAAAGACGCAGCCGTTTTCGAATATACCGAGAAATTCGACCACGCGGTACTCGATGCTTCTACCGTAGAAGTAACACAGGAAGAGATTGATGAAGCGTACAACATCGTAGATCCAGAGCTGATCGGTGTCATCCGCAGATCCATGAAAAATATCCGTGAGTTCCACGAAAAACAGAAACAGAACAGCTGGTTCACCTCTACCGAGAACGGAACGATGCTTGGCCAGAAGCTGACCGCCCTGAACCGTGTCGGCGTATACGTTCCGGGAGGAAAGGCAGCGTATCCGTCCTCCGTTCTGATGAACATTCTTCCGGCAAAAGTGGCAGGAGTCAAAGAAATCTGCATGACAACGCCGTGCGGCAGAGACGGAAAAGTCAACCCGGTTGTCCTTGCGGCAGCAAAAGAAGCCGGTGCGGACCGCGTCTTTAAAATCGGCGGTGCACAGGCAATTGCAGCCCTTGCTTACGGAACCGAGAGCATTCCGAAAGTCGATAAAATCGTAGGACCTGGAAACATCTACGTTGCCCTTGCAAAGAAAGCCGTATACGGAAATGTCAGCATCGACTCCATCGCAGGCCCAAGTGAGATTCTTGTCCTTGCTGATGAGACTGCAAATCCGCGGTTCGTGGCAGCCGATCTCTTAAGCCAGGCTGAGCATGATGAGCTTGCAAGTGCGATCCTCATTACCACCTCCCAGGAACTGGCAGAGAAGGTAAGTGAAGAGGTAGACGGTTTCTTAAAAGTCCTCTCCAGAAGCGACATCATCTCCAAATCACTGGACAACTTCGGCTACATCCTTGTCACCGATTCGCATCAGGAAGCGATCGACACCGTAGATGCCATCGCACCGGAGCACCTCGAGATCGTGACGAAGAACCCGTTTGAGGATATGATGAAGGTACATAACGCCGGTGCTATTTTCCTCGGCGAGAACTCCAGCGAGCCTCTCGGTGACTATTTTGCCGGCCCGAACCATATCCTGCCGACGAACGGAACCGCAAAATTCTTCTCACCGCTGTCCGTAGACGATTTCGTGAAGAAATCCAGCATCATCTATTATTCCAGAGAAGCCCTTTCCGAGATCCACGAGGATATCGAGAGCTTTGCAAAATCAGAGAGCTTGACGGCACACGCCAATTCGATTGCCGTCCGTTTTGAGGGGGAAGAGTAAGTGGAGAACAGAACAGCCAGCGTAGAACGCGTGACAAAAGAAACAAAGATCCGCATGACATTAAATCTGGATGGAACGGGAAAGAGCGACATCCACACCGGCATCGGCTTTTTTGACCATATGCTCGACGGCTTTGCCCGCCACGGTCTTTTCGACCTTTCCGTTTCTGTAGACGGAGATCTTGATGTAGACGGCCACCACACGATCGAGGACACCGGTATCGTGCTCGGAACTGCAATCCGCGAGGCAGTCGGCGACAAACAGGGCATCCGCCGCTACGGCGACAGAATCCTTCCGATGGACGAGACACTGGTGCTCTCGGCCGTTGACCTCTGCGGCAGACCGTATCTCTCTTTCCAGGCAGAATTTACACGGGAGAAAGTAGGAGAGATGGAGACCGAGATGGTAAAAGAATTCTTCTACGCCGTTTCCTATGCGGCGCAGATGAATCTGCATATCAAAGTGCTTGACGGCGGAAATAACCACCACATCATCGAGGCGATGTTCAAAGCATTTGCGAAGGCACTCGATGAGGCAACTTCCTTCGATCCGAGAATTGCCGGCGTGCTCTCGACCAAGGGCAGCCTGTAAGAGCAGAAAAAGAGGAGAACAAGAGATGAAACAAGCATTAAAATGTGATTTTACCTGGGCGGATTTTAAGACAAACAGCGACGGCATGGTTCCGGTTGTTGTACAGGATGCGGAAAATGACGAAGTGCTGATGCTCGCCTACATGAATGAAGAAGCGTTTGAGACGACACTGCGCCTTGGAAAAATGACGTACTGGAGCAGAAGCCGCAATGAGCTCTGGACGAAGGGACTGAGCTCCGGCCATGTGCAGTATGTAAAACAGCTTCTGATCGACTGCGACAACGATACAATCCTTGCCAAAGTAGAACAGGTCGGCGCAGCGTGCCACACCGGAAACCGCACCTGCTTTTACCGGACCCTGGCAGAATAAAAATTTTTGATTCAGAGCATAAAAAGAGCTCCTGTTTCACAGAATAAAATCTGTGGGACAGGAGCCTTTTTATGCGGTTCTGTATCGTTAAAAAGCCATTACAGAAGAAGGTATTTTAAGATAAACAGAACAGCCAGGATGTACATGATCACGCTGATCTTTTTTTCTTTTGCTTTTCCGCTCAGGATCTGGATTGCAACGTAGGAGATAACTCCCATGGCAATACCTTCGGAAATGCTGTAGAAGAACGGCATAGCTCCGATGCAGATGTAGCACGGAATCGCCTCGGAAAGATCACTGAAATCAATGTTGACTACGTTGGTCAGCATGTAGAAGCCTACCACGATCAGTGCCGGAGCCGTTGCAAAGGACGGGATGGCAAGGAAGATCGGGGAGAGGAACAGAGCGAGGCCGAAGAGGATTGCAGTGGTAACAGCGGTAAGACCGGTACGGCCGCCTTCGGAAACGCCGGAAGCACTCTCAACGAAAGTTGTTGTGGTAGAAGTACCAAGAACAGCACCTGCGCAGGTAGCAACAGCATCTGCCATCAGCGCGCCCTTGATGCGCGGAAGTTTTCCGTTTTTGTCGAGCATGTTTGCCTTGGAAGATACACCGATCAGAGTTCCGATGGTATCAAACATATCGACAAACAGGAATGCAAACATGATCACGAAGAACTCGCCTGTTTTCAGAATGGAGAAATCCAGTTTTCCGAAAATCGGGGCAAGGCTTGGAATGGAAAGTCCGTTGGAAAAATCCGGGAACAGGCTGTAGAAGCCGTTTGCCGGGTTCGGAACGTAGAGACCGCATGCCTGGCAGATCATGCCGAGGATCCAGGTTGCAAGAATTCCCCAGAGGATGTTTCCCTTTACATTGCGTACGACAAGAACGGCGGTGAGGATAACACCGATGACTGCGAGCAGAACGGTGATTCCGACATCGTTAAACGTTCCTGCCACATACTCTGTTCCGTTTAATGTGGCTGCAGACTGCAGGTTGGCATTGTAGGAAGACAGGGAATAGAGGCCTGCCACGGTTGAAGAGTTCGGCAGTACAATTTTTGCATTCTGAAGTCCGATGAATGCGATGAACAGACCGATGCCGACGCTGACTGCAGATTTCAGGCTGACCGGAATGGAGTTGAAGATCGCCTCACGGACGTTGGTCAGAGAAAGTACAATAAAGATGATACCTTCTGCAAAAACGGCGGTCAGGGCTGCCTGCCAGCTATATCCGTAGCCGAGAACAACGGTGTAGGCAAAATAGGCGTTGAGGCCCATTCCTGGTGCCAGAGCGAATGGATAATTGGCGAAAAGTGCCATGAGCAGGGTGCCAAGGAAGGCTGCCAGAGCCGTTGCGGTAAAGACAGCGCCGTGGTCCATGCCGGTGGAGGAAAGGATGTTCGGGTTGACGGCAAGAATGTACGCCATCGTCATGAACGTGGTGACACCGGCGATGATCTCGGTTTTGACCGTTGTTCCATTTTCCCGCAGCTTGAATGTGTTTTCCATCAGCTTGCTAAACTTTTCCATAGTTTTCTCTCCTTTTGAATTTTGTAGGCGGAAATGTCGCCTCATAATATGGAAACATCCTAAATGTTACAATATTATCAAGTAGAATGCAAGAAAGAAACGAAAAGAATCTGAAAATTTCTTGTCGAAATTTTTAATTTTTCTATAGACAAATGTCATGATTTCTTTTATGATAAAAAAGGTGTCTTGTAAAATCTGCGTTAAGGAAATGTAAAATATCGAGATAAAAAATGCGAAACTACTTGGCGGAGATTTGGAAAGAGACATCAGAAAAAGACAAGGAAGAAAAAAGAATATGAGTGTAATAGTGTCTTTGATGGGCGGTCTGGGCTTCTTCTTATATGGAATGAAGCTGATGAGTGAAGGACTGCAGAAGGTTGCCGGATCCAAGATGAGAAGCATTCTGGAGGTATTTACGAAGAACCGTGTGATCGGTCTTCTGGTCGGTATTTTCTTTACCGCGCTGATTCAGTCCTCCAACGCTACAACCGTTATGGTGGTCAGCTTCGTAAACTCCGGTCTGATGAAACTGGCACAGGCTCCTGGAATTATCCTCGGAGCAAACATCGGTACGACAGTTACCGGACAGCTGATTGCGTTTGACCTTGCGGATATCGCGCCGCTGTTTGTCATCATCGGTGTTCTGATGGTTATGTTCGTAAAGAACAATCTGACGATCAGCCGTCTCGGCGAGGTTATCTTGGGATTTGGTATTCTGTTTATGGGTATCTCCGGTATCTCAGGAGCCCTGAACGAAGCAAAAGAGATCCCGGCAGTCGTTAACGCCCTCGGATCCCTGACGAATCCGTTTCTTGCGTTCTTAGTCGGCTGGGTGGCTACCGCGATTCTGCAGAGTAACTCTGCAACGGTCGGAATCATCATGCTTCTTGCAAGAGAGGGCTTGATGGGACTTCCGATCTGTCTGTTTATGATGCTTGGATGCAACATCGGATGTACGATGTCCGCGATTCTTGCCAGCTTCGGCTGCAAAAAAGATGCAAAACGTGCGGCATGTGTCCACCTGCTGTTCAACATCTCCGGAACGATTGTCTGCTCCATTATTTTCCTGCTGTTTGGAAAACAGGTAGTTGACTTCTTTATGGGTATTTCCGGAAACGAAGCAGGCCGTATGATCGCAAATGCAAACTCGATCATCAAAGTATGCCAGGTACTCCTGATGCTGCCGTTTACCCCGCTTCTGGTGAAGGCAACGTACTTTATCATCCGCGGAAATGACGAGGAAGACAAAAAGTTCGAGCTTGCCTACATCAGCTCGAAACATGCGATGTCCCCGACGACTGCAGTTCTGCAGGCTGTCCGTGAGATGGAGCGTATGGCACAGATGGCAGAGACCAACCTGATTCGCGCGATGAATACGCTGGTGACCCGCGATCAGAAAGAAATCGACGAGGTCTACCGTGTCGAGGAAAATATTAATTTCCTGAACAAAGAGATTACGAACTATCTGGTTCACTTAAATCAGGCATCGCTGCCGACATCAGACGTTATGCGCATCGGTGCGCTGTTCCATGTGGTCAATGATATCGAGCGGATTGGTGATCATGCCGAAAATGTCGCAGATTCTGCTGTGCAGATGACGAATGACAATGTGACCTTCAGCAAACAGGGCGAACTGGATCTTTCCGAGATGCTGGATATGGTATTAAAAATTCTCGATGAGTCGATCGAAATGTTTGCAAAGAATGATCTGCAGCACCTGCAGGAGATCATTGATATTGAAAATTCCATTGATCAGGAGGAGCGGGATCTGCAGCAGAAGCATGTAGAGCGTCTGACCCGCAACGAATGTACGCCGGAAGCCGGCATGATCTTCTCCGATCTTGTATCCGGACTCGAGCGTGTCGCGGACCATGCAACCAATATTGCATTCTCCATTCTGGATGAAGATCCGGAAGAGAAAGCAGCCCGCGAGGCAGTTGCAGGAGCAGAAAAATAAGAAATGGATTAAGAGAATAGGAGAAAGGCCCCGAAACATTGGAGTTATGTTTCGGGGCCTTTCTTTCATGCTTATGATGTTTTTTATTTATGGATTTCTTTCACGGGAGAGCGGGCAGTCAGATCGAAGGAGTAGCGGAGGTCAGGGTATTTCCTCCCTCTGCAGAGCGGGATGAACCCGCATTCTGCTGGGAATCGCTCTGCTGATCATCTGAAGAGCTGATGCTCGTTCCGAGGGTCAGGGAGAAGGTCTTTGTCTCATAGGATCCGTTGTCTGGAACCTGTACTTCCACCTCGACGGTTTCGCCGGCAGAGTAATACTGCAGCAGGGATTTCAGCTCGCTGGTGGAGGTGATGGAATGTCCGTCAAAGCTGGTCAGAACGTATCCGGATTTCAGACCTGCATTTTCAGCGGCACCGCCGGAGGTTACTTCGGAGATATAGATGCCGGCCGGCATATTGTATGCCTGCTGGATCTGGCTGCTGACATCGAGGCATTTGATGCCGATCGTTCCCTGATCTTCTGCGGCAACCTTTGTTCTGGTCTGCTCATTCATCAGATTTTCAATGATATCGGAAACACGGGAGACCGGGATTGCATAGCCCATGCCCTCTACCTCTGTAGAAGCAAGTTTTGCGGAGTTGATACCGATGACCTCTCCGTTCATGTTCAGAAGAGCGCCGCCGCTGTTGCCAGGGTTGATGGCTGCATCGGTCTGTAAGTAGGTCTTTCCGGTTGTATCAGTGGAAGAAGTATCTGCCGTTGTTCCATCGGAGCTTCCGTCAGAAGAGGAATCGCTGTCGATCACACGGTTTGCAGCACTGATGATACCGGTCGTAACGGACTGGCCGTAGCCGAGTGCGTTGCCGATCGCAACGACCTGCTCGCCGACCTCAACGGAATCAGAATCGCCCATCGTGGCAACAGCGATGCTGCTCATCGTGTCATCCGGGATCTCGGAGAGCGGAACGGCGATGACGGCAAGATCGTTATCGGCATCGGTACCTTTGATATTTGCCTTGCAGACCTGATTGTTTACAAAACTAACAGAAAGAGTATCGGCATCTTCTACTACATGGTTATTGGTGACGATCAGAAGCTCGGTGTCATTCTTTCCGATGATGATACCGGAACCGCAGCTTGTGGTCTCCTCGGTCTGCGGAGTCTGGGCACCGTAACCGAACATGCTGAAGTAGTTCTGTACTTCCTGTACGGACTGGTTTGTGATGGAGACGATCGACGGCATTGCGTTTTTCGCAATCGTGGAAACATCCATCGTTCCGGTGGAAGTGGAGCTTGAGGATGTGGCAGCGGCTTTTAAGAGGCTGCTGTTGGAAGTCGTCTGCTGTGCAGTGGTTGTTGTTGCAGTGGCTGTCGTGCTTCCGGCAAAGTGGTTGACTGCCTGGAAGGTACCGCCGGCAACACCGCCGAACAGAACTGCGCTTAAGGCGATGGCTCCGATTTTTTTTGCAAGCTTAGCAGCTTTTTTGTTTTTGGAAGAAGGTTTCTTTCCGTTGAAGCTGTTCTGCTCTGCTGCCATCATGTTCTCATTATTGGTTTCGTTTTCGTTATTGTAGTTGTTTCTGTAGTCCATCATAATAAATGCTTCCTTTCTGGTATCTGTATTTTAAACTGTGTTCCGGAATCGGCTTCCGGTTTTGTTTGCTTCCTTTTTTGTTTCTATGCTTTGCAGTATAATGGGAATCTGTGATGGAAATGTAGTAAAAATGTGAAAAAAATAAGTTCTCTGGAAAAGAGAAAAGTGCTACAATAAGAAACAGAAAAATGATCAGGAAATGAGGAAGTAATAATGAATAGAGGAATAACACAGAAACAGTATCTGGGGTTGGTCCCGCCGACGGAGGAGGACGCCCGCTCCAGCCAGATGCGGATACTGGATGCATTAAAAGAGAAAGGAATCACCGCATCATTTACCCTTCCAGCGCTGCAGAAACTGTATCCCATCTGCGATGAGGCAGACTATAACATAACGGTTTCCCTCGCATGGAATGGAAGCATCTGGCAGGTGGTTGATCTGGAAGCGGGCGATACAGCAGCAGAGCATTACGGCTATGCCGCTGATCTTGGAAGTACGACCGTCGTTGTGCGCCTGGTAAACTGCAGCGACGGTACTGTGCTTGCCGAGGAGAGCGAATACAACCGCCAGACTGCCTATGGAACCGATATTCTGACGAGAATCTTTGCCTGTAAGGATAAACCGGAGGTACTGCAGGACATCCGTGCGTGTACGATGGAGACATTTACACTGCTCTTTGAAAAACTTCGCCAAAAGACAGGAATTGCGCCGTCGGATGTTCTCTCAATGGTCGTATCCGGCAACACAACGATGATCCATTTCCTGCTGGGACTGGATCCGTTCTGCGTCTTTTCATCCCCGTACGCCGTGCGCGCAGACCGCGTCGGATTCCTTCCGGCGAAAGAGATGGGATTTCCCATGAAGGGATGTGTCTACTGCGTGCCGGGAAAATCCAATTACCTGGGCGGTGATATATTAAGCGGTATGATCGCAACGGAACTCTATAAAAAAGAAACGATCAGCGTTTTTTTTGATATCGGAACGAACGGCGAGCTTGTCGTCGGAAACCGGGAATTTCTGCTCTGCGGCGCAGGCGCTGCCGGTCCGGCGCTCGAGGGCGGCGTGGTCAAAACCGGCATGCGAGCTGCAGAAGGCGCTGTTGATACGGTAAAAATAGAAGACGGGAAAATCCAGTGCCATGTAATCGGAGAGGGTAAGCCAAAGGGCATCTGCGGTTCCGGCATTATCGATCTGCTCGCGGAATTATTCCTAAATGGCTGGATCAACCTGTTCGGTACCCTGCAGCCGGAGCGGTCCGAAAAGATCAAGGAAGACCCGGAGACGGGAGAGTGGTGCGTTGAATATAGTGAAGGGCTGTGCTTCTATCAGAGTGATATCGCCGAATTCCTTCGTACAAAGTCAGCGGCCTACACGATGGTTGAGTACATGATGCGTGAATCCGGCATTTCCATGGAAGAAATTGACCGGTTTTACGCGGCTGGTGCATTTGGAAAGCACGTTTCAAAGGAATCCGCCATCACGATCGGCATGTACCCGGATATGGACCGCAGCCGCCTGATCTGCGCCGGAAATACGTCGCTTGCGGGAGCAGAAAAAATCCTGCTGGATCGGACCTGCATCGACGATATTGACCGCATTCTGGACGAGATGGTCTACATCCAGTTCGGCCAGGTCGCCGCTTTCATCTCTATGATGAAAGCGGCCCAGGCAATCCCACACACGGATCTGGAGCTGTTTCCGAGTGTACAGAAGAAGCTCGAAGAAAAACAAAAAGAGAAATAATGGCAATTGCTTGACCGCAGTCGAATTGTGTCATATACTTACTATTGATAATGAGAATCAATAAGGAGTGAAATATATGACACTGAAAGAACTGCCGATCGGCAAAACAGCGACCGTCCGCACGGTAGGAGGAGAGGGCGCGCTGCGGCAGCACTTCCTAGATATGGGAATCATTCCGGGGGCGGAAGTGACGATGGTAAAGTATGCACCGATGGGAGACCCTGTGGAAGTGCGGATTCACAGCTATGAACTGACACTCCGCCTCGCCGATGCCGGACGGATTGCCATTGATGAGATGCGGGACGCTGTAAAAGAAAAAGAGCAGCCGGATGCGAAAGCAATTCCGCATCCCGGCTTTGGAGAGGGCGGAAAGTACCACAATAAGGCAGAGGAGCATCCGCTGCCGGAAGGAGAGCTGTTGTCCTTTGCGCTGGCCGGAAACCAGAACTGCGGCAAGACCACCCTGTTCAACCAATTAACGGGATCCAACCAGCACGTCGGAAACTTCCCCGGCGTGACCGTAGACCGGAAGGACGGTGAAATCCGCGGCCAGAAAAACACGCTGGTCACCGATCTTCCCGGCATTTATTCGATGTCGCCGTATTCAAGCGAAGAGATCGTCACCCGGAATTTCGTTCTGAACGAGCATCCGCGCGGCATCATCAATATTGTAGATGCGACAAATATCGAACGAAACCTGTATCTGACGATGCAGCTGATGGAACTCGACGTTCCGATGGTACTGGCCCTCAACATGATGGATGAGGTACGCGAAAACGGCGGTTCTGTGCTCGTGAACCAGATGGAAGAGAGACTTGGCATCCCGGTTATCCCGATTTCCGCTGCAAAAAACGAGGGAATCGATGAACTGGTTGCCCATGCTGTCCATGTGGCCAAATACCAGGAAAAACCGGGCAGAAAGGACTTCTGTGAGGCGAATGACCACGGCGGTGCCGTCCACCGTGCGTTGCATGCGATCATGCATCTGATCGAGGATCACGCCGCAAGGGCGGATATTCCGGTGCGGTTTGCGGCGAGCAAGCTGGCAGAGGGCGATGCGCTGATCCTGGAGCAGCTGGCCCTCGATGAAAACGAGAAAGAGATGCTCGAGCATATCGTCTGTCAGATGGAGACGGAGCGCGGCCTGGACCGCGCGGCGGCGATTGCGGATATGCGTTTTAATTTTATTGAAAAAGTCTGCCGTGAGACCGTGGTAAAACCAAAAGAGAGCCGCGAGCATGTGCGGAGCACAGAAATTGACCGTGTGCTGACCGGAAAATATACGGCTCTGCCATGTTTTGCCGGGATTATGGCGGCTGTCTTTTTCCTGACCTTCCATGTGATCGGAGCATCGCTGCAGAGTGTGCTGGAGATTCTGATCGGAAAACTGACCGAGCTCGTGGACAGCGCCATGACAGCATGGGGCGTCAATCCGGTGCTTCATTCCCTTGTGATTGACGGTATTTTTAACGGCGTCGGAAGTGTCTTAAGCTTCCTTCCGATCATCGTCACCCTGTTTTTCTTCCTGTCCATTCTGGAAGACAGCGGCTATATGGCGCGCGTGGCATTTGTGATGGATAAGCTGCTCCGGAAAATCGGCCTCTCCGGCCGCAGTATCGTGCCGATGCTGGTCGGTTTTGGCTGTACCGTGCCGGGCGTCATGGCGAGCCGCACCCTGCCTTCCGAGCGTGACCGGAAAATGACGATCCTATTAACTCCGTTTATGAGCTGTTCGGCAAAACTTCCGATTTACGCGTTCTTTACCGCCGCATTCTTCCCGAAATACAGTGCCCTTGTGATGGTTCTTCTGTATTTCGGTGGTATCTTCATGGCTGTCCTGATGGCGATGCTGATGCAGGGAACTTTATTCCAGGGGGAAGCCGTTCCGTTTGTCATGGAGCTTCCAAACTACCGCATGCCGGGGGCAAAAAATGTCGGACAGCTTTTGTGGGATAAGGCAAAAGACTTCCTGCAGCGGGCATTCACCGTCATTTTTGTTGCCACGATTGTGATCTGGTTTTTACAGACCTTTGGAACGCATCTCAATGTCGTGGAGGACTCCAAGGACAGCATTCTCGCCGTTGTCTCCGGCCGTCTCGCCCCGGTTTTTCGGCCGCTTGGATTTGGAGACTGGAGAGTATCGACCGCCCTTCTAACCGGATTTATGGCAAAGGAGAGTGTCGTCTCGACACTTTCCGTACTGTTCGGCACGACCGCGCAGCTGACCGAAATCCTGACACCGGTTTCCGCATTAAGCCTTCTGGTTTTCTGCCTCCTCTATACGCCGTGTGTGGCGGCAGTCGCTTCCATCAAGCGGGAGCTTGGCGGCAGATGGGCAGCCGGTGTTGTCGTTTCACAGTGTGTGATCGCCTGGCTGGCAGCTTTTGTCGTACATGGCTTTGCACTGCTGTTTGGCATGTAAAAAAGAACGTTAAATAAGAAAAGCTCTGCAGAACAGAAAATGCAAAATTCTGATCTGCAGAGCTTTTGATATATGGCTGGTAAAAAAATGCCGGTTTTAAATTTTTCGTATCACATGCTTTAAAATTTCTGTTTTGTGGAGCAGAAAGATCGAGCAGTCCATAAACAGATGGGCAAGAAAGGTGCTCAAAATGACACCATTTGATTTCAGCAGAAAGCCGACATGGAACCCATACCAGCACACGAAACCGGAGTAGGCGCTCATGATGACAAGAAGCGGTAGATTTTCCAACACGCCCCGCATCGTTTCAAGAAAACTCTTGACCGTAAAGTCGAAATACAGGAAGCGGCCGACCGTCAGTGTCAGGAAATAGAGAATCAGGCCGTCGTAATTCGTGTCCTCGTAGATAAAGCGGATGTACAGAAGAATCAGTACAATATAGAAGACCGAAATCAGCCGCACCGACGCCTTCTGCTCCGGGTCAAGGTGCGTGAGCTTTACCAGAACCACATCGAGCCAGCTCGTCAGAAAGACGGAGAGCACGATAAAGACAAGAAGCACCACATCCTGATATTTCTCCCAGTACATCGAAATCTGCGGCAGACGCTCATCGATAATGTAATAGAGGGAGAGGAAGAGAAGAATCGAAGTGCCGGAGAAAACCAGCTCATAAAAGCTTTCCACAATCTGATACTGCCTGCGTTGGTGTTTTTTCCGGCGTATTTTTTTTGCTTTTTCCTCTGTCTCCTCTTTTAGCTGCCGCTGAATCTGCAATTTTGCAATCAGAAGCACAAGGGCAAGCACCAGAATCAGGCCGAGCAGTGAGACAAGCAGAAAACTGCCCACATTGGCGGGATCAAAATAGTGAAGAATATAGTATCGTTTCAAATAAAATCACCTCTTCTGAAAATTCTTTTTTTGATTTCTCTTCACTTTAGTACCAAATCCGGAAAAAGTAAAGTACAAAAATGAGAACAGAAAGAAAGTGTCTGATAAAAAATAACCGAAATGGAGAGAATAAAGTGATCGATGCGTGACAGGGTAGAAAAGATGACAATCAGTCAAACTCGGTTAAAACAGGGCGATAAAACGGGGAAATCCGTCATAAAACTCTAAACTTATGCAAATACGACAAAAAGAGAAGGTAAAATTCATGAAATATTAATGATTGATTTTGAATGAATATGACGATATAATAAGCTCATCAAAGCAAACACGATCAAAATAAAGCAGGAGGGAAATATGATTTACACAGTGACATTCAATCCGTCTCTGGACTACATTGTATCGGTGGAAGACTTCAAGCTCGGCCTTACCAACCGCACAAGCTCCGAGCTGATGCTTCCGGGCGGAAAAGGAATCAACGTATCGACCGTACTTGGAAACCTTGGAATTGAGAGCACAGCGCTCGGATTTCTGGCAGGCTTTACCGGAAAAGAAATCGCGGGACGGCTCGACCAGATGGGAATTAAAAACGGCTGCATCTGGCTGGAAGAAGGATATTCCCGCATCAACGTCAAATTAAAGAGTATTGACGGAACTGAAATCAACGGACAGGGACCCGAAATCCCGGAGAAAAAAGTGGAAGAGCTGATGAAACAGCTTTCCGCACTCGGCGAGGGCGACGTTCTCTTCCTCGCAGGCAGCATCCCGTCATCCATGGCAGATGATGCCTATCAGAAAATTATGGAAATGCTCGACGGCAAGGGCGTCCGCATCGTCGTAGACGCGACCCGTGATCTGCTGATGAAGGTTCTGCCGTACCACCCGTTCCTCATCAAACCGAACAATCACGAACTCGGCGAGATTTTCGGTGTGGAATTAAAGACAAGAGAGTCGGTTGTTCCGTATGCAAAACAGCTGCAGAAAAAGGGCGCACAGAACGTTCTGGTTTCCATGGCAGGCGAAGGAGCCGTTCTCGTTGCCGCATCCGGTGAGGTCTTTGAAGCTCCGGCCCCGAAAGGAAAGCTTATCAACGGCGTCGGCGCAGGAGACTCGATGGTAGCCGGATTCATGGCAGGCTACATGGAAAAAGAAGATTACCTCCATGCGTTCCATATGGGAATCGCAGCGGGAAGTGCAAGTGCTTTTTCTGAAAACCTTGCAACCCGGGAGGAAATTGCATCTGTCTACGAACAGATTACAAAATAAAAGGGAGGACGTCTCATGAGAATCACAGATTTGCTGGACATCCGCAGTATTGCGCTGGATGCCGCACCGAAAAGCAAACAGGAAACGCTTGACGCAGCCGTAGCGCTGATGGTCAAAAGCGGAAAGATCACAGACGAAGATGCGTACCGCGCACAGGTTTACGCAAGAGAAGAAGAGAGCACCACAGGAATCGGAGAGGGAATTGCGATTCCGCACGGAAAATGTGATGCAGTAAACAAACCGGGCCTTGCAGCCATGGTGATCCCGAACGGTGTTGATTTTGATTCTCTCGATGGAGAGCCGGTCACCCTGCTGTTCCTCATCGCAGCGCCGAACACAAAAGACAACGTTCACCTCGATGTCTTAAGTAAACTTTCCATGATGCTGATGGATGAAGAGTTCACCAAGAGCCTTCGAAACGCAAGGACACCGGAAGAGTTCCTTGCCATTATCGACCGCGCCGATGAAGAGAAAAAGAGCGTAGATGAGCGTCTTGCAGAGCCGGTGGAAGCAAAAGAAAACCAGGTGAAGATTCTCGCCGTTACTTCCTGCCCGACCGGTATTGCCCACACTTACATGGCAGCCGAGGGAATCGAGAAAGCAGCGAAAGCAAAAGGATGCTTCGTAAAAGTCGAGACACGAGGCTCCGGCGGAGCGAAAAACGTGCTGACTGCACAGGAAATCGCCGATGCGGACTGCATCATCGTTGCAGCCGACGCACAGGTTCCGATGGATCGTTTCGACGGAAAGAAAGTCATCCAGCGCCAGGTATCCGACGGTATCAGCAAAGCAGATGAGCTGATCGAGCTTGCGATGTCCGGAAACGCACCGGTTTACAAGAGCGGCAATGCGCAGACAGCCGCAGCAAGCACGAAGAAGAACAGCGGCGGTATCGGCCACCAGCTGTACACCCAGCTGATGAATGGTGTTTCCCATATGCTTCCGTTCGTTGTCGGCGGCGGTATTCTGATCGCAATCGCATTCCTGATCGACGGACTTCTTGTTGATATGAACTCCCTTGATGCCGCAGCCAGATCAAACTTCGGTACGATTACCCCGGCTGCAGCGATGTTCAAACAGATCGGCGGCGTGGCATTCGGCTTCATGCTCCCGGTTCTTGCAGGCTACATCGCCATGGCAATCGGCGACCGGCCGGCACTTGCCCTTGGTTTTGTCGGCGGTATGATGGCATCGAGCGGAACCTCCGGTTTCCTTGGAGCACTTGTTGCCGGTTTTGCAGCAGGCTACATTATCCTTGTCCTCCGCAAAGCATGTGAGAAACTTCCGGAAGCACTCGAAAAGATTGCGCCGGTTCTGATTTACCCGGTAGTCGGCATCCTTGCGATGGGACTTCTGATGCTCTTCATTGTAGAGCCGATCATGGGAACCGTCAACACGGTACTGAACAATGGTCTTGCTTCCATGGGCGGATCCAGCAAGCTGATCCTTGGCATGATCCTCGGCGGCATGATGGCCATCGACATGGGCGGCCCGTTCAACAAAGCAGCTTACGTATTCGGAACAGCAGCCATCGCAGCAGGAAACTACGACATTATGGCATCCGTTATGATCGGCGGTATGGTTCCTCCGTGTGCGATTGCACTTGCAACCCTGCTGTTCAAAGATAAATTTACAAAAGAAGAAAGAGAATCCGGTCCGACCAACTTCATCATGGGACTCGCCTTCATCACCGAGGGTGCGATTCCATTCGCAGCAGCAGACCCGATCCACGTTCTTCCGGCCTGCATCATCGGCTCTGGCCTCGCAGGTGCGCTCTCCATGGCATTTGGCTGTACCTTAATGGCACCGCACGGCGGCATCTTCGTTGTACCGGTTATGGGAAATGCGCTGCTTTATCTGGTGGCAGTTGTCATCGGAACAGTGGTATCCGCAGTTCTGCTTGGAGTTTTAAAGAAAAAAGTTGCATAAAAGAGTAGAAAAAAGACAGAAAACAAAGTAAAATAAAAATATCAAAGATCCTATGGGAGGAAAAAATCATGAAAGAATTTAAGTATGTTGTAACAGATCCAGAAGGAATCCACGCTCGTCCGGCAGGAATGCTGGTAAAAGCAGTCAAAGAATTTTCCTGTGATATCAAGATCGCAAAAGACGGAAAAGCCATGAACTGCAAAGCCATCTTCGGCATCATGGGACTGGCTGTAAAACAGGGCGAAGAAGTTACCCTGACCTTCGATGGAGCAGATGAAGATGCTGCATACGAAGCAATCAGCAATTTCATGAAAGAGAACTTGTAATTCTACAGAGCCATGCGGAATGGAAGAAAAAAGTGCGAATCATGCTTGCATGAATGAGTGCTTTTTTCTGGAATTCCATATGGCGAGAAGCCACATCGAAATGGAGCGTAAGCGGAATTGAGATGGGGCTCTGGAGAATTACAATATAGTAATCGGCAGGAGCGTGTTTGAAAAACTTTCTGAAACTAAGAAATCCTTTTTGAACACGCTCCGGCTGTCTGGACAGAAAATTCGGATATCGAGAACAAAGGTGGAGAAAACTTATGCAGATTTATCAGGGAAAAAGCGTATTTTCCGGCATTGCGATCGGAAAGATCCGCGTATACAAAAAGAATGAGCGTCAGGTAAAACGTGTGAAAGTAGAAAATCCGGATGCGGAGATGGCACGGTTTGAGGAAGCAAAGGCAAAAGGAATCGCACAGCTTAGCGTTCTGTATGAAAAAGCATGCAAAGAGGTTGGCGAGGCCAATGCAGCGATCTTCGAGGTACATCAGATGATGATGGAGGACGACGGCTACAACGAGTCCGTCGAGAATATTATCAAGAGCCAGGGCGTCAACGCTGAGTATGCCGTTGCAACGACAGGCGACAACTTTGCGCAGATGTTTTCTGCCATGGACGATGATTACATGAGAGAGCGCGCGGCAGACGTAAAGGATATTTCCGAGCGTCTGATCTCCATCTTAAACGGAGACGACACCGACGCATCCTTAAACGACGAACCGGCGATCATCGTGGCAGATGACCTTGCGCCGTCTGAGACGGTACAGATGGATAAGGACAAAGTTCTTTCTTTTGTTACCGTACACGGTTCTTTAAATTCCCACACCGCTATCCTTGCAAGAACCATGGCGATTCCGGCACTGGTCGGAACACCGCTTCCGCTGGATGAGAGCGTAGACGGAAAGCTCGGCATCGTGGACGGATCCGATGGAACCATCTATGTTGATCCGGACGAGGAGACTCTTGCTGCCATGCAGAAGCGCCGCACCGAGGAGGAGGAAAAGAAAAAACTGCTCCTCACCTTAAAGGGAAAAGAAAATATTACACTGGATGGACAGAAAATTCTGCTGTATGCTAATATCGGAAACATCAAAGACCTTGCGGCTGTCATGCAGAACGACGCGGGCGGCATCGGCCTGTTCCGAAGCGAGTTTATCTATCTTGAGCAGGATCACTATCCAACAGAGGAGGAGCAGTTCCGTATCTACAAACAGGCAGCAGAGACGATGGCGGGAAAACGCGTCATCATCCGTACCCTCGATATCGGTGCCGATAAACAGTGCGATTATTTCGAGATGGAAAAAGAGGAGAACCCGGCACTTGGCTGCCGTGCGATCCGCATCTGCCTGACGCGGCCGGAGATCTTCAAGACACAGCTTCGCGCGCTGTTCCGCGCAAGCGCATATGGAAAAATTGCCATTATGTATCCAATGATCACAAGTGTCGGCGAGGTTCGCCAGATCAAAGCGATTGTGGAGGAAGTAAAAGCTTCTCTCGCTGAGCAGGGCATTGAGTACGGAAATCCAGAGCAGGGTATCATGATCGAGACCCCGGCGGCTGCCATCATCAGCGATGAGCTGGCAAAAGAGGTTGATTTCTTCAGTATCGGAACGAACGACCTCAGTCAGTACACCCTCGCGATCGACCGCCAGAACACAAAGCTGGATCCGTTCTTTGATCCGCATCACCCGGCGATCCTGCGCATGATTCAGATGGTTGTGGAGAATGCACACAAAGCCGGCATCTGGGCCGGTATCTGCGGCGAACTCGGCGCTGACCAGGAGCTGACAAAAGAGTTCCTTGCGATGGGCGTAGATGAACTTTCCGTTTCTCCGGGAAGCATCCTTCCGCTCCGCAAGATCATTCTGGAAACAAACGTGGCAGAATATAAGGCAGGAAAGAAATGTTAACACAGCAGAGACATGAGATAATTTTGAAACTGTTAAAGGAAAAGGGAAGCATCACCGTGACGGAAGTCCGGGATCTTCTCGATACATCGGAGTCCACGGTACGCCGCGATATCACAGCGCTCGACAAGGAGGGCAAGCTGGAAAAGGTATTCGGCGGCGCCGTGGAAGCCGGCCAGAAGGTGACGGCACACGAGTACACCGTTGCACAGAAAAATGAGCTGAACTGCGATGCCAAACGGAAAATCGCAGAATATGCGGCATCCCTCATCGAGCCGGACGATTTCGTCTTTCTCGACGCGGGAACGACAACGGCGCATATGATCGATTTCATCCGGGCAACCTCCGCCGTTTTCGTGACAAACGCCGTTGACCACGCACGGCGGCTGGCATCACGCGGGTTTAAGGTCATTCTGGTAGGCGGCGAGCTCAAAAGCTCCACAGAAGCCGTCGTCGGAAACCAGGCAATCCGCACGATCCAGGAGTATCATTTCACCAAAGGCTTTTTCGGCACCAACGGTGTCACAAGAAGAAGCGGCTGCACAACGCCGGATGTCAATGAAGCAGTAATCAAAAAGACCGCCATGGAGCAGTGCCGCCAGTGCTACGTCCTCTGTGACGCAAGCAAATTTAACAGCATCAGTTCCGTTACCTTCGCAGACTTTGAAAAACCGATTTTTATCACGGACCGGAAAGTTCCCGGGTATGAGAAGAGCAAACATATCATCGTATGCGAGACGGAGCGAAAATAAAAAGCCAACATCTTACACGCACATAAATTGCAAAGCGCCCCGGCCCTGCAGATCATTTGGATGCAGGACCGGGGCGCCGTTTACAGACTTATTCTTTGATTTCCGCCAGCGTTACATCTGGATGATGATACTGCGGACGATGTTTCAAAAATGGAACTTTAAGCAGGGTAGCATTCTTGGGACACCAGTGAAGACAGGCATAACAGGCTGCACAGGAATGTCCTCCATAAAAATACGATGCAGTAACAAAATCTTCTTTTGGCAGACTTCCGTCAGATGTAAAGTTTGTTTTTTGTTCTTTTATAAAAGATATGATAGATTTTAACCGTTCCGGTGCTTTTTTCAGTCGTTCCAGATTTTCCTGCTCTGAGCTGATTAAACAGTTGCCTGGCATCTGCAGATCAAAGACAGCCGACAGGTTTGCACCGCTGCGGGAAAGTGCCTGACTTAGGCTGACAAAAGAATTTCCGCTTTTTCCATTGTTAGAAGTCATGACGACAAAAGTATAGCAGTCAGGATTGACCGTTAACTTCAATAAAAATTCTTTTACAATCCATGGCAGATCGCTCATGTAGGTAGGAAAGACAAAACCGATTATATCGTTTTTGCAGAAAAAATTGCTTTCTGTTTTATAATATTCTCAACAGGCTGATTCAGCTCTTTTCCAATTTCTTTTGCAGCCCAAAGCGAATTACCAGTTCCGGTAAAATAAAAAATCATAAGTTTTTCCCTCTCTTTTTGAAGTTTATGACGGAGAAAATATTTTTATCCGTTTGCTTTATATTATTTTAAAACTATGATGTTGGGGTCAAAAGCCCCTCTATAGTACCTTGAAAAGTTCATATATTTTGTAGTAAATACAAGCCTAAATGGTTTACTTGCTGTATAATAGAGATATCTTAGTAGGAAAGAAGGCAATCTCTATGTCATTCAAAGAAAATACTTACCAGCAAATGTCATTTACAGATAGTTTTTCTGGATTAACTGCCAGAGAACAAAAAGCATTGGAAAAATCCTGGGCAAAAGTCTTTGCCGATGAAATATTTCCTGCCATTGATGAAAAGCGTTTTTCTGTCTTATACAGCGATAAGGCATCCAGACCGAATACTCCGGTCAACGTGATTGTTGGTGCGCTCATTATCAAAGAGCTTTTTGATTATTCCGATGACGAGATGGTCGAAAATCTTATGCTGGATTTTCGAATTCAGTACGCACTGCACACAACAAGTTTTGAAGAACAGCCTTTGAGTGACAAGACCTTAAGCCGTTTCCGCAAGAGGTGCTATGATTATGAAACACTTCACAACAAGGATCTTTACCATGATTGTGTGAAAGATTTAAGTGCTTCCATTGCAAAACTGATGGGAATCAGCGGTAAAGTCAGACGTATGGATTCCATGATGATCGAATCCAACGTCCGCAGGCTCAGCCGAATGGAACTGATATACACCTGCATTGTAAAGCTGGCGATGTATGTGAATAAAATCAATGGTTCCGTTCTGTCTGACGATTTAAAACATTATATCGATCCTAACGATTTTAACAGAGTGATTTATCATCAGCGCAGTACCGATGCAGATGAGCGCATGAAGCAACTCTTAACGGATGCGGATAAACTTCTTGCCCTGTGTGAGTCTGATTACAATGATTCAACAGAGTATGATCTGTTTGTCAGATGCCTGTCAGAACAGACCATTGTTGAAAATGAAAACCGAAGACTCCGCACGAAAGAAGACGGCGGCATGAAATCAACCATGCTGCAGAATCCTTCTGACCCTGAAGCGACATTCCGGAATAAAGCAGGAAAAGAGCATCGAGGATATGCTGCTAATCTTGAAGAATCCGTTGGAGCCGATGGTTCTGTTGTAACAGAGTACCAGTATGAGCAAAACAACCATAGTGACAGTCAGTTTATCCAGGAGCACCTTGCGCAGATGGATAACCAGGAAGAACGGACTGTTATAGTCACGGATGGAGCATATAGTGGAACAGAAAACACACAACTTGCAGCTCATAAAAACGTAGAACTGATTACCACAAGTCTGACGGGGAAACCGGCTCCGGATATCCTTGCTGATTTTGAATTCAACGAAGAGGGAACAAAAGTCCTCCGATGTCCAGCCGGCCATGCACCGAAAAGCTGTTCTTATATGAAACCAAGCAATCAGTGTGCCGTTTCCTCTCTGCATGAGCAGTGTGCCAACTGTCCGTAGCAGGATCAATGCAAGCCGAAGATCTTTAAGAAGGTTGCAAAAATAGTAACATCCAAAGCAGCGCATGAACGTGCGAAAATCCAACGGAACATGAATAGCAAAGAATTCAAAAATTATGCAAGGCTGCGTAATGGAGTGGAAACTGTTCCATTGAATATACGCAAGAATTACCACTTGGAAAAGATACCTCGTGGGAAACAGCGGGGCAAGTTCTTTTTCGGTTCCAAGATAGTAGCATTGAATTTCAGAAAACTCTTCAACTATGTGAAGGGTTTAGGACATTACGCTCAAAATCCGGTACTTGTATAAAATCAAGGAAGGGAATACCAGCGTATATCCGAAGAAATCCGGTATTACACTACAAAATATGAATTTTTCAAGGTGCTATAGAAATAGAGGACAAAGTTATTTATGGTTTTGACCCTAACATCATAATATAAAGCGGGGAACAAAAAGAGGTGGGATGGATATGATGGATCGGATATCTGCCTACCGGGAACTGATTCGGAAAAATATTGATTACGAGAACTACCCGCCGATCTATAACAAGCAGGAAGTGGATGAACTGGTCGATCTGATTGTAGAAACCCTAATGCTGCCGGATACAGGAACAATCCGGATTGGAGGAAAGGAACGTCCTGTTCCGATTGTAAAAAGCATGTTCCTGAAGCTGGATAAAGATCACATCTGTTATATCCTGAAGTGCCTGCACAATACGGAAAAGAAAAAAGAGTAAAAATGGCCGTATCAAAAAAACAGCCAGCGAAAAAAAGGCAGAAAAAGAAAAGCAGCTTGTGGATCATATCGTTGATTGCTGTTATTTTGCTGATTCTTGTTGGAGTCGTATTTTTGGTACTGCCAAAATTTCGAAAAGAAGCTGCACCGGAAAAACCGGAAACGATCAAGGTGGAAGCTGCAGAGAAAAGCTATGCTGCCGGAAGTCGGCTTTCAGAAAAAAATTTCCGCGTATACGGAATATCCGGGAAACAGAAACAGCTTCTGGATGCAGATACATACAGCGTGTCACCGGCTAAAGTGCCGGCACATGGCCACAGTGTTACCGTAGAGGTTTCCTCCAAGGCATATCCGGATATCAAGGCAGAGATAACAGTGCTTATTGACCGTGATGAAAGTGTTAGGTATAAAATCGGCAGAGAAAATCCAGATGATGTGGAGGCTATCCTGTATTCCAACGGGGATCTAGAAATATCCGGAAAAGGAAGCGTCCGGAATTTCAAATCAGATTCTGCGCCATGGAAGAAAGATTCTGTTAAACGGCTGACCTGGATTGATCCGGAGGCAGAAGTGGAAAGCATGGACTACTGGTTTACAGGAAATGACGAATACCTGGAAACATTGTGCCGCATTCCGGACACAGTGAGAAGCATGGTGGAAACATTCAAAAATGCCACAGCGATGACCAGTATGCCGGATATGTCTGGTGCGGTCCGGCTGGAAGATATTACATCCTGCGCAGAAGGGTGTATTGCACTGGAAAAGGCCATGGAACTTCCAGGGAATATAAAACAGGCAAAAAAAGCATTTTACGGTGATACGGCGCTGATCGATGGAGCCGATACAACAGCCTGTATGCAGCTGGAGAACATGGATTCTATGTATTACGGCTGTGTGGCCCTGGCATCTGTCCAGATTCCGGACAGTGCGAAGGAACTCTCGAATATCTGCAATGGCTGCGTCAACCTGAAAGAAGTGCATATCCCATCAGCTGCACAGAAAATGAACAGCAGTTTTTTCGGATGTACCGCACTGGAATCCATAACCGGTGAAATCCCATCTTCCTGTACGGATAGCGGGAACCTGTTTTCCGGCTGTAAGTTCCTGAGTGGAACACTTACCGTTTCCTGTACATCCAGGACAACCCTTTCAAGCTCGTTTTCGGACGCTGCAACGGCTGGAACAGGACTTACGATCATCATTTTACGGTACGATGCAGAAAAATCGCAGGAAACGGCCAATACGGGCTTCTACGGGGGAACAAAAAGTGCAGATGAAATCCTGAACGCATTAAAGGCATCTATGGAAGTCGCATTCAGCAGCGGAAGCCATATTACAATAACAACAAATGCAAATAAAACAGAGGGGTGATTAGAATGTAATAAAAATGCAATATGAAAAATAGCAAAAGACTCTTGTAATTACGGAATTGGAAAGGTAATATGATAATATGATCCAAAGAAATAAAAAAGGGGGAGAAACCATATGGACATGAAAGAGCTTCGAAAAAATGCAGAGAAAGTAATAGCAGAACGTTTTCCGAATTTCAATTTTTCCACACTGGACTGGGGAGAGCTTGATCCATTCTATCTGGAGCATCCGGAAGAAATACCGATTGAGCATGAGTTTATTGGCTACCGGCAGGATGGTGATGTAGCGGAAGATTACCAGGGAAATCTGTATCTGGTTCTTTGTGATCCAGGAATCCACCCGATCGGAAGTGTATGCATGGAACAGTCCGAACTGGACGATGCCGTAAAACTTGGAAAACGGGAAGATTATACCGGGGAACTTCTGGAAGAAATTCCGGAGTAAAAAGTGAAATAACAAAACAAGGAATCCCGTGTCAAACGTTGACATGGAATTCAAACAGAAAAATCGGTGTCAATGTTTGACACGGACGGAGGAAAAAGTATGAGAAAAAGAATCGCAATGGTACTTCTTGGCCTGAGCCTGGCAGTAGGTACACCGGCCGCAACAAATATGTTCCCAACCGTTTCTGCCCAGACAGTACAGGCAGCTGGAAAAACCGGATGGACGCAGGAGTCCGGAACCTGGTATTTTTATAAAGACGGTGTAAAACAGACCGGCTGGCAGACCTGGGACGGAAAAAAATATTATCTGAATGCAGACGGAACCATGAAAGCAAATGAGTGGATGATTGATACGGATGGATCGGTTTACTACTTCCGCAGCTGGGGTGGAGCTTACCTGAACTGCAAGGCAAGAATCAACGGCAGAAGTTATACATTCGGTGCAGACAGTAAGGTACAGGGTTCCCAGTGGGTTGTAAAAGGTGGAAAATGGTATCTGGTGAAAGACGGAAAAATTGCAACGGGCTGGCAGACCTGGGATGGAAATAAATACTACATGAATAGTGATGGAAGTATGCGCTCCAATGAGTGGAGACTGGATGATACAGGGAAAATCCGCTATCTGTGCAGCTGGGGCGGCGCATATAAGAACAGATCTGCCAAAATCAACGGACGCTCCTACACTTTTGATGGTAATGCTAATGTAACCAACATGCAGTGGATCGTGATGGATGGACAGTGGAAACTGGCAAAAGATGGAAAAATTGCAACGGGCTGGCAGACCTGGGACAATAACCGTTACTATCTGAACGCAGACGGAACCATGAAAGCAAATGAATCTTTCACGGACGGGGGAAAAACCTATTTCTTCTGCAGCTGGGGCGGAGCTTATAAAAACTGCTGGCAGACCTGGAACGGAAAAAAATATTACCTGCATGATAACGGTGCAGCCTATCAGAATGAGTGGCTGAAAACCGGAGGAAAATGGTACTGGTTCCAGGCAGACAGCACCATGGCAGTGAACACAAGCTTTACATACAAAGATAACCTGTATTTTGTGGACGGAAACGGAGTTATGCTTTCCGGATGCTGGAAAGAAGAAAACGGAGCAAAATACTATATCCGGAGCTGGGGCGGAGCCTGCAAGGATATGCAGATGAAAATTTCCGGAAAGACATATTATTTCCGATCAGACTGTAAGATGGTAACGGATCAGACGGTAAACGGAAATTACTACGGAAAAGACGGTGCGCTTACAACAAAACCAGCAGCAAAACCGACAGAAACACCGAAACCAACGGAGACACCAAAACCGACGGAAACGCCAAAACCAACGGAAACGCCGAAACCAACAGAGACACCGAAGCCAACGGAAACGCCAAAACCAACGGAAACGCCAAAACCAACGGAAACGCCGAAACCAACGGAAACGCCGAAACCAACAGAGACACCGAAACCAACAGAAATACCAGTTGTAAAAGCGGAAAACATTTATATCAGCCAAAGCAGTGGGAAATTAACTGCAGTCGGCGAAACACTTCAGTTAACAGCAAAAGTTATTCCTGAAAACGCAACAGATAAATCGGTAACGTGGAGTTCTGATGATGAATCTGTGGCAACAGTAGATCAGAACGGTCTTGTAACAGCAGTTGGTCGTGGATCTACATATATTGTGGCTCATGCAAATGGTGGGGATGAATATGCAACAACATCTATCCCTGTTCAAGTAAAGATCCCCTACACCAATGAAGAGGCTCTTGGAATGACCGTTTACGATCAGGAAGTTTCCAGAAAGATTTTCGACCTGGTAAATGAAGAACGTGTCAAAGAAGGACATGCAGCTATGATTTGGGATGAAAAACATTGTTATCCGAGAAGCGTTGCCGCTGCCGGATACCACATCATGAGATCAATCACACAGCCAGGATACGGAACTTCTGATAATCTGGCCCTGCATGGTGGCAGACAGAACGGCTGCGGCGGTGGTCTGTCATATACAGATTCCGATGATCTTGCCCGCCAGATCTTCAACCTTTGGATGTCCTCTCCAGGTCATAAAGCAAACCAGATGGATGATTATAATGCATATGGAGCAATCGCTGTAATGTATGGACAACCGCAGGAGTATAACGGAAGAAAAATTGTGAATTTCTCAGCTGTATTCTCATTTGCAAATCAGGATCTTGACTTTCCAGCTACTTGGGAGAATCAAGATATGGGAATGGGCGAAGTCCTTGGTATGACAGAGAACGATTATAATTTGATCACAAACTACTTTATCCGATAAAAAAAGAATCCCCTCTCGTAGACGAATTACGAGAGGGGATTTGTATGTCGAAGAGGTAGTAAAATAGTCGATGGTATGTTATACTGAATCTAATCAGGTCAGAACGTGATAGGGATAGTCAGGTGGTTGTCTTTTCTGGAAACAGAAAGGGGGTAATGCCAATGAATACAATGGAAGTGTTGACGCTTTTATTGGTTGTCTTAGAGGCATTGTCCCACATAGATAACCATCGCAAGTAGAAAGAAGGCTATTCCCTACCGCAAATAGGGGATAGCCTATGTCTCTTGTTGCTCTTTGTAATAATTTAGATTATTTCAGAAAGGCAACCACCGACACTGGTATATCCTTGATTGCTTCTGATTTGATTATAAGCTGCCAGACGGAAAAAGTCAAGCAGCATGGGGGATGCGCAGAACTTTGCGCATCCCTTTTTCGAAAGAAAGGTGAAAAAATGAATACTACGAAAAAAATAATAAACAGGATTGTAGTGTGTGGAGCTATGATTGCCATAGGCATTAATACATATGATCTGTAGAAAATAAGAAGCCAAGGCAGCGTTTTTGAAACGATATTTCAGATTCGCTAATTTTTTTATAAAATTTTTCGAGAAAATGTACCCTTTTTAGATGAAAATGTACCCTTTTTCAAAGAAATGTACCCTTTTCTGAAAAAATGTACCCTTGCACGTCATCAAAAGGTATGCTATGTTATACTTGCAAAAGAAGGAAAACAGAAGGGACAGCAGGTAGGACAAAAAAATCTTTCAATTGCTCGTGTCAATGATTGACACGAAAAAAAGGAATATGGGCTTTCATGCATCAGAACATGGTTTTCATGGGCTGGTGCATTTTTTATGCCCATTTTTAGGGGGTGACGCCGTTGCCCGGAAGAAGTGGCAACAAAAAGTAAAAAAGGAGAGAGAGGAAAAATGAAAACAAAAGTAATACACGCATTCCTATGGATTCTGGTTTGTATGGTGCTTGGTATTACCTGTTATCAGTGCCGTGATTTAAGGGGTTATGTGATTCTGTCAGGTTCTATGGAACCTGTGATTCCCACAGGATCAGTGGCAGTTGTGGATTCATCGAAGAGGGATGTACGTCCAGGAAATATTGCTACGTTTGAGAGGCACGGGGATCTGGTGACTCACCGGATTCTGTCAAAAACAGAAGAGGGATACCAGACAAAAGGGGATGCAAACACAGATCCGGATTCCGGAACCATTCCGGCAGAAAATATACGTGGAACATACCTGTTCTGCATTCCACATCTTGGATACGGATTTATGTGGGCGAAAAATCACATGTTTCTTACCGTAGGTTTTCTGGCGCTGTTCATGCTTCTGGTTTTCTGTTTTCCGGAGAAAAGACCTGAACCAAAGGAACGGGAACAGGTAAAAAAAACAAAAAGAAAAAAAGGAGAATTACGATTATGACAAAGAAAAAAGTAGCAGCATTTTTTACAGCAGCAGCACTATGCGGCGCACTGGCCGTTGGATCATCCATGGCATATCTGACAGATCATGATTCTGTAACCAACAAATTTTCTGTAGGTAAAGTAGACATCGTTGGCCATGAGCCGAACTACACACCGGATAATGATGGAAAAACCAACAATATCGTTCCGACCCAGGTGATCAAAAAAGACCCGCAGATCGAAAATGTTGGAAAAAATGATGCTTATGTATATCTGGATGTTTCTATCCCGATTGCAAAGGTGATTACTGTTAATGCTGCAGGTAACCGTTTGAATGGAGGCGTTGCAAAAGATACAGAGCTGTTCTCCATGAACAATGTTTCTAAGAAATGGACTCTGATGTACAACAAGCGTGTAGGAGATAATATGGTTTACACCTACAGCTATAACGAAATACTTGCACCGGGAAAAACAACAGATCCGATCTTTACAAGCCTGACAGCTGCCAATATTGTAGAGGGACAGCTGGATGGAAAAGATCTGAATGTGCCGGTACATTACTATGCAATCCAGGAACTCAACACCGGAGAAGGAACCACGATTCCACAGAAAGCAGCTTCCGCATGGAAAAAATATGAACTGCAGAACCAGGGCCAGGCAGGACAGATCACGACTCCGCAGTCTGACGAAAGCGGAAATAATGGGGTTACAACCGTTGATGGAAACGGAAATGCAGCATCGGATGAAAACAAAACAAATACCCCAGATGATGTTCAGGTTGAGCCGGAACAGGATGGAAACAACACTTTATCATAAGAATACTTTTCAGAACAGTCCGGAAAGCCATCCGGACTATTCTGAAAAAGAAGGGAAAACAGCATGAAAAAAAAGAAAAAACGAATGCTGTCCATTGCCGGAATGTGCTGCTGCGGTTTTCTTGCAGCAGCCACCGCAATATCGGGATCTTCTGCTTACCAGACGGACCATGATGAAGTAGTAAACATTATCAGAACCGGAAATAACACCATTATTCCGGATGAGGATTTTCCGACACCGACACCGGTTCCATCCAGCGGATCAGTAGTAAAAAAAGTCAGGGCAAAAAATACAGGAGATGTACCTTGCTATGTCCGGGCATATATTACATGCAGTGAACCTGTAAAAGAGTTCACGGGACTTGATACCACAAACTGGGTCAAGGGAAATGATGGCTATTACTATTATAAAAAAGCTGTTCCGGTTGGAGGAACAACAACTTATCTGTTTACGGGGGTTACTGTTGCAGATGAATATGAGCAGGATAACCTGGAAGTAACAGTTTACGAGGAATCCGTTCAGACAACAGATGGTCAGAAGGAATACACTTCTTATCAGGACGCATGGAAACGGTTTGGAGGAGGTGGCCAGTAATGAAAAGGAAAATTGCAATAGCAGCCGGAATTCTGGTCACGGCAGTAAGTACCATCAGTGGATCATATGCTTACTATCAGGACAGCGTTACCGTTACAAACCACATCAGTACCGGTGATGTAAACATTGGAATCCAGGAATACGAAAAAGATGGTGATACGGAAAAAGTTTATGCAGGACCGAAAGAGGGAATTGTTCTTCCTTCCCAGACCATTTCGAAAATTCCGAGAATCACAAATTACGCAGAAACCTGCTATATCCGGGTGAAAACCACTTATTCCGGAGAGGCATCGGATTCCGTGTCAAACGTTGACACGGAAAAGCCAGAGGAAGATTCCAAAACGGATGCAGATCCGAATGAAACGCCGGAAGCAACAGAAGAGACAGCACAGGAAACGACAGAAAATGCCGAAACGGAAGTAACACCAGCACCGGAAGAGCCAGAAAAACCGGAAATAACGCCTGAACCTACAGAAACACCTTCGGTGGATCAGGATAAGGAAACGCCTGCGGAGTATGTTCTGAGTGATGAAGAACTGGATGGAATTTCCGATGAATGGGTAAAACAGGGTGAGTATTATTACTATACGCAGCCGTTGAAAAACGGAGAATCCGCAGACTTTTTCCAGAACGTAACGATTCCTGCAGCGTGGACATCAAAAGCACAGGACAGGGTTCTTGGACTTACTGTGACCGCAGAAGCGGTGCAGGCAGCAAACTTTACACCGGATTTTAATTCGGAATCCCCATGGGGCGATACGGAAATTGAACAGTGCGTACATGAGACGGATAACAGCATCACAGAAGTGACAAAACAGTATACCGCTATGTCCGTCACTTATGAAGGGGCTGCCAGAAAGCTGGTGGCTGCGCCGGAAGATTTCTTTAGAAATTTACAGACGGCAATGCCTGGCGATACGATCAGTGATAGTTTTCAGCTTTCCAATACGACAGCAACCAGTGCCGAATTTTTCTTCCATACGGAAACGCCTAGAAATTTAACGGATGAAGAACTTGACCTTTTAAAACAGTTTAAATTGACGATCACGCAAAACGGAAAAACCCTGTATAACGGTGATTTGCAGGCTGCATCCCTGAATCAGGAAATCAGTCTTGGAACACTGGAAACAGGGAAAAATTCGCGGGTACAGTTTACGCTGCAGTTACCGGCAGAACTGAAAAATGCATATGCAAAACGGGAAAGCATGGTAAACTGGATTTTCCGTGTACAGGGTGCTGAAGAACCGGGCAAAAACGAACCGTCCCCTGCCATTTCGCAGACTACGGCACCAAAAACCGGTCTTGCAGATCCATACGTTTTTGTTCCTCTTGGAATTGCGGCGGTAACGGCTCTTGGAACCGTGAAACTGTCCCGTAAAGAGAAGAAAGAGAGGAGGAAAAAACTGTGAAACGATGGAAAAAGGCACTGTCAGGGCTGCTTATGGCAGCCTTGATGGTAACTGGAATTTCTTTCCCGGAAAATGTTTTTGCTGTCAGCACAGGCATGGATGGGTTACCATCTGTAGTTAATTCTGGTATTGGAAAAATTGTAAACAAAGATTCTGTTATTGATGGGTCTTATAACTTTACACCAGTCATTGGATCAGAAACAAAAATTACATTTGGATGCAGTGATAGAAGTGGATCATGGGATAACTATTTTTGCCAAAATGCAGAAAGATATGCGAAAGCATGCTCTTCGTGGTGGAAACTGGCTGATACATCGAGGTGGTCAAATATACGTTCCTTTGTTCCATATGAGAACTTAAAAGGAAAGATGTATGCAGAGTACACCAATGTGGGTAATGCCAATGGCTTACCAGTTACCATGCGAATCTGGTTTTTGGACTGGCAGAATACTGATATCAGCGGGTATCCGGGATATGAAGATGTAGACAATGTTGTTGTTTCTGTAGACAATACAAAAGGCGGTGCAACTCCTGTCATTGATATTAAAGGCTTAAAATGGATTAAGGTAAGATTTTCATATTACGATGAAAATGGAAATCCACTTAAGGTTAAGGGACATTTCACTTTATCTGATCTGGACTATTCCCAGGGATTTTATATTGATGGAAAAGTCGATGGCATTTATGTCACGAAGGAAGCTGATGATCGTCTAATCTATGATGCAAGAACGGATGCAATCTGGTCAGCAAAAAAGGGTTCAAATGCAGATGATGGTACTTCACCGGATAACCCGGAAGGATGGGTTACTTACACATATGAAGGCGATTCTCAGACTATGGTCTTTTATAATGGAGGAACCATACAAAATGTGGACGGTCCAGGTAAGGGACTTACCACAGTGCAATCATATCCAAAAGACTTTACATTTACTGGTAAGGATGCCATATTTAATGGATGGAAAGGATCAAGCCGGACCGAGGCAACAGATTGGCACGTATGGAATACTTCTGAGTTTGGTTATACATCAGAAATGGTTATGGGACAGACTAGAAATGTAGATCTTGTTATCAAAAAGAAAGATGAAACAACAGGAGAAGCTTTGAAAGGTGCAGAGTTCACTGTTTATAAGATGCAAGGTGGCCAATGGGTTACATATACAAAGGCAACATGGAACGATCAGTATAAAGAATATATGGCACTGAATCTTAAAGAAACGGATACAGAGAATCGTAGTTTCAAAGTAGTGGAAACAAAAAATCCTGCAGGATATACCGGAACTTGGGAACATGAGTTTACAGCAGAAAAAGAAGGTGTTGTTACTTTAACACTGGATGCGACAAATGCCAGAAAAACCGGTCAGATCACAATCACAAAAACCGGTGAGAATAATAAAAAACTTTCCGGTGCGGTATTTGAAATCAAAGCTGCAAAGGATATTAAGACAGCCGGAGGCACAACCCTGGTTGCTGCCAATACGGTAGTTGATACCGTAACTACAGATGGCAATGGATCAGCAGCCAGCAAACAGCTGGAACTTGGTCAGTACATTGTCAAAGAAATAACAGCCCCGGATGGATACGTCCTGGATACTACAGAACATGCAGTTACCCTGGATGATAGCCATACCAGCGTCAATGTAGCTGTACAGAACCAGAAAAATGCGCTTGTTCTGCAGAAAGTAAGCAAAAACGATGGCACAGTCATGGAAGGTGTTACGTTCCATATCTGGAATGATGACAAGAGCTATGATAAAACGCAGAAAACAGATAGCAATGGACGGATCACGATTGATGGTGTGAAGGATGGAACCTGGCATTACCAGGAAACGGCAACCAAAGATGGATACGTACTGGATAATGCAGTGAAAGATTTCACAGTATCCGACGGAAAAGTCAATGGGCAGTCAAACCTGACAATCACGGTAGAAAATGATTATACAAAACTGGATCTTGCAAAAGTAGATTCCGGTACCGGAGAGAACATTTCCGGAGCGAAACTTTCTCTTCTGGATAGCAATGGCCGTCTGGTAGAAAGCTGGACATCCGGAAGCACACCGCACCGGATCGAAAAACTGAAACCGGGTCAGTATACTTTACGTGAGGATCAGGCCCCGGATCATTATAAACTTGCTGATCCAATTACCTTTACGCTGGAAAGCAAAGCAGATACGCAGACTATCACCATGAAGGATATGCGCTATGCAGACCTTACCATAGTAAAGAAAATTAAAGCAAGCGATATTACCTGGGCGCATGGAAACCCAACCTTTATCTTCACCGTAAAAGGAAAAGATATTAATGGAAAAGACCGTACCTTCCAGAATTATGTAGAGTTCACGGAAAATTACGTAAATTCACATACCGATGGACAGGGATATGTAGAACTTTCTGTCACCTGGAACAAAATCCCGGTAGGAGAAGACTACACAGTAACAGAACAGGATGTGCTGCGGTATCATCTGGTGAACGTTACCGGAACAGAGAATGTAAAGATTTCAAAATTACAGGAACCGGCGAAGGGCGTTGCTCCGGATAAAATTTTCTCCGTACATGCAAATTTAAAGGCGAAACCAACCGGTACATCCATCACATTTGAAAACCAGAAAGATGACTGGGGAACTACAACGCATGATACTTCTGTTAAGAACATCATTCCGTTAAAGTAACCAGCAAAACCGGATTTATACCCGTGTCAATGTTTGACACGGGTATTTCATTAAAGAACAGGGAGGTGTGAAAATGCGAAAAGCTGCTGGGTGTGTCCTGCTGGCAATTTTATGTCTGCTGGGTGCGTCTTATCTTCCACGGATTTTGCAGGAAGCACAAACCGACCGGGAACAGCAGAACCTTATCAGTGGCTATATCCAAAATCCGGATACAACAGATGAAGAAAACACAGAATCAACTACAGATGAGCCGGAAGAGGAAACAGATCCGAATATGGAAAGAATAGTTGATTTTCAGAATTTACAGCAGATCAATCCTGAGATTTTGGCATGGATCACAGTTCCCGGAACACCCATTGATTATCCGGTTGCTTTAGGAGAGGACAACAGTTATTACCTGAACCATACCGTAACAGGAGAAAGCAATATTCTTGGTTCCATTTTTGCAACTGCCGGAACAGATTTCGAAGAAAGCCACATTATTTTATATGGGCATAACATGGCATCCGGGAAAATGTTTGGAAGCCTGAAAAAGTACCATGATAAGGACTTCCGGAACACTTATCCTTATGTATATGTTTATACACCGGAAACTACTTATACCTGTGCGATATACAGCGTATACAGCACCCGGTATGACAGTGATGTTTTTACACTGGGATATAAAGGTGACAGCGAGGAATGGAAACAATGGATTGCAGAAACCGTACAGAATGCGGAATATGACTGTAATATTGCCCCGACCGGAAAGGAGAAAGTTTTTACTTTATCCACCTGCGTAGGTGATGGCTCCAATCCTTACAGATTGGTTATACACGCCGTTACGGTTGCCCAGAAAGAGGTCGCGAATGCGGAAAAGGAAGCGTCTTAAAGCAAAAGTAAGAGCCAGAATTTGTATGATTTTGGCTTGCCTGCTGCTCTGCGGAACCGGAGTTTCCTTATGGAATGGAAAACGGGCTGAAAAATCCGTGTCAAACATTGACACGGGACAGAAAAGCAGCAAAACGGTGTCAAACGTTGACACGAGTACGGAAAAGCCACAAGCGGTGTCAAACGTTGACACGAGTACGGAAAAGCCACAAGCGGTGTCAAACGTTGACACGAGTACGGAAAAGCCACAAGCGGTGTCAAACGTTGACACGAGTACGGAAAAGCCACAAGCGGTGTCAAACGTTGACACGAGTACGGAAAAGCCACAAGCGGTGTCAAACGTTGACACGAGTACGGAAAAGCCACAAGCGGTGTCAAACGTTGACACGAGTACGGAAAAGCCACAAGCGGTGTCAAACGTTGACACGAGTACGGAAAAGCCACAAGCGGTGTCAAACGTTGACACGAGTACGGAAAAGCCACAAGCGGTGTCAAACGTTGACACGAGTACGGAAAAGCCACAAGCGGTGTCAAACGTTGACACGAGTACGGAAAAGCCACAAGCGGTGTCAAACGTTGACACGAGTACGGAAAAGCCACAAGCGGTGTCAAACGTTGACACGAGTACGGAAAAGCCACAAGCGGTGTCAAACGTTGACACGAGTACGGAAAAGCCACAAGCGGTGTCAAACGTTGACACGAGTACGGAAAAGCCACAAGCGGTGTCAAACGTTGACACCGATATGGAAACCACAAAACAGGTGTCAAACATTGACACAGATACAGAAGGTATGATTTTAAAGGCTGATCCGGTGGATACGGCAGATAGGAATCATATCTGTTTTTTTGCCGTTTTTTTTATCGGCAGTTGGAGTGTATTGATGTTTCTTACTGCAATACGAAAAAAGAGTAAGAAAGATATTGGGCTAAGCGCCCGAAGAAAGGATACGTCATGGATGAAAATACATTAAGTATGGCCGAAAAAATGAATCAGCTGTATCAGGAACGAGAAGAGCAATATAAAAAACGTGAAAAGCTGTTCGATGACCGTTCCAAGCAGCTGCAGTCTCTTGCAAATGCATTGGAAAAGCAGAAAAATAGCCAGGAACAGAAAGCAACAGATCTGGATAACCGGGAAAAAGAACTGGACCAGATCCAGGATGCTCTTGCAGCTAAAGTAGAGGACATGGAAAAACAGGAAACTGCTTTAAAAAACTGGGAACAGGAAACAAAGGAATCCCTGGCGAAAGCAAAGCAGGAACAGGAAAATGAGCTGATTAAGAAACGGCAGGAACTGCAAATGGAAAAGCTGCAGGCACAGAACTTAAGTATTGAGCTGCAGGCAGAGAGGGATAACCTCAAGATGATGCAGGAAAATTTAAAACTGTATCCGGATATGTCACTTCCAACGGATAAGGAAACAGAACTGCAGGCGAAAATTGAAACATTGCAGAGCCGTCTTTCCATGGCAGAAAAAGAACGTGATTCCAAAACGGAACAGATGGAAAAATTACAGAAAGATTTTGATGCAAAGGAAGCTGAACTTGCGAACCTGCAGTTAAAAGCAGAGGATAGCAGCACTGATCCGGAAGTAGAAGAAAAGTTGCGAAAACGGAATGGAGAACTCCAAGGAAAAGTCATTGAACTAAATAAGCAGGTAAAATCTTTGCGGAGAGATCTGGATGATCAGGCAAAAGACAAGGAAGAATTACAGAGACAGCTGGAAGAAAACAGTAATCAGCCGGAAAGCCACGATTTAAGTGCAGAAGAACTGCAGAATTACTTGCTGACACTGCCAGAGTTCGAAAATGTGACAACCCGCCATAATACGGATGGAATTATTGTAGATGCGGTATGTGGCGAAAAGAATTATCATTTCCGCTTTGATTCCCTTCCATGCTATGAAATCAGTGTTCCACGCCGCGAAACCAAGAACTTAAAAGAAGTCATCTACCAGATGAACGCAGAAATGCCGGAATATAAGGCATCTTATGATGAATACGAAAAAGCGGCAGTTCTGACCGGATGGTATGACAGAAGAATCTCGGCAGAGGAGCTGGTAGAACTTGCGGTAGATGCATCACGGAATTTCAAGTAAAGGAGATCGGCCATGGAAAGTATAAAGTCATTTTTGGGAAATCCATATTACTTGATGACCGCGGTGCTTGCGATCGCAGCGTTTGGTTTTGCAGCAACAGCTGTAATCAGTTTAATACAAGAGCGAAAACAGAAAAAGGAAGAAACTCAAGAAGAGCCGTTGGAAAAAAAGCTTGGGGTTGATACCAAAAAGCTGAAAAATGTTTTAAATGTTCCAGATTTAAAACGAAAAAAGAATATACCTGTCATAGAAGAGGAAAAAACGGAAAATGCGCCGGAAGAACTTCCGAATGATAAAGAAGAAGTTCCCGTGTCAAACATTGACACGGAACCGGAAGTGTTAAACCCGGCTGATGTGGCAGAATTTAAAAGCCGGATGATAGAACATTTCCGGCGAAAAGACACACTGCAGCAATCCCTTTTAGAATTGCAGGAACTTTATGAAAATGGTCCGATTCTGGAAAGGATTGAAAAGGCACTTATGTACAGCCAGCGCAGTCGTTACCGGGATTTTGAGACAACCCTTGACATTTTATTTGAGGGCATGGATGCAGAAACCCTGCGGGATGATTTACTGCGGATGGAAGTTCTGCGATACCGGAGGCTGCCTTACCGTCAAGAAAATACAACTGGTAATCTGGTATAAGGAGGGCAAACATGAATCAGATTAAAATCCAGGGTGTTTGCACCTGCGTCCCACAATTTTCCTATGAAAAAGACAGGAGAGGGAGATCAGTTCCAACATGCCGGTACATCCTGGCCGTGCAGCGACCGAAAAGTTCTTACTCCGATTACATGTACTGTGTTGCCTTTGGAGAACGGGCAATGATAGCATTTCAGAAAATAAAAAAAGGAACGACAGTGTTTGTCCAGGGACATCTTCATACAGAGGAAGGCCGGGATGCCAACAATCAAAAAGTATATTTCGTTACTGTGACGGTAGATTATCAGCAGATAATTGAAAAACAAGAATTTAATGGACTGGAATTGTGTACTGGATTGCCCCAGTTTCCGGTTCTGAAACAGGAAGAAAAAGGAGGAAAATAGAGAATGCCGATTCAGTATATTATCCCGATTATAGCGGTGGTAGGATGTGTTATTGCATTTTTAATTGGAAGATTTCACAAACATGATGATGATGACGATTAAAAAATGTCGTGTGAAGGATTGACACGAAAGAACAAACGAAAATAAGACCTGCACCAAAATTTGGTGCGGGCTATTTTTAGATCAAAAAGAGGTAAAAGATATGAAAAAGCCAATCGAAGTAAAAAAGAAACTGAAAAAAGTCACGGAATATACGGCTTGCTTTGCGTTTTTGATGTTCCTGCAGGGAGTAGGTGCGCCAATGGTTTTTGCAGATGCAACGGCCGCAATAAATGCGAAATTTGAAATTTTATGGAATCTGATCAGCGCTGTGGTACAATCTGTGGGTGGTGTTATTTTATTATGGCACGCATTTGAATTTGGAGCTTCCATGCAGGCACAGGAAGGCGGAGGTGCTATTACAAGATCTTTAAAAGGGGTTGGCGGTGCGTTAGTTATGCTGGTTGCTCCGGTAATTACAACTGCTCTGAAGGGATAATGAAAAGGGAGGGAATATCCTCCTTTTTCTTATGGAGAAAATATGATAAATGAGATATTAGATTTTTTCAAAACGGTTTTTTCGGGAAGTGGTTTCTTTTCCCTTGGGTGCAATGTTTGGAATTCATTAATTGCATATGCGTTTGATATGCTGCAAACGAATCCAAAAAGTTTGGCAGATGGTGAACTTTGGGATGAAGCATACCGGATTTTCCTGGCACTACAGATTCTAGGTGCGACACTTGTAAGTGTTTTCTTTATGATTAATTTTTTCAAAGAAACAACGGATATTAAACACGGAATGACCATGGAAGCAAGCATCCAGTTTTTTATCAAGCTGGCACTTGTGGATGCTGTTTTTTTAAATCTCACGAATATACTCGTTTTTTTGATTGAAATTGAACAAGCATTTTTTGGGATTATTGTTCCGGAAGATGCCGCTTCACTGGTTATAAGAGTAGGGGATGACTGGGAAATGAGTGGATCCGGACTTATTTTTGGAAATCTGTTTGGCCTTGTGTTTTTGTTTATCTGCCTGGGTGGCGCAGTTATTACATTATGGACGGTTTATAGGGTTTTCCTTAAATTGTTTTTTTATATGGCTGTTGCACCACTTGCACTTTCCACTTATGCAGGCCCACATGAAATTGGACATACCGGATCAAGCTGGGTCCGTACATTTCTTTGTGCATTGTTTGAAATGACAGGAATCATGCTAATGATGCGACTTGGAACAATTTTAATAAATGCTGGTGGGCTGTTCCCTACTGCATCAGAAGATATATTGGGCGGAATGTTGGGATCACAAGGATGGGAAGGACTTCAAGCTATTCTTGGTATCCTTATTATAACGGGATCAGTATCTGGTACGGATGCGATGGTTCGAAGAGCATTTGGATTTTAATAGTAGGAAGGACATAGCTTATGGTAAACATGAATGAAGATTTTGGTGCATATAAGGATAGCATCTGGAAAGGACTTACAGCAAGAGAGTTAGGTGTGATGGCCGTTTCTGCTGTCTCCTGTGGTATTATCATTATCTTGTTGTATTTTATACTTGGATGGAACTTATATATATCATTTTTGATTGGAACTGCTGTTGCTGCAGCTATCATTTTCAGTCAGGTATGGAAGTCACGTAGCGGGCTTTCTGCAATAGAGTTTTACCGGGCAAGAAAATACAGAAAGTCCACAGCCAAACTTGTTTGGAAAAGTGACGAATATAACCAGGCAAGAAAAAATTATTTGAAAAAAGAAAAATAATGATCGGGAAAAATCCCGACTTTTTTATATACTTGGAAAGGATGGAACAGAATGGGATTTTTTTCGAATGAGGAATTTATCCGATATAAAAAATGTACACAGCCAGTTTACCAGACACCGGCCAGTATTCAACAAATGCTGGATATTGCAGGTGTACACGAAAATGGAATATTTGAAATAGAACCGAATAACGGGGCAGGGAAAAAGCGGAGAAAATTTGATCGTGTGTATTCTTTTTCAGACTTAAACTATGTGGATCAGGACAAGCAGCAAAAAGACGGCATCCTGTTTCAACTACGGAAATTTCTAAATTCCATGGACACAGATTTCAAGATCACAATACAGTGTGAACCACGGGACGTAACAAATTTCCAGAAATCTCTGTTGCAGGATGAAAATAAAAGTGAGTATCCAGAGCTGGCCCGCTACAATAACGAAATGATTAAAAAATCTCTTGAAAAGGGACAGGAAAACGTTCGAAAACAGCGTTATTTGACTGTGAGTGCAAATTGCCGGTCAATAGAAGAAGCGGAAGGATGGTTTGATACATTCGAGCATACAGCACTTCCAATCTTTTATGCAATGGGTTCGGAATTGGTTCCTTTAAACGCTGTGCAGCGGTTTCAGAAAATCAGAAATTACTTTTTCACAGATGATGGAGAGGAAAGTTTTATTCTCCCGTTTCAGGATATGGTACAGGCCGGAAGAGATTTTCGCAATTCAATCCTTCCACATTCTGTGCGGAATCACAAAAGCTACATGGAATTTGATGAAGAGTGTATGCGGATTCTTTTTGCTGCGGTTCTGCCAACCAGATTGAATGAAGAAAAGTTGATTTTTGAACTGACAGATTTTCCGTTTTATACCTGCCTTACCATAGATACGGCATATATCCCACGGGAAGTGTTACGTGGAAAAATCAGCAACACGAATTTCTACAATGAAAATGCGATCGGGCAGGAAGTACAGGCCAATGCAAGTATGGGTAACTTCTATAGTGAGCCGTCCTATGCAAAGAAAAAGAAGCAGGCCAATCTGAAAAAATATATGGATCAGATCGAGGAAGATGATGAAAATGGCTTCTATGTAGGAATCCTGTTGGCAGTGCGTGGAGCAAATAAAGAGGAACTGGATGCAAACACGGCAGAAGTCAGACGCCGCTGCCGGAAACATTCTATACAGATTGTTCCTTACTACGATCAGCAAATTCAGGCACTGAATACGTTGCTTCCGATCGGAGCGAGGCGTGTAAATAATATGCGTTCCGTCCTGACAAGTTCTTATCTGGCATTCCAGCCATTCTATTCCTGGGATCTGATCCAGCCTGGCGGAACATGGTATGGTATAAATAAAAAAACCAGAAATCCGATCATTGGAAACCGAAAGACATTGAAAAACAGTAATGGTGTTATTTTTGGCCACACTGGTTCTGGAAAGTCCATGCTGCTGAAAATTACGGAAATCGGACAAACATTGATTAACAGTACAGATGATATTTTCCTGATTGATCCGCAGAATGAGATGAAGGGAATCACCCAGAGATTCCGCGGTCAGTATTTTGATCTTTCTGATCCGGATCTGCGCCTGAACCCTCTTGAGATTCCGGAATCTTTGCTGCAAAAGAATGCAAAGGGCCGTGAAGAATATATCCTTTCCCAGCTGCAGTATATGGAAGCATTTCTGTACAGTATCATGACCGGTATACGTCCAAACGGTATCCATAAATCGTTGATTTACCGGTGCGTTGAGGAATTATATCAGAATACGTTTTCAAAAAAGAAACCGATATCCCCGGTGCTTTCTGATTTGGAAGCAATTTTCCAGAAACAGCGGGAACCGGAAGCGCGTGATTTGTATGGATCACTGGAGGCTTATACAAAGCATAGCTTTTTGACATTGGAAGGACAAAGTACACTGTCTACCAGCAGCCGGTTTGTTGCATTTGGAATGAAAAATATCCCTGAATTGATGTGGGAACCGCTGATGATAACAATCATGCATGTTTTAACGCAGCGTTTTTCCTACAACGTTGAACAGCAAAGGGCAACGCATTTTATCGTTGACGAGGCTCAATATGTCTGCCGCCATGAGACAAGTTGTAATGAGCTGGAAAAGGCGTATCTGACGTACCGTAAACTTGGTGGTATCTGTACGATCTGTCTGCAGAACGTTTCAGCAGCAACGGCCAACCGGAAAATTATGGAGATTGTATCAAACTCCGATTTCAAGGTGCTGCTTGACCAAGCCGGTGATGATCGGAACGAATTGCTGCAGATTATGGAGTTATCACAGAAAGAGTTTGAAGCGCTTTCTGATCCGACACCGGGCCAGAGTTTGATTGTCTGGGGCGGGCATATTTTGCAGTGTGATTCGACGATTAGCCGGGACAATCCGCTGTATCATTTCTACAGTACAAACTTCCATGAAGCCGCTGCCGAAAATCGGAACGTATTTTACAGCCAGGAAGCGGATCAAGATGAACATGAAGATGATCTGGAATCCGTGTCAAAGATTGACACGGATGAAAACAGAGACTCGGTGTCAACATTTGACACTGATCCAGACAAAGAGTCTGTTGAGCTTTTAAATGGCGAAGTAGAAGAGCCAATCAGTGAAGAAGAGCTGTTCATGTACCATAAAGTAGAAGAAGCTGACGAATGTGATGAATGGCTGGATTGCTATGGTGCCGGAATTTTATGCGGTGTTTCCAATAAACAGGCAGAAGAGATACTGGAATCTCTTGTGAAAAAAGGATATATCGAAAAGATCCAAGGTTGTTACCGTATGCCGGAAAACTAAAGGAAGGATAACGCATGACACCAAAAGACAAGCACACGGAAGTTGCATGGCAGGCAAAACAGCGGGAAGTTAAAACAGGATCTGTGGAAAAGACGGTACACAGTGCTACTTCTGCAATCTATACTGCGTCAGAGATACGATCTGTTATGAGCCACTCTGAAACGCAGGAAATAACAGGAAACCATATTACGCGGGAACAACAGCTGCAAAATATGCGTCTGGCGACGCAGAAATATTTGCAGCCGGAAAATCAAGTAAATACACAAAGTATCTTGCCGGAAAACACTGGACATACGGAACAGCCTGTATATAATGGCTCCAGTGAAAAATATGAGGCGAAAGCTGCACAGTTCCATGCACCTGTTTCAGAGACGTATAAAATACCAGAAAAACCGGACAGACAAGTTGCCCGGGAACAGCAGTTGAAAAGTATACGACTGGCAACACAGAAATATGTGCAAACAGAAGCGGGACGTTCCCATGCAGAAGAGAAGCAACAAACAACCCATTTTATTTTAAAAAGTACAGGTTCAGAACGGGAAGATAATATTGAGGCTGCATCAGAGAATCGGATTCAGGAAAATCACGGTAAAAAATATGCTGCAGCCAAGATGAGAGCTTCCATCCCGAATACTGAACAGCTGGAAATGTCGGAAAATAATGACATAAAAGAAGAAAAACGACAAAGTATGCGTCTGGCCATGTGGAAATATCTGCGGCGGCAAGATACAGAAAACACACAGGGCATTGGAATAGAGGAGAAGCGAAACGGAAATCCGTTGTCTGGAAAACCGACACTTTTTCAACAAGAAGAGGAAGAAAGTAATACGGATGAGAGAGAAAAAAAGAAGGATTTCAGCCGAAAATATACGATTGGCAGGATACAATCATCCACAGTACAAGATTCTAAAGGGGAAGAATTATCATCCAACCAGAGTAAAACTTTCAGACAGCAGCATCAAAGTTTGAATACTGCATCCATGCTGCATGGTATGACAGCAGCGAATGTAGAAAAAGAGGTTGAAGATGATGAGCCGGACTCCCAGAATGATTTAAAAAAATCAAAAACACTTATATATCTGACAAAATTAAAAAAGAATCGAAAAAAAGAAAAAATCACGAGTAAAAATACTTCGGAAGATAGTGAAATTTCAGAAGAATCTTCAACAGAAGAGAAAAAGGAAACTCTTGGTGAAGATGAGGAGAAAACGTCCAATCAGAAGAAGGAAATAAAAAATAAGGAACATACAGAAAAAACATCTGAAAAAAATCCGGCAGAAGATAAAGATAGGCAGGAAATAAAACCGTCCCAGGCGGTAGAGGAATGGAATAAAGAAATGGATCATGCTGAGGAAGAGGACTCAGAGGATGATTCCGGAAGTAAAAAACGGAAAGCCAAAAAGAAAAATCGGAAAGAAAGTGATACAGAAAAGTCAGGAAAGAATGAAAAAGATTCTAATGACCGCAAAAGAAAAAAGGATGAAAAAAGTTCTCGTAAAGAGGGAAAAATTAGAGCATCCTTAAAATGGTTTCGGAGAACAAAGAACTTCCATACAACCGTTCAATCCCTCCGGTTATCCGGGAACGAAGAAGAGATAAAAAAAAGGGCTGATTATCAACAGCGGATGCTACTTCGGCATGGAGTCATTAATACGGCGAAAATATCCGCAGGCATCATTAAAATTATAGCATCCAATGTTTTGTTGCTGCTTCCTATTATTTCGCTTTTTCTTCTTTTGAGTCTTCTGTTTCTTGGGGTAAAGGCTGAACGTCAAAGTGCTTCTTCCGCTTATGATGGAGCCTGTTATCTGGCGGCAAAATATGAATCCGGCGGAAACCCGGATCAGGTTGGTGGCGATGGCGGAAATGCATGTGGTGAATTTCAGTTCGACAATCGTTATGAGCTTGGGCCGTTTGTTCGGTGGTGCTATGAAAAAGATCCAACTACATATGGTCCGTTTGAACCATATCTTGGCATGACCACAGAACTAAAAAATAACGCCGGATTTTACGGGGCATGGCATTCGATCTGCATAGAACATAAGATTGCATTTGAGGCAGCCCAGTGCGAATACGTCTATACACAAACACTGCAGCCACTTCTTACATCACTGACAGAATATTATGGTTTTGATTTTACAAACGCGTCTGATGCTTTGAAAGGCTGCGTTCTTTCTTTTGGCAACAGAGATGGAAAATATGTTGTAAGCCTGAAAAGATATTTTGATGGAACAACATCTGCATCAACGGACCGGGAAATTATTGAAAGGGCATATGATGCCATGATCGCCCGCAGACCGAACGTATCCAGGTGGAGCTATGAGAAAGCGGATTGCCTGGCGCAGCTTGATGGGACGCTTGACATTTATGCACCATCCGAAAATGGTGCCGGTGGGATTGACTGGTCCTGGAAAAAAAGCATAGGTGCCGGAGAGTCCGGAAATGCTGCCGTGCAGGCAGCTCTGAATGCTGTAGGAAGTGGTTATTCCCAAAGCAGAAGAGATGATCCGGGATGGTATGATTGTTCTTCCCTGGTTTACCGGAGTTATGCTGCAGCTGGTATTACTTATCTGAATGGAATGGATGCAGCAAGCGAAGCAGAATGCCTGGTAAACAAAGGAATGACTGTCAGCTATGGTGAACTGCAGCCGGGAGACTTGATCTTTTATTCTTATTCGGCCAACGGAAAATACAGGAATATATCCCATGTTGCCATATATCTTGGAAATGGTGAAATGGTTCATGCTGCAGATGAATCCAGAGGGGTATGTAAACAGGCAATGTCACAATCAAATCTTTCGCCGCAATTATATTGTCGGCCACAATAGTAGAAGGAAAATAAGATGGATAAATATGAATACATAGTGAATCTTGCAGAAAAAACAGCTAAAAGGGTTTCACAGAACCGGGAATCCTGGATGAAGTTCCTGACCTCCGCTGCACGGATTTATAAATATCCGTTTAAAGAACAGCTTCTGATTTATGCACAGAATCCGGATGCAACAGCGTGTGCTTCCATCGAGATATGGAATAAACGTATGAACTGCTGGGTAAATAAAGGATCTTCAGGAATTGCACTTCCGGATGATACTGCAACATACGGTCATAAGCTTAAATATGTATTTGATGTTTCGAATGTTCATGCTGTAAAGCCAAATGGACGTTATCCGAAGGCGTGGAAACTGCGGGAAGAACATAAAAGTGATGTACTGCATAGGCTCGAACAAATATATGGCAGTACAGACAGCACAAAACCCTTTGAAGAAAGAATTATTGAAATTTCAGATCAGCTCGCGGCGGATGCCTATACAGAACTTCAAATTGATTATCCGGATTTACAGGATAGGATAGGATTTGATAAACTGAGCGAACAGGACTTTGCTCTTTGCTTAAAAAAACTTATATCGGAAAGTGTTTCTTTTACAATTTTATCGGCCTGTGAAATAGAAATTTCCGATCATGAATTTTCATTTGATTATATCAATCAGTTTGTTTCTATTAAAACATTGTCAGTATTAGGAACAAAAATTAATGATTCTGCCAGAGGTGTTCTTGCAGAAATCGGAAAAACAGTACGCATTTATGATAAACTTCGCGAGAAAGAACAGGAAAAAGAAATCTCCAAAAAAGAACTTGCAAATGCACCACAACCGCGATATAATGCTTTAAAGCGTGAAAGTTTGCAAGAGGGTAATTCCAAAGATAAAGATAATATTGAAGGAGGAAAACAAAATGGACCTGGAATACGAACAGATGGGAGATTATCTGATTCCGAAACTGAAAGCAAATCCGGAACCGGAGGGAATGGTAACGAAATACGGACTTCTGAGGGACAAATTTCTGAGGGAGAGATACGATGGGGCGAGAACAGCAATGTTTCTGGAAGGAACGCTGAAAGCACATCTTCTCGAGATTCAGGAACAGGCAAGAGAGAGGATGGAAGTCCTGACATCCCAGATGGCGGAGAAAGAAGGAGTAAACGAACAGCTCAAAGCACAGGATCAGATGCTTTGGGTGAAGAAGATGAACAGCATCCAGAGCCGGGCGGAGGAAGTCGTACTGAAAGAACTGATTTACAGCCGACCAATTTTGTAAAACCAGAGGAATCATACACACAATTAAGTCTGTTTCCATCAGCAGAGGAACAGAGAGGATCAATTACAGCAGCGGAAGCAAGTAAAAAATATACTATGCCCGCTGCTTTCTATTTGCCGGAAACCGATCTTGAAGTAATCATCCGAAGTGGTGGCGGGCAAAAAGATAGCCGGAAACGGATTTACGCCAAATATACCGAAGGAAAAAGTACCGATGAAATAATTGCTTTCCTGAAAAAAGAATATAGTCAGGTCGGCAAAGGTTTTGAATTACACGGTCATCCAATATCTGTATGGTTTGATGAAAACGGAATGACTGCCGGTTATGGTATGCAGGCAGCGGAATCTGTAGTTACAACATTAAGCTGGGATCAAATCGAAAAGTACATTCACGCCATGATTACGTATGGCTTGTATATGGATGCGAACGAGGCAGCACTCGTAGACAAAACAGAGATGGAGAGGGTATCTTATCAGATCGGCTATTTTCTCCGTGATTGGATAGATGATGTACCGGAAGAACTTAACAGTATAGAAAAAATAGAAACTCTTCTTTCTACGCATGAAGGAAGAGAACAGCTGGAAAGCTTTTTGGAAGATGTCGATGCACGGATTTCCTATGGAGAATTAAAGCCGAAAACTGTGAAATCTCCAGGATATCTATTATCCGAAATCGCGGATCTTGACAGGGAGAGAATTCATTTTCCACTTCATGATACGGTAGATGTCAGACAGGAAGATTTCATCACACAGGACGAAATCGACTATGCCCTTTGCATTGGAAGTGGTTTTGCAGATGGAAAATTTCGAATCTACGAATATTTCATGGACCTGCATAACCAGAAAGAAAATGCAGACTTTCTGAAAAAAGAATATGGGATTGGTGGCCAATCCGGTGCGTTACCTGGCAATAGTAGTTCCAACAGTGAACATGATGCGAAAGGTATTCTCCTGGAGAAAGGAAGCCTTTTAAATCCATATACAAAAGTCCTTTTAAATTGGAATGTCGTAGAAGAAAGAATCTGCGAGCTGATTTATGCAGACAAATACTTTTCACCACAGGAAAAAGAAGAGTATAAGAATTATAAAAAAGAACAGGAAAAAAAGGCAAAAGAAGCCGAAATTACCCGGCTGAATAACGGAATCCGGTTAGAGTGCAAACAGGAGATCGAAAAACAGATTGCCGAAAAATACAATGGATTTTCCGTTCCACAAAATACGGTATCTGAAATTGTAGAAAAATACGGCATAGACTGTGTACAATTTGTTTTGGCCAATACCATTGTGCAGGCATGGAAGGAAGGTCGGTTTTCTCTAAGAAACAAAGAATGGGCGAGTTCCATCCTTACAGAAGGAGAATGGAGCAATACACTGATCTTAAACACCCACCCAACTATTTTGGATGGATTTACAAACCAAGTCAGAAACCTGCAGCATGAAAAAGAACAGGTAGTACAGGAACAGCTTACACTGGATGGCCATCTCTGCATTCTGATTAACCAGTGGGAATCTGGAAACGTTAAATATCTGATCGGAAATTGTGTTGATGATCCGGACTTTTATTATGTTCAGTGTAAAAATCGAGTCTTTGAATTTGACCATAAGCCAGATAAAGTTGAAGTAGAGGACTATTATATCGACATTCTTGCTGAAGAAGACATTGATCGACATGAAGCGGAAGTTGGTGCCAAACTTGATGGGGAAGAACTGCAACGGTTATCCTGGCAGGTGGTACATGAGGCAGATGATGCGTTTGGAAATCCAACAAAATGGAGCGCAAGGCTTTTTTCGGATGTCTTTTTGTGGATCAACAAAGGAAATGCCGTATATTCCATTTATGATGCAGAAGGTTATCCGCCATTGGAAACTTTTGAATCTTTGGAAGATGCCATGGCATGGGCCGATGAACTTGCTGCAGATGGAAGAGACATTGAAAATTCTATTCCAGACGAAACGACGCCAGATACCGAAGAAAAACAAGAAGAAAGTAAAGCTGCACCGGATAAAAGTGCAGCTTCCAATTTTCAGATCAGTGATGACCATTTGGGGGAAGGATCTCCAAAAGAGAAATTCAGAAGGAATCTTGCTGCCATTGTGCTGCTTAACCGGATCGAATCGGAAAACAGATACGCTACAGCAGAAGAACAGCAGGTTCTCAGTCAATATATTGGATGGGGTGGACTGGCGGATGCCTTTGACGAAAGCAAACCAAACTGGTCTGAAGAATATCAGCAATTAAAGGCTGCATTATCGCCGGATGAATACCGTATGGCCAGGGAAAGCACTTTAAACGCACATTATACCAGTCCAGTGATTATCCGGCAAATTTACAGTGCTTTGGAACGAATGGGTTTTTCCAAAGGAAACGTTCTGGAACCGGCAATGGGAGTTGGAAACTTTTTGGGCATGATGCCGGACTCCATGAAAGAAAGCAACTTATATGGAGTTGAACTGGACAGTATTTCCGGACGGATTGCCAAACAGCTGTATCCACATGCCAACATACAGATATGTGGTTTTGAAAAAACTACATATCCAGATAACTTTTTTGATCTTGCCATTGGAAATGTTCCGTTTGGACAATACAAGGTGGTAGATAAGAAATACGATCGGAACAAATTCCTGATCCATGATTACTTCTTTGCAAAAACACTGGATAAAGTACGTCCCGGTGGTATTGTTGCCTTTATCACAAGCAAAGGAACACTGGACAAGTCCAATCCGGAAGTGCGGAAATACCTGGCACAACGGGCCGAGTTACTTGGTGCTGTCAGGCTTCCAAATAAAGCCTTTAAATCGAATGCAGGAACAGAAGTAACATCCGATATTTTGTTTTTGAAAAAACGGGATCATATGATTGTTTCTGATCCGGATTGGGTCTATCTTGGAAAAGATGGATCAGACATTACCATGAACAATTATTTTGTTGAACATCCAGAACAAATTGTTGGAAAAATGGAAATGGTATCCGGTCCTTATGGAATGGAAAGTACCTGCACAGCAGATGATTCGCAACCGTTTGAAGAACAATTACAGGAGTCTCTGCAAAATATCAATGGAGAATTTGATGCGATTGATCCGGAAGAGATTCTTACGGAGGACTTAGAAGAGCTACTTTCTGCAGATCCGAACGTCAAAAATTATAGCTTTACGGTTGTTGGAAAGGAAATTTATTACCGGGAAAATTCTGTTATGCGTCCTGTTGACGTTTCGGCCACAGCAAAAGAGCGGATCAAGGGAATGATCGGCATCCGGGATTGTACTCGTGCGTTAATTAATTTGCAGCTGAATGAGTATTCCGATGCAGACATTAAACAAAAGCAGGAAGAACTGAGTGCGTTGTATGATGGATATACAGCAAAATTCGGTATACTGAATTCGCGTGCAAACAGAATCGCATTTGATCAGGATTCCAGTTATTCTCTGATTTGCTCATTAGAAAACCTTGATGAAGAAGGAAATTTCAAGGAAAAGGCTGCTATATTCCAAAAGCGTACAATTAAGCAGGAGAAAGTTGTTACAAGCGTTGACACAGCCAGTGAAGCATTGACCGTATCTCTTTCAGAAAAGGCTGTTGTTGATCTTCCGTATATGAGTGAACTTTCCGGAAAAGATACCAAAGAAATTGTGGAAGAACTTCGCGGTGTCATATTTGAAGACCCAATCACCGGAAAATGGGAGACTGCAGATGAATATTTAAGCGGTAATGTCCGGGAAAAACTCAAAATTGCAATATCTTACGCAGAAACAAAACCTGAGTTTAGCATTAATGTGCAGGCACTTAAACAGATACAGCCCCAAAATCTCGATGCCTCAGAGATAGAGATCAGGATTGGTGCCACATGGATTGATCCGAAGTATATAGATGACTTCATGGGGGAAGTCTTTCAAACACCACATTATCTATTAGATCCTGGTGCTGTAAAAACAAGTTTTTCGAATATAACAAGTACATGGAACATTGCCGGAAAAAATGCTGAAACTTCCCGCTCTTTTGCAAATACCACATTTGGAACCACAAGAGTAACTGCGTATAAGTTGCTGGAAGATACCTTAAATTTGAAAGACATAAAAATTTATGATACCTTTGATGAAAGGAGGGTACTGAATAAGGAAGAAACGACTATTGCAAGTCAAAAGCAGGAAAACATAAAAGAAGCGTTTAAAGACTGGATATTCCGTGATCTGGAACGAAGACATACGATTGTAGAAACGTATAACGAACTATTCAATTCTGTTCGTCCACGGGAATATGAAGGCTCTCATTTGACATTTCCTGGCATGACGCCAGATATTGAATTAAAGCCGCACCAGAAAAATGCAATAGCCCATATTTTATACGGTAACAATACATTACTTGAAAAGCAGTTGGAAGTATATCAAGCTAAAGAAAATGAAATTGCCCAGGAAGAAGAGAAGCAGCTTGAACAGATTCCCGTTAAACGTCGAATAAGCTGGTCATCTTTTTTTCATGACTCTAAAATAAAACGCAAAGAAGAACTAGACATTCAAGAACAGGCTGAACGTGAGAGACTTGCAAAGGAATACATTTATGATCCATCCCATTCTGAAGAACAGGCTGCGCTTTTTCTCGATGCAGCAGGAACAGAAGAGTGGACCTTAGAAGATCTTCGAACACTTGCTGCACAATCAGATATTGACAGCATGAAAATATTACAGCGTAAAATAGAACAGCTGCATAAAGCTTCACAGAAAAAAAATAATAAATAGCTTTCTTCCACATTTACAGTTGTTGTTTTATTTTGAGGAAAATGATAAAATTAATATAGTTCCATTACTACGGAGGTGATTTAAAAATGTCAGTATCATATTTTAATACAAACGAATATGAATTAATGAATAAAGATAATATTGTTGCAACTGTAAGCTGTACAAGAGATGAATTTAATGACTTATATTTTGAAATTCATCATATATTTTCACAATTACCAATTGGTTTCAAAACATTTAAAGACTGGATCGAAAATCGTAGAGCACCTAGCAATCGCCAGCACATTGAAAAATTGCTTAAGCGTTGCAACTGTTATGATTTAGAAGGCTTTCTTCAAGTTACACATGCTGCAACTTTAAATGATACGTTTTGGGTTCGTCCAGCAAAGAGTCATCTTTCCTGGAATAATGTTTCGTTATTCCAAAATCCTTTCGATGACGTTGTTGCTCGGATAGCCTTTGAAGGTGGTTTATATGGTGAACATTTTTCAACAGCTTCCCCTGAATTTTCTACTGATGGAACTTTTGCAAAGTGTTGGACTCGTTTAGACAATCAAATTTTCCTCATGAAAAGAGGGTCTGAAGGTGGTGCGAATGCTGGGCTTGAGCCATACAGTGAGATGTATGCTTCACAACTAGCCGCTGTATTTTGTCCAGACTCCGTTCCATACGATGTTGTAAATTACCATGAAAAAAAAGCCTCTAAATGTCCGCTTTTTACAAATGAGCAATATGGTTTCGCTCCAATTTATAAATGCATCGGAGTAGAAGCCGGTATTGCCCAAACCCTGCAATACTTTTCTTCTATTGGTAGCGAAAACGCTTTTCGTAGAATGCTAGTTTTAGATGCCCTTATAGTCAACACTGACCGTCACAAAGGAAATTATGGAATATTATTTCAAACTGATACTCTTCAACCGATAAAAATGGCACCTGTATTCGATCACAATCAAAGTTTATTACCATACGCAATGGAAGATGATTTTCGTGATCTCGATTCCTATTTGAGCGAAAAAATTCCACGAATCGGTACAGACTTTTCAGAAACTGCAGCCATGGTAATGACTCCAGATATAAGATCAGATCTAAGAAATTTACAGGACTTTGAATTTTCTGATTCATCAAACGGTTTACCAAAATGGAGAGTAACTGAATTAAACAAATTAATAGTCCATCAATCAAGATCTATCCTTAAATCAAAAAAAATATATATGTCTCCCGATCAACCTAAAAAGAAAAATATTAAAAAATCAACTCCTCGTCTATGAAAAAAATCCGTGTCAATAATTGACACGGATTTTAAAGTTAATGTGATTATGATAGCTCTCTATTCATTATAGTTTACGTGGTTTCTTTCTTGATGTAGTCTTGAGATTTGGTTTGGAAGTATTGCAGTTTTCATTAAGTAATTGTTTTATCTCTGGCCGTGGAGTATTGGAAACTATCGAAAGTCGTTTTAAATACGTTGCTGCATTCAAATAAAGTACATCATTTTGTTTTGAAGAAGCTCCCGTATAAAGTACCAAACGGCTTTTCACCTTTCCAAAATTTTCATCTATATATTCCAAAAAATCAGTGTTTCTTAAATGCTTTGTTTGATCTATTACGATCTGATTAGAGTATTTTACTTCAAACAGATAGCTTTCTCCTTTTTGCTTATCAACCAGTATCATATCAGCTTCAACATGCTGGTTGTTGTTTCTCAAGGTGATGCTTAATTGTGATACGTAATAACGATCCAGATCAATCTTTTGGAATGTTTTATATGTTTCCGCAAGAATTATATTTTCAAGTAAAATTCCTTTTACGAAATGATCTGCTCTTAAAATAAATAAATTTCTGTCAGCTATACCACAAGTATCCTTCCACATAGAATCATCCGCCAAATTTTTGATCAAAGCAGTTGAATGGGCATATATCATACCTGGTTGCATAAAAATTTCTAAATCTTCAGAACGTTCCCCACTATTCAATGAAATATATGATGGAATTTCGAGAAATAGTTCGAGTTCCAACAAGTAATTCTTTAGTTCATCCAGATGTCGCTTACTTAAAGACGTTTGCATTTCATCCAAATCCTTAATTCCCAAAGCATTCTTGGTTGCCTGATTGGCTTCTTCCGTGTTAATTAGTGACACATAAGATGGTTCTTGAATATTATGGATCGTAGAATACAGCGGGGCACTTTTAAAACACTTGTTAACTGCTTTGACCGTAGTGTAATAGCTGAACTTATTAATCATTTTATTCAAAACAGATTTCAATTCATTCTGTTCGTACAACTCAGTTATTGCAGCTCCATACCTTCTTGCATCTTCGCTTTTCTCCAATGAATGTAAAATATTTCCAACAATAGCGGTATTTTGATATTCTTCGCTGGCCTGCAATGTTTTATATGGACTTTTTGTTAATGTTCCTCCGTATTCAATATATTCATCTACGGAATCATTTTCGATAAGTTTTGAAAACTCCGCAAAAGGAATATAGGATGTATGTATCATTTGAATCCTATCATATAAAATATCGGATTGCGCAAGCATAATTCCCAATGAGTCCGTTCCAGCGATAACGATTTTAGCTCCTTTTGCTGCAAAATAATCTGAAAAAGTATTTCCATATTTTTGAAAGTCTGTAACTTCCGTTATTTCATCTAGGAAAAAGTTGCGAACGCCTTTATCGTATAAATCTTCCATTGCCTGCCGCAATTCAAGCATATCACATTCCCGTAGGCAAAGAATATATACTGTTTTTTCTTTGTCTTTATCCGATAGTTCTGATATATACTGATACATCATTACTGTTTTTCCGGTTCTTCGTAGGCCATATAAAGCACAAATCTTTCCAGGATATTCATGCTGCATGAAACCTTTCAATTGATTATAACAATCCCTTTTCCGAACATATGAAGTGGCGATTTGGTTTCCCATAATAATATTAATATTTTTTTCATACATAAATTGCGCCTCCATTTCTTCATTGACTTATTTTATATTCTCGGAACAAGCGGTCAAGCGTACATCTACTTATTTTCAATTCTTTTGCAATCTGCGTTTTCGTTGCCTGTCGGGTCATATAACGATTATAGTATTCTTCGATTCCAGGAACAACGATTTTGTTTCTTCCTTTGTAGCGTCCTTCTTTTTTGGCAATGGCTATTCCTTCCCGCTGCCGTTCCAGAATCATTTCTCGCTCAAACTCTGCAATGGCTGCCATCATGGTGAGCTGCAAACGTCCTGTCGGTGTCGATGTATCAAAGTTTTCTTTGAGACTTACGAACTTTGCTCCAGTATTCTCAATTCTTTTCACGATACTTAAGAGATCATATGCAGTCCGGCCGAGTCTGGAAAATTCTTCCACATATACGACATCATCTTCACGAATGAACCCCAGCATTTCCTGAAGTTTAGGTCTTTTCATCGTTTTACCGGATGCCTTCTCAATAAACCACTTATCAATATTATATTTTCCCAGTGCCTCTCGTTGCCTGGCTTCATTTTGTTCAACCGTTGATACTCTTACATAAGCAATATTCTTACCTTTACTCATTTTTTCCTCTTTGTACAAATAACTTCTTAGATATGGTCTACATTTTGTTCAATAATTGAATCTCTGACTTTATTTTAACATTTTATTGTCCATTTGACAATGTATAAAAACGTACACCCTATTTAGATATTTTTATTGTGACATCACATCTTCCCTTACAGCTTTTTCAAGAAGCTGACGAACATATTCAGGACAGCTGCTCTTACCGGATTCCCAGTTTTCCAAAGTTCGCACAGGAATATTATACTGCCTGGAGAATTCAGCTCTTGATTCAGAAAGCATCTCTCTTATTTCCATTTTTTCTTCCTCATTTGATATTACATATACTTTGCCATTGTGCTCCGCCAAAAGAATCCGTCATACAACCACTCAAGATCGTTTTTAAAAGTTGGCACATCGTGATGGTCTAATTCGGCAACGAATTTTACGTATTCATAGCTATAACCGTTTTTTTTGTAATACGTCAGCAGCGAGTTTATAGCTGTACAAAAAGTCTGCTTTATCAGCAACAGGATCTTCATCATCCCAACTCCACTCATCTTTTTCTTTCTCTTCATCTGTCATGGTGTCGTTTGCCTTTTTGTAAAAGAGAGAGAAAGCATATTTTTCTTCAGCCGGCAGATCTTCCATTTGCATCAAATGAGCCTTTCCCCAGGCATCATCAAAAATTTTTTTAAACTTTGACTTGAGTGGCATAGGAGTTTTATGCTTATACTGATTTATCGTGTCATCAATAATGAGCGCTAAATCCATATCAATGGGAAGTTGTTCTGTAACCAGATATACGCTTTTTTCATCGCAAACAATATAGAAGGTATCATTTTCAGTTTTTAACTATGCTCAGCAAGAAGTCCCCGACTTCTAAAGTGGGGGATGAATTGCGTCCGTCATAAAATATTGAAATACAGGATAAGAAGCGTTATAATAAAATCAGTCGAAGAAAAAAAGAAAGGCTGAACATATATGGAATTAGACAATAATGCACATTCGGTATTTTTGCTGTATTACCATCTTGTCCTTGTTGTCAAATACCGCAGGCAGGTCTTTGATGAAACGGTTTCCGAACGTTCAAAGGAAATCTTTGTGTATATTGCACCGAAGTATAACATTATGTTGCAGGAATGGAATTATGATAAAGATCATGTCCAGATTTTATTTCGGGCGCACCCAAATTCAGAAATCAGCAAATTCATAAATGCATATAAAAGTGCAAGCAGCAGACTCCTGAAAAAAGAATTTCCGCAGATACGGCAGAAACTGTGGAAAGAATGTTTCTGGAGCCAGAGTTTCTGCCTGCTTACAACAGGCGGCGCACCAATAGAAGTCATCAGAAAATATATTGAGTCACAGGGAGAAAAAAGCCGCAAAAGGGGCAGGTCTTATGGCAAACAAAGCATATAAATTCAGGATATATCCGAACAGGGAACAAAAAACACTGTTTGCCAAAACGTTTGGCTGTGTACGGTTCATCTATAATAAAATGCTGGATGATAAAATCAAATATTACGAGAAAACGAAAAAGAAACGGAACAATACCCCGGCGCAGTACAAAAAAGAATTTCCGTGGCTGAAAGAGGTTGACAGTCTAGCCCTTGCAAATGCACAGATGAATCTGCAAAAGGCATATAATAACTTCTTCCGGGATCCGAAAGTTGGATTTCCGAAATTCAAATCCAGACATAAAACCCGCGCTTCTTATACAACGAATAACCAGAAGGGCACGGTAGCCCTTGAAAATGGGCACCTGAAGCTTCCAAAAGCAGGGTATGTGAAGGTCAAACAGCACAGAGCGATACCGGAAGATTACCGGATCAAATCGGTCACCATCAGTCAAAATCCGGGCGGGGACTATTATGCAAGCGTTCTGTTCGAGTACGAAAACCAAGTACAAAAACAGCCCATGCATCAATTTCTTGGTTTGGATTTTTCCATGCAGGAACTGTACAGGGACAGCGAAGGCAGAGAACCGGAATATCCGGGATATTACAGAAAAGCGGAACAGAAATTAAAGAGAGAACAACGAAAGCTCTCAAAAATGCAGAAAGGTTCCAAAAACCGTGGAAAGCAGCGGATCCGGGTTGCCAGAATGCATGAGAAAGTAGCGGCCCAGCGCAGAGATTTTTTACACAAACAATCGCGAAAGATTGCAGATGCGTATGATTGCGTCTGTATAGAAGATCTCGATATGAAAGCAATGTCACAGGCGCTGCACTTTGGCAAATCCGTTTTGGATAACGGCTGGGGGATATTTGTGAATTTCCTGAAGTACAAAATGGAAGAACAGGGAAAACAGCTGGTGAAAGTAGGCCGTTTCTTTGCAAGCAGCCAGCTGTGCAGTGTATGCGGGTATAAGAATACCGAAACGAAGGATCTGCGAATCCGTGCATGGATCTGTCCGAAATGCGGTACACACCATGACAGGGATGTCAATGCGGCAGTCAATATCCGGAATGAGGGTATGCGTCTTATGTACAGCCTGCAGTGACAGGAATATAGAAAAAACCGTGGGGCACACGGGGATAGCTCGCTTATGCTTGACACAGTGGTGTCATCGAACGAGAACCGACGGTTCGCTTTTTGCGAAAGGAAGCCCCCGCCTCTGTAGGCGGGGGAGGATGTCAGTTCGCCCGGCGCGAACGTTATTCTTAAAGGTGAAAGTCCTAAGTGCGCCTGTTAGCGGGAAGCACATAGCCAACAAGGCAAGGGTGTCCATTGTAAAATGGAATCTGAAGGAAGCCTGAGGCAAACCATTGGTCCGACGGACAGAAATCATGTATAAGGCTTACAGTTCGGATAAGACTGCTGAACAAGTTGAAGTCCAATAGCTAACAGAGGACTGGTAGTAGACATGGCGGATAGGTGATGGGAAAGATAGCGTATTTTAACCGGGGAGATCCTATGAGTGGTTTCATCAGCCATAGTAACAACGAATCATAGGAAGTCAGCAGATGTCATAGTAGCGAAGAAGTCCGGGAAACCGGATGGAGCAAAGGACAGAACAGTTAATCATCTGGAGTACGTCCTAATTGAGAGTTTTAGACGAAACACATGCCGAGAGGAGTACCACAAGTACTAAGTGGTCGGAACTCACGAAAAGGAAAGGAAACAGTGCATGGAGGAACAAGGAATATTTATAGAACGCATTCTGTCAAATGAAAACATGAATCGTGCCTACAAACAGGTGAAAAAGAATAAAGGTGCGGCAGGAATAGACGGAATGGAATGTGCCGATCTGCTTTCTCATTTGAAAGTAAATGGACGGCAACTCAGAGAGAGTATAAGAAATCAGTCATACAAACCAATGCCAGTAAAGAGAGTGGAAATCCCTAAAGCAGACGGAAGCAAACGAAAACTTGGTATTCCAACTGTCACAGATCGCATGGTACAACAAGCAGCTGCACAGGTATTAACACCTATATATGAAAGAAAATTTCATGAGAACAGCTATGGATTCAGACCCGGAAAAAGTGCACAGAAGGCAGTATTAAAAGCAGTTGAATACATGAATGAAGGATATAACTGGGTCGTGGATATTGACTTGGAAAAGTTTTTTGATACGGTAGAACACGACAAGTTAATATCTGTTTTGAACAAAGAGATTAAGGATGGAAAAATACTTTCGCTAATCCGAAAATTTCTAGTAAGTGGAGTTATGGTTGGAGAACAGATAGAAGAAACAGAAATCGGAACCCCACAAGGGGGAAATATTTCACCACTTCTCGCTAACATACTGCTCAATGAATTGGATTGGGAACTTGAAAGCCGAGGACTTAAATTTGCACGATATGCAGATGACTGTATTATTTTTGTCAAAAGCGAAAAAGCTGCGGCAAGGGTAATGGAATCGGTCACGAAGTATATTGAAAATGTTCTGCGGCTGAAAGTGAACAGGGGCAAGAGTAAAATGGGGAGACCCACAGAAATACAATATCTGGGATTTGCCTTCTATTATCAGTTTCAAGAAAAGAAATATAAGATAAAAGTCCCTAAAAAGTCATTGGATAAGGTAATGAAGAAAGTCAGAAAATTAACGAGCCGCAAGTGGGGTGTAAGTAACTCATATAAAGCCCAAAAGATAGCGGAAGTGGTAAGAGGCTGGATCAATTACTTTAAAATTGGCTCAATTCTTACAGCAACCCGAAGACTCGATACGGTTATTAGGTACAGGTTCAGAATGTGCATATGGAAACATTGGAAAAATCCTAAAACCAGATATAAAAATCTGGTAAAACTGGGTGTTAGTAAAAAGAATGCAAAAAGTGCGGCAGGGTTCCATGGATATGCTCGGGTTTGTCGTACAGAAACTATTTGCTATGCAATGTCAAATGCACGTCTGAAAAAGTTCGGGTTACTCTCAGCAGAGGAATATTTTTGTCAAACAAGATGTTAAGTTAACTGAACCGCCGGATGCGGAACCGCATGTCCGGTGGTGTGAGAGGTCGGCGGCGAAAGCCGCCTCCTACTCGATCAAGCTCGCTTTCTGTATTAGATTTGTATTACTGTTAGAACAACCTTCCAAGTATAGCATAAGAGACGGGAAGCAGGAAACCCAAAAAGAAATTGTTTGTCTTTCTATACAATCACGTTATGCATGACATTGCACACAGCAGGCAGAAAAATCCGAATGGAAAATTTTTCTGTTACTTTTTTGATTTTTTCAGTGACTTTCCTCTATGATCTATGGTACACTAATCCATGCGCGTTAAAAACGAGAATAGAATATCAAATGGAGGAAATCTCAAAATATGAGCAAAAAGAAAGGCGAAGGCCTGAAATCATTCAACAGGGGATTTAACGTGCCGGATACCTACATTATCATCTTTTTTGTGGTAGTTATCGCGGCCGTCATGACCTTCCTCGTCCCGAAAGGCTATTACGAGACGGAGGATGTCACGTACCTGATGAACGGGGTAGAAAAGACCCGTACCGTCATCAAAGACGGAAGCTTCCAGTATCTGACCGATGCTGCAGGAAAACCGGTCACAGAAGGTGTTGCACTGTTCAGCGGCGACGGCGGAACCGGATTTTTCAATTACATGTATAACGGAATTATCAGCAGCTCCGCTATCGAAATCATCGCATTTCTGATGGTAGTCGGCGGTGCTTTTGGCATCATGATCCGCACCGGAGCCGTTGAGGCGGGCCTGATCGGCCTGATCCGCAAGGCAAGAGGAGCCGAAAAACTGCTGATTCCGGTCCTTTTCGTCCTGTTTTCCCTCGGCGGAGCCGTGTTCGGAATGGGAGAAGAGGCCCTTCCGTTCACGATGATCCTTTGCCCGTTGTTCGTTGCTGTCGGATACGACACCGTCATTGCCGTGCTCGTTACGTACGTGGCAACACAGATCGGCTTCGGATCCTCCTGGATGAACCCGTTTTCCGTCGGAATCGCACAGGGAATCGCCGGCGTTGACGTCTTCTCCGGCGCAGGTTTCCGTATGGTAATGTGGGTCGTATTCACCGCTCTTGGCTGCGGCATGACCATGTTCTATGCAGCAAAAGTCAAAAAGACCCCGGAAATCTCTGTTGCCTACGAAAGCGACCAGTATTTCCGTGATCAGAACGAAAAAACAGGCATCGACGAGGGCCATTCCTTCGGCATCGGCCATATCTTAGTTCTGGTGACACTGGCTGTTACCGTTGTCTGGGTCATCTGGGGCGTTATGGCAAAAGGCTATTACATGGCTGAAATCGCAACCCAGTTCTTCATCATGGGAATCGTGGCTGGTGTGATCGGTGTCATTTTCCATCTGAACGACATGAAAGTGAACGACATTGCCGTTTCCTTTAAAGACGGCGCAAAAGACCTGATCGGCGCGGCACTCGTTGTGGCGATGGCACAGGGCATCATGCAGGTGCTCGGCGGTTCCGATCCGACCACCCCGACCGTTATCAACACCATTATGTACGGCATCTCACAGGCCCTGGCCGATCTTTCCGGTGCAGCCGCAGCCGTGCTGATGTACGTGTTCCAGTCGGTCTTCAACTTCTTCGTCGTGTCTGGCTCCGGCCAGGCGGCGATCACCATGCCGATCATGGCACCGCTCGCGGACCTTCTCGGCGTATCCCGCCAGACATCCGTCCTTGCGTTCCAGCTCGGTGATGCTTTCACAAACCTGATCGTCCCGACCTCCGGCTGTCTGATCGGCTCCCTGGCGATTGCAAAGATCGAGTGGTCGAACTGGATCAAATTCATGTGGAAATTCTTAGGTATACTGATGATTGGAGCAGTCATTACGATTCTGATTGCGGTTGCCATTGGATTTTAAGAGGAGTGAGAGAAAATGATATTATTTCAGAATATAGACGTCTATGCGCCGGAATACCTCGGAAGAAAAGACGTTCTTACGGTGTATGATAAAATTGTCAAGATCGCAGATGCCGGCACGATAACGGCAGACGGCCTGCTCTCTGGCGCGGAGACCGTAGACGGAACCGGACTTGTCCTGACACCTGGCTTTGTCGACTGCCATGTTCACGTGCTCGGCGGAGGTGGCGAGGGCGGCTTTGCCAACCGCACCCCGGAAGCGACGATGGAAGGCCTGAACAAGTTCGGTGTGACAACCGTTGTCGGCTGCCTCGGAACTGACGGCATTGGCCGTGACATGTGCGCGCTCGTGGCAAAAACAAAAGGCCTCCGGGAGCAGGGCATGTCCGCCTGGTGCTACACCGGCAGCTATCAGGTTCCGGTGCGTACACTGACGGATGGAATTACGAAAGATATCATGATGATAGAAGAAATCATCGGAACCGGCGAAATCGCCATCTCGGACCACCGATCCTCACAGCCGACCTTCGAAGAATTCGCCCGACTGGCAGCAGACACGCGCCTCGGCGGTGTTCTTTCCGGGAAAGCGGGAGTGATCAATGTCCACCTTGGCGACGGTGCAAGATGTATGGAGCTGATCGAACGCGTCATCAGCGAAACCGAAATCCCGGCCAGCCAGTTCCTCCCGACCCATGTCAACCGGAACGAGAAGCTGTTCCAGAAGGCAATTGAATACGCCGTAAAGGGCGGTGCGGTCGATTTCACCGGAAATGAAGAGATCGATTACTGGGAAACTGTCTGTGATGAAGTCCGCGTGTGCAAAGGAATCCGCCGCATGCTGGATGCAGGCGTGAACCCGAAACACATCACCATCTCATCCGACGGTCAGGGCAGTCTGCCGATCTTTAATGAGAAGGGAGAATTCCTGCGGATGGGTATGGGCCAGTCGAGCTGTTTGTTGAAAGAAGTAAAAGAATGCGTGGAGAAAGCGGGAATTCCGCTGGAAACCGCAATTTCGACGATTACGGCAAACCCGGCAGAGATCCTGTCACTGAAAGGAAAAGGCAAGGTCCGGGAAGGATATGATGCGGATCTTTGCGTACTGGATCAGGGACTAGAGATTCAGGAAGTGATTGCACGGGGGAAGAATGTGTATCGGAAATAGAAGAGAGATTAGAGAAGAGGTTACGGCTTGCGTGGAGCTGTAGCCTTTTCTTTTTGGAATGGTATTTTAGGTAACAGTACGCTATAATCATATTAAGCATATTTCAAAATAAGAAAGGTCCAAAGAGACGGTAATGGATGAAATCATAAAAAGTACAGATAACAGATATTCAGAATATGAAACGTTATTATTTTTAAGGGATAAGCTGCGAAAAGAAGCGTATGCCTGGAAGAACAGATATCTGGCTGAATTTGGCAATCTGATCACAGCGGTATTTGAACAGAAAATAGCCTGCATCAAAAAGAAAAAGACCATATCTTTCTGCCAGATGGCCGTCAATCGTGGAAAACCGGTGGATCAGGCGGAACTGCAGAACTATCTGTCACAGGAAATGAAAGAGTACAATCGAAAACTTTCTGAAATGATACAGGAAAATGAGATTGCACACAGTGGAGAAACCATCAGCGAAGAAACCGCGGCAAAAATAAAAAAATTGTACCGCAGACTTGCAAAACAGATCCATCCGGATATGAATCCGAAAACAAATGAGATACCGGAACTGAAAGAATTATGGCAGAGAATTGTAGTTTCTTACCGCGCGAATGATCTGGAGGAGCTGGAAGAGGCGGAAGTTTTGGTAAATAAATTTCTGGCAGACCATCATCTGGATGAGAATGAAATCAAAATACAGGATATCGACACAAAGATAGAAAAATTAAAGGAGCAGATTCAGAAGATCAAAGAGACGAATCCTTACCAATATCGATTCCTTCTGCAGGATCAGGAAGCGGTTCAAAACAAGAAGCGGGAGTTACAAAAAGAACTGGAAGAATATAGGGTATATGAGCAGGAGCTGGATCAGCTTCTGGAACAGATGATGAAAAATGGGGTGAGTTTTCTATGGCGGATGAATTAGAGATTAACAAAGGCGGGGTAGTATCCCTGATCGACAATCATGAACTGGGAGAAATTTTAAAACCACTGGTTAGAGAAATTTATTTGTTTAATTCCTATGTGGCGGGAACGACACATCTGGAAGATCAGAGCGTTTTGGGTGAAATAAAAGAGGAAGATGATCTGCTTCTTCAGCGCGAGGACAATAGATTTGATCAGAATGCGATTCTGGTTCTTACGAACGAGAGGCGAAAACTGGGGTATATTCCGAAAAAAGATAATGTAGTATTTGCAAGATTGATGGATGCAGGGAAACTGCTGAAGGCAAAAATAACGACAATTGAGCATAGAGGGGATTTTACGGAAATTGGGATTGGGATCTATTTGGTGGATTTTTGAAAAATGGAGAGTAATTAAAAAATAGACAGGAACAGGAGAATATGTGGTGTCGGAGATAAAACTTTTTGAAATCGGAACTGTTGTGAAAGAGCGCACCTCTTCCACGGTATTATTGGAAAAACAATTGCAGACAACGATAGAGCAGAATATGGAGACATTTTTTGGCGTTCGCTTTCTGAAAAGTGAATATGCGATCACTTCGGGAAGAATGGACAGTATTGGAATTGATGAAAATAACAGCCCGGTGATTTTCGAATACAAGAGAAGCACGAGTGAGAATGTAATTAATCAAGGACTATTTTATCTGGATTGGCTTTTGGATCACAAAGCGGATTTCAAACTGCTTGTGATTGAAAAACTGGGTATGGAAGTAGCAGACCAGATTGATTGGTCGGTGCCTTGTGTGATTTGTATTGCAAATGATTTTACGAAATACGACGTGCATGCAGTGAATCAGATGCAGAGGAATATCAAGTTGGTGAAATATCGGAAATATGGGGAAGATCTGTTGCTGTTTGAACATCTGAACACACCGGTGGCAAAGCCAGTAACGGAAACATCAACCATTTCAACAACAAGTAGTACATACACACAGAAAACACATTTAGAGAAGCTGTCATCAGCAAGCAGCCATTTCAAAACATTATATACGGCGCTTTGTGACTACATCGAATCGCTGGGAGACGATCTTGTTCCAAACCAATTGAAGCTGTATTTGGCCTATAAGAAAGTGCAGAACATTTTCTGCATTGAAATTTATAACAAACAGATCCTGCTCCGAATGAAACTCGACCCGGACACTGTTGAACTGGAAGAAGGATTCACAAGAGATACCCGCGGGATTGGACATTACGGAACGGGGGAGCTAGAAGTGTCAATCAAGACGGCAGAAGATTTTCAGAAGGCAAAGAAGCTGATTGATCGGGCGTATCAGGAGACGTTATAAAGCATGGTAAAAACTGGAAAATGATGAAAAAATTTGAATTGTAAAGTCAAATACGTTACAATTTAAAGTTAGAACAGAGAGGATGAAACGGTGAAAGAAGAAATAATACAAAACATAAATCAAGGGTTGGAAGCAGCCTATATCAATGGAAATCTTGCTTCAAATCTGGAATATAAACCGAGTTTTATATCAAACAATCCAGAAGAGGGTAAAAAAGTTATTTCTTCTATTGAAGAAGAGTTACTTCGCTGTGAACAATTCCAGATTAGTGTGGCATTTATCACAATGGGAGGAATTACGCCCCTCCTGCAGACGTTAAAAGAACTCGAGCGAAAGAGAATCCCGGGGCAAATTCTTACAACGAACTACTTAGATTTTAGTGAGCCAAGAGCGTTGGCAAAACTGAATGAATTGAAAAATATTACGCTAAAAATGTATGATGTGGAAGCTGCCGATAATGGATTTCATACCAAAGGATACATTTTCAAAAAAGAAGAGGTTTATAGAATTATCCTTGGCAGTTCCAATATGACAAGTGCAGCGCTTACCAGCAACATAGAGTGGAATACAAAGATTATATCGACCGTGCAGGGTGAAGTAGCAAGTGAGATTGTAAAAGAATTCAATTCGTTTTGGAATTCGGAGTATGCTTTGGATTTTGAAACCTTTTATGAAATTTACAAAGCACGCTACGAGATCATCAAACATCAACGAGAAGAGGCTAAAAAAGACAGGATTCCGTCTTTTGAAAAATATAAATTAAAGCCGAATTCCATGCAGGAAGAATTTATTGTTAATCTTCGAAAAATCATTGAAAAGGGTGAGAAAAGAGCATTATTGATTTCGGCTACGGGAACTGGAAAAACATATGCATCAGCATTTGCAATGCGTGAATTAGGTTTTAAGAGAGTATTATTTCTTGTCCACCGGGCGCAGTTAGCCAAACAAGCCAAGAAGTCTTTTGAACGAGTGTTTAATAATTCTGTCTCTATGGGCATCGTAGGCGATGGAAAACACGAATATGGCTGTGATTTTGTATTTGCTATGGTAGAGACGCTAAATAGAGATCAACATTTGTTCCAATATGAAAAAGATGCATTTGATTGTATCATTCTCGATGAAGCACACCATAGTCCAGCGAATACCTATCAGAAAGTAATGAACTATTTTGAACCACAGTTATTTTTAGGTATGACAGCTACGCCGGATAAACGGGATGATCATATAGAAGGGCGAAATGTCTATGAACTTTTCCATCATCAAATAGCACATGAAATTCGATTACAGAAAGCAATGGAAGAGCACTTGCTGTGTCCATTTCATTATTTTGGAATCAGTGATATTGCATTGATAGATGATAAAACATCTAAAGGAAAGAACCTTACAGAAAAAGATTTTAATCTTCTTACAAGTGAAGAACGCGTAGACCATATCATTGAGCAGGCGCAATATTATAGCTATAGCGGAGAACGTGTGAAGGGATTGATTTTCTGTAGTAGAAATAAAGAATGTGAAACATTATCGAGAATGTTCAATGAACGCGGTTATAGAACGCTTGCACTTAGTAATGAAACGCCGCAAAAGCTTCGAGAAACGGCATTTGAACGTTTAGCTATGAGGGAAGAGGATGCAACGGATGAATTACAGCCCTTGGATTATATTTTCTCTGTAGATATTTTAAATGAGGGCATTGATATTGTTGAAGTCAATCAAGTCATTATGCTTCGGCCTACACAATCGCCCATTGTATTTATCCAACAATTGGGACGGGGGCTGCGTAAGGCGGAAGGAAAAGAATATGTAGTGATTCTGGATTTTATCGGAAATTACAACAATAATTTTATGATTCCAGTCGCTTTATCCGGAGACAATACCTATAATGCGGATGTGATTCGGAAATATGTTATCAGTGGAAATAGTACCATTCCGGGAGCATCTACCATTCATTTTGATGAAATAGCAAAAGAAAAGATTTTTCATGCGATTGACTGTATCAAACCAAGCACCTTGAAAGAATTGATGAAAGAAGGATACGTTAATCTGAAAAACCGTCTCGGAAGACGTCCAATGCTTTTGGATTTTTATGAAAACGCGGAGATGGATCCTCTTGTAATTATTAAGGAATACAAAACTTATTATTCTTTTGCAGAACAAATGGAGAAAAATGAGCAGCTGTTTCGGTTGTCAGAACAGGAAAAGACAACACTGGAATATTTGTCAAAGACGATATTAAGCGGTGTCAGACCAGATGAATTGGAGATTTTGCGATTGTTTTTAGAAAAAAATCAAATTACATATTCTGAAGTTATTGATAGCTGCAAAGAGCGATATGGTTATGAGATAACAACGCAAAAGATTGATCTTGCATGTGATGTTCTGAAAGGAAAATTTGTCACAAACAGCACGGAAAGAGAGAAGTTTTATCAGATTGATATTCTGGAAGCAGATGGAGAGAATCGTTTAAAGAGAATTTTAAGTTATACAGAACGCCTGGCACATAAGGATTTTTATGATCAGGTCCAGGACATTGTGGCTGTTGGTTTAGCCAGATATCAAGATAAGTACGCAAAACCATATAGAAATGGAGTGCCATTTGTACTTTATGAAAAATACTCAAGAAGAGATGTTAGTTTGCTTATGAATGCAGGCAAAGATTTGTCGTCAACAATGTATGGAATGTCGCAATTAGGAGACGATGTTTTCATTTTTGTCACGTATCATAAAGAAGAAAACACAGATGAAGAAAAAGAATATGTTGATGGAAAGCCTGATTATGCGGATGAATTCGTAGACAACGTAATTTTTAGATGGGATTCCCAAATTGATAAAAAGTTAGATGGTGCATATATGGATAAGGTTTTAAATACACCAAGAAAACATCTTTTTGTTCAAAAGACGGATGCAGAAAACAATTTTTTCTATATGGGAGAATTTGATGTCTTGGAGGCTCATGAAGCGGAAAAGAAAAATAATAGAGGCGTATTAAAACCGATTTGTAAATTAAAATTTAAAATGCAAACAGCAGTAAGAGAAGATTTATTGAGATATTTGCAGAGTGGAAAAACAATGGAGGAAAAGTAAAATGAAAACAATCAGAGTTGTTGCAGCAGTAATAAAAGCAGTAAATAAAACAGGAGAATCCATCATTTTTGCAACCCAGAGAGGTTATGGAGAATTTAAAGGCGGCTGGGAATTTCCGGGAGGAAAAATTGAAAAAGGCGAGACACCACAGGAGGCTTTGAAAAGAGAAATTATGGAGGAATTGGATACAGAAATAGAAGTGGGAGAATATATTGATACAATTGAGTATGACTATCCGGCATTTCACCTTTCTATGGATTGTTTTTGGTGTGAAGTTTTAAATGGAGATCTCGTATTGAAAGAACACGAAGCGGCAAAGTGGTTGACGAAAGAAAAACTGAACGAAGTAGAATGGTTACCTGCAGATATTACATTGATAGAGGAAATTAGAAAAGGAATGTAGGAACAGAAAATTAGGACATATTTCACAAAAAGTGCTGTCGAGTAGAAAAATGAGTGAGGGTGGAAAGAAACTATGACCTTGGAGCAAACAAAAAAATTTACAGAGCAGGACGAAAATACACTGCAATATTATAATCAAAATGCGACTAAATTTATTGAAAATACAAAGAGTGTTGAGTTCCATTCCGTACAGGGTAAGTTTCTTTCCTGCCTTTCGGCCGGCTCTTATATTTTGGATTTTGGCTGTGGATCTGGACGCGATAGCAAATATTTTCTGGAAAAAGGTTATCGTGTCGATGCGGTAGATGGATCGGAAGAAATTTGTAAAATTACCAGAGAATATGTCAAAATTGAAGTGAAAAAAATGTTATTTTCGGAACTTTCGTTCGTAAATAAGTATGAGGGGATATGGGCGTGTTCTTCTATCTTACATCTTTCGAAAGACGAATTACAAGATGTTCTATATAAAATGATGCGTGCCCTAAAGAAAGAAGGATATATTTATACTTCCTTCAAGTATGGAGAATATGAGGGATATCGTGAAGAACGATATTATACCGATTTTACAGAAAATTCTTTTGCGGCATTTATAAAAGACTTTTCAGAAATAAAGATAGTAGAATACTGGATATCGAAAGATGTCCGTCCGGGTAGGAGTGAGGAAAAGTGGTTGAATTTGATACTTCAAAAATCGGATATAGTTTGAAACTGGATGGGAAATATTACAATACATTAGATATTGAAGGGTTTTCACACATGATGAAAGATCCGTCCTATTGTTACAAGTTTTATTGGTTGGAAGCGATTGTCCAGCTTATTGCGGAAGGCGTAAAAGAAACCACTTTTGATGCGGTGATCGATGAAATGATTTGCAATGCATGGTACTCGGTCCGCGAGTTTCACATCCATCTGAGCGGAATGCCAATCGATGGACAAGTAAAAGATGGATTGGAGAGAGCTGTAAGTAAATTATCAGAACTCAGCAATCTGCCTGCAAATGCATCCAAGGTAGAAATTAAAAATGCGATTAAAAAGTATGCACTGGAATTGAAAACATTAAAAGAGCAGCTCACCAATATGGTTCCGTACAGAGCTCTTGCAGGATTTTTTGATAGAGCGGAAGAACCAGCAGATTGGGGAAGCGTACGGCGAATGACGGAATATATTGAGAGAATTAATGAGCACGTTGTGATATTACCGTATACACTGGGAACAGGGAGTAAGCTCAAAAAAGAAATATATTTTCAGCCATCTTGGACAAAGATGATTCAGGATAACACGGTATCGATTCTCGGATGGATTCAATATGAAAAGGTCAAATGGTTGCAAAACAATAATCCAGAAGTTCCAGGTCTTGTATATAAACTGGCGCCGATGGATGAGAAAATGCGGAAATTGAATCATGTGCGGAAACTATGGGAGGGTATTCTGGAACTGACGGAAGTTAGAGACGTGTTTACCGGAGAAGTTGTCGCGCCAAAAGCATATGATGTAGATCACTTTATTCCATGGTCGTTTGTCATGAACGATGAACTTTGGAATTTGATGCCGATGGATTCTTCCTTGAATTCGGCGAAAAGTAATAAGCTTCCGAAATGGGATCCGTTTTTTGAAAGATTTACTGAGAATCAGTATTTGCTGTATGGGTTTATTCATGAAAAGCCGGGAATACATAAATTGTTTGAAGGATGCTATCGAGATAATTTACATTCTATCTGGGCTGGAAGAGAATTGTATTGCAAGGGAAATTCACGGGAGCAGTTTTATAATATTTTACAGAAGAATATGCAACCGGTGTATGACTCGGCGAGACGGCAGGGGTATGAGGTTTGGAATAAAGGAACGTGAATGGAAAATCCTTAAAAGAATGGTGTATGGAACATGACTGACAAGATATTTTGGTGCGATGGGATAAAGAAAATGTAGAAGATCCAGAAAGATGGCCATATGGTAGTGAAAAAAAGTAAGCTGGATTTGTGAGTTTGGCCATCGTTGGGAAGCATCACCTAATAAGATAATATCTAAGAAGACAAGCGGGTGTCCTTACTGCGCGAATCAGAAGGTGTGGAAAGGATTTAATGATCTAAGCACTTTTCGACCGGAAGTCGCTCAAGAACGGAATTTTGAAAAAATAAGAATTTGACACCAGACAAAGTGACCGTTTGCTCAAATAAAAAAGTATGGTGGAACTTTATAGGGTCTGACCACCTTACGCAATGAGGCCAGTAATAGTACGAGGAAGATTATATGGATAAATTTGTAACATTTTCTTTTGGATTTTATTATGTGATTGGAGTATGTGTTTTTTGGAGCAATTTATCTTATTCAGTTGCCACGTGTACAAAAGAAATTGTAAAGCAGAGACATTTAACCGATGAAGAGGGAAAAAAGATATGTGGAAGTTATTGTGCTAGAATATTATTTCAAACAATAATAATGTGTATTTTCCCAGGGCTATTTAAATTGTATCTTATGATTAATAGTTCTTACAACAGTAAATATATTATAACGTCAGGGTTATTTACTGTCATATGGCTTTTTATAACCGGAGCTATAATTAAAACAATATATCATATTGTTTGTAATAAAATAGAAATTTTTAAAGAATTTGAGTTCGACAAATATTATCAAAATAAAGAATTTTTATGGGTAACTTGCCCAATGTTATATGGAGTACTATTTAATTTTTATGATAATAACTATAAATGAGCAAATTCTAAATTTTGCACAAAATAAAGACACCCTCCGCTGAATGATGTATAATTGAAGTGCGAACATCAACCTACTCACGCAAACAAGGGGGTGCCTGTTGCAAATATTATACATCATTCCAATAAAATTTACAATTACCTAAAAGCTTTAAAACTCCATCATTTTTTGTCGGATATTTATCTCCAACATTTAATGACCATTATTATTTCTGTCTTTCTCCGTGGATACCGCGGTAAGACCGTTGATTTTTCTATTGTCAGCCAGCATCACAGAACAACAGTAGCTTATTTTCTGAATCATGGAAAATGGAACGATTCTGCATTGCAAAAAGCTCTGAAAAGCAGCATTGTCGAACTGATTTATCAGGAGGCCCGTTCTTCTGGCCAGCCTGTTTTCTGCATTGTAGATGATACGATTGCTTCTCATGTCAAGCCCTCGTCACAGGCCTTGCATCCCATCGAAGCTGCGTATTTTCATCAATCGCACCTGAAAGGCCGGCAGGATTATGGACACCAGGTTGTTTCCGTCATGCTTTCCTGCAATGGAATCACATTAAACTATGCGGTCATCCTATACGATAAGACAAAATCAAAAATTAAAATCGTACAGGATATCGCCACGGAACTGCCGGAAGCCCCGGTGGTTTCCTACTTTCTCTGTGACAGCTGGTATACGTTCGTGGACCTCATGAAAAGCTTCCTGAAAAAAGGATTTTATACGATTGGTGCATTAAAAACCAACCGTATCCTTTATCACATGGGCATCCGTCAGAAAGCCAGCGAACTTGCACTTCATATGCGGAAAAGCGATCCAAATGTCAGCCTTGTGACCGTTGACAAAAGGAAATTTTACGTTTACCGTTACGAAGGAAATCTCAATAAGATTTCAAATGCAGTTGTTCTTCTGAGTTACCCTGAGGAATGCTTTGGGAATCCAAAGGCGCTGAGGATATTTATTTCCACTGACGTGTCCCTGTCTACGCAGGAGATTCTTGATTCGTATGCCAAACGCTGGTCGATCGAATTGTTTTTCCGGCAGAGTAAACAGAAGCTGGGGCTGGACAAATATCAGATCCGATCCAGCCAGGGAATCCAGCGTTACTGGTTGATCATGTCATTAACCCATTATCTGTGCTGCATGTGTAAAGGTAAATACTGCACATTTGAAGAAGGTTATTTTTACCTTCAAGAACAGTTAAAGGAAGAACGGATTACGGCCATTTATCGGTTGATCCAGCATGGAGCTTCGCTGAAGGATGTTTTAATGATTGCAGGGTAATTTTGTGCAATTTTCGTTATTTGCTCATTTTATAGATAATAAAATATTTTTTATGATATTAGCAATTGTACTAGGAAAATATATTTGGATGGATTCTTTTGAGCGTTTATCATGGGGAACATATAAAAGAAAGATAAAAAAGTTTTTGAAGAATACAAAAGATGATATTTTTTTGATAGC